>NZ_CP029194.1:7952500-8255351 GCF_008642375.1 Streptomyces venezuelae | reverse complement strand
GGGGTGGCCGGGCCGTCGGCCGCGGGTCAGGCGACCGTCAGGACGATCTTCCCGGTGGTGCGGCCCCGTTCGCCGATCTCATGGGCCTTCGCGGCCTCGGCGAGCGGCAGGACGGTGTCGACCACCGGCTTCAGCTGCCCCTTCTCCACGAGGGACGCGATCTCCCTCAGGCCGAGGTGGTCGGGTTCGACCAGGACCCAGGCCGCCAGCACGCCGTCCGGGGCGGCGGGGACGTCGTCCGGTCCCGGCAGGGTGATCAGCCTGCCGCCCTCACGGAGCACCGTGAGCGAGCGCTCGGCCGTCTCCCCGCCGAGGCCGTCGAGGACGACGTCCACTCCCGAGACCACGTCCTCGAAGCGGTTCTCGCGGTAGTCGATCACCTCGTCCGCGCCCAGCTCCCTCACCAGGTCGTGCTTGGCGGCGCTCGCGGTCCCGATGACGTACGCGCCTCGCGCCTTGGCGATCTGTACGGCGAAGTGCCCCACCCCTCCGGCCGCGGCGTGCACCAGCACCCGCTCCCCGGGACGGACGTCCGCGGTGTCGACGAGGGCCTGCCAGGCGGTGAGCGCGGCCAGCGGCAGCGCCGCGGCCTCCACGTGGCTGAGCGAGGCGGGCTTGGGGGCGAGGTGCCGGGCCGGGGCCACCACGTACTCGGCGTATCCGCCGGCCTGCCGGGGGAACAGCGGCATGCCGAAGACCTCGTCGCCGGGGCGGAAGATCCCCACGCCGGGACCCACGGCCTCCACCGTGCCGGACACGTCCCACCCGACGGCCGGCACGGCGCCCCACTCGATGAGGGCCCCGCCCGCGCGGGTCTTCCAGTCCACGGGGTTCACTCCGGCCGCGTGGACCCGCACCAGGACCTCGTTCAGACCGGGCGTGGGGCGCTCCACCTCGCGCTCCACCAGGTTCTCGGGTCCGCCCCACTGCTCCACGACCACCGCACGCATGTGTCCGCCTCGTTTCCGTCTCGACCGGCGCGCCCCCGGAACTCTTCCGGCGGCGATGAGTCCACGATCCGGTACGCCGGTCCCACGCGGTATTGGCCGTTCGGCCAGCATGTGACAGGATCTGGCCATGAGGGAAACGGTCGGACGGATGACGCCGGACAGCCACGAGGGGCCCCGGGCGACACCGCACCGGGTCGCCGTGCTCGCGCTGCCCGGAGTGCCACCGTTCGAGCTCGGGATCCCCTCCCGGGTCTTCGGCTGCGTCGAGGACGCGGAGGGCCGCCCCCTGTACGAGGTCACGATCTGCACGGCGGACGGGGCCCCCGTCCCGAGCGACGCCGGGTTCACCGTGCAGCCCGCGGCCGGTCCCGAGGCCCTGGCCGCCGCCGACACCGTCGTCCTCCCGCCCACGCACGCCATGCCGGAGCTCGGGCACGGCGGCCCGCTCCCGCCCGAGGTCGCCGCGGCCATCGCCGGCATCCGGCCAGGCACCCGCCTGGTGTCCATCTGCACCGGGTCCTACGTACTGGCCGCCGCCGGTCTCCTCGACGGCCGGCCGGCCACCACGCACTGGAACCTGGCGCCGGAGTTCCGCCGGGCCTACCCCCGGGTCAAGGTCGACGAGGACGTGCTCTTCGTGGACGACGGCGACGTGCTGACCTCCGCGGGCGTGGCCGCGGGTGTCGACCTGTGCCTGCACATGATCCGCCGCGACCACGGTGCGGCGGCGGCGAACCGCGCCGCCCGCATGTGCGTCGTGCCGCCGTGGCGGGACGGAGGACAGGCGCAGTTCATCGACCGGCCCGTCCCCGAGCCCACCCTGGCCAGCACCACGGCCACCCGCGCCTGGGCCCTGGAGCACCTGGCCGAACCGCTCACCCTCGCCCGGCTCGCCGAGCACGCGCGGATGAGCCTGCGCTCCTTCACCCGTCGCTTCCGCGACGAGGTCGGCATGACCCCCGTGCAGTGGCTCACGGGTCAGCGACTGGAACTGGCCAAGCAGCTGCTCGAGACCACCGACCTGCCCGTCGACCTCGTCGCCCACCGCGCCGGCCTCGGCTCCGGGAACTCGCTGCGCGCTCACATGCGTACGGCCTTCGGCACCTCGCCCGCCGCCTATCGCCGCGCCTTCGGCACCACGGCCCCGCCGGTACCCGTCGGAACCCACCAGGGAACCGAAGCGCCGGCCGAGCGGGGCAGCACTGCCGGAGCCGATGCTCCGGCGGAGGGCGCGCGGAGCCGCTGACACAGGGTGGGCGGAGCCGCCGTCGGCGTGCTCGCAGGTGTCGAGGCCTGCCCCGCCTTACGCTGCGTCTGTCAGAAAACCCCTCCGAAAGCGCGGATGGTCTTGTCTGCCGGCACCGTCATCGCGGGCATTCTGTTCATGTGGTGCGTCCTGTCGTACCGGCTCGCGCGATGGAGCATCACCGCACCGATCGCCATGATGCTGGCGGGCATCGCCCTCACCAGCGGCTCGGACCCGCCGCTCGCCTTCGACTTCGGAGACCTCGGCGGGTTCGAGCGGACGGTGGAGATCATCGTCGCCCTGCTGCTCTTCGTCGACGCGACCGAGGTGCCGGCCGGTGTGATCCGGCGGGAGCGGAACATCGTCGCCCGCCTCCTGGGGGTCGCGCTGCCGCTGACCCTGGGCGCCGCCTTCCTGGCCTCTCTCGCCTTCTTCCCCGACCAGCCCGGATGGGTCCTGGCGGTACTGGCGACCGTCGTCGTCCCTCTCGATCTGGCGCTCGCCGGGGCCTTGGTCAGGGACAGGCGCGTGCCCGCTCGCCTCCGGGAGGTACTCAACGTCGAGGGCGGCCTGAACGACGGGGTCATCTCACCGGTCTTCCTGCTCTGCGTGGCCGGCGCCGCCGCGTCCCGCACGGCCGGCGGCGACTACGCCGAGGCCCTCCTCACCGCCGTCGGAGCGGCGGTCTTGGCGGTCGGGGCGGGCTCGCTCGTGGGCTGGCTGGCCGGAGGGCTGCTGCGCCGGTCCTGGGCGAAGGGCTGGACGCTGCCCGCCGCGACGCGGCTCGCGGTGCTGAGCGTGCCGATCGCCGCGTACACCCTGTCCGTGTCCCTGGGCGGGAACGGCTTCGTCGCGTCCTTCGTGGCCGGTGTCTGCATCGCGCCGGCGCTGCGTCGTCTTCCGGAGGACGCGGTGCAGATGACCGACGACCTGTCGACACTGTTGACGCTCGCCCTGTGGTTCCTCTTCGGCCAGATGGTCAACGACGAGTTCTGGGACGGTTTCCACCTCTCCGTGATCCTCTACGCCGTCCTCGCCGTCACCCTGGTGCGCCTGGTGCCCGTGATGCTCGCGCTGATCGGTACGGAGCTGTCCCTGACCGACCGGCTGTTCCTCGGGTGGATGGGGCCCCGAGGAGCGACCACGGTGGTCTTCGGCCTCCTCGCCGCGATCGAGCTGCCCGCCGCCGGCGGCGGTGACTTCGTGTCCCGGGTGATGGTGATCACGGTCATGGTCAGCATCGTCCTGCACGGCCTGAGCGCCGAACCCGTCGGCCGCCTCTACGCCCGCCGCCGGCGAGCCTCCCGGGAGCTTCGGGGCGCGGAATGAGGTGGGGAGGCGGGGCCGGAGGGTGGAAGGTGCGGCGGACCGGCGTGCGCGTCCGGGCCGCCGCACCGGTGTCAGGACGGGAGCCACGCCCGCCAGGTGGTCTCGTTCTCCTTCACCCAGCGCCCCGCCGCCTCCTGCGGCGACAGCTTCTGCTCCGCGATCATCAGGGCGACCTCGTTCTGGTCCTCGGTCGTCCAGCGGAACCTCTTCAGGAAGGAGGCGGCGTCACCGCCTCCGTCGGCGAAGCGGGCGTTGAGGAACTTCTGCAGCCGCGTGTGCGGGTAGGCGCAGGCCACCTTCTCCGGGTCGGCGTCGCAGCCCTCCTTGTAGGCGGGCAGCTTCACCTCCGTCATGGGGACCTTCTCGAACAGCCACTGGGGCTTGTACCAGTAGGTCAGGAACGGCTTCTTCTCCTTGGCGAACTGCTTGATCTGCGTGATCTGCGCCGCCTCGGAGCCCGCGAACACGACCTGGTAGTCGAGGTCCAGGCTGTTCACGAGTGCCTTGTCGTTCGTGACGTAGGACGGGGAGCCGTCCAGCAACTGGCCCTTGCCGCCGCTCTCCGCGGTGCGGAACACGTCGGCGTACTTGTTCAGGCTCCGCCAGTCGGTGACGTCCGGGTGCTGCTCGGCGAAGTACGTCGGCACGTACCAGCCGATGTGGCCGGTCACCCCGAGGTCTCCGCCCCGGGCGATCGTCCCCTTGTCGTCGATGTACCGCTTCTCCTGCTCCGGGTGACCCCAGTCCTCCAGGATGGCGTCCACCCGGCCCTGGCTGAGCGCGTCCCAGGCGGGGACCTCGTCGATCTGGACCGTGTCCACCCGGTAGCCGAGCTCGTGCTCCAGCAGGTACTGGGCGACGGCGACGTTGGCCTGCGCGCCCACCCACGACTGCGTGGACAGGGTCACCGTGCGGGAGCTCTTCGCGTCGGCGTACGGGGATGCCTGCCGGGTCATGTCGGCGGCGCCGCAGCCGGTGAGGCCGGCCGCCAGGGCGGCCGCGGTCACGAGTGCGGTGATGTGCGTACGAGCCATCTCAGGCCCCCTTTCCGGCGAGGCCGCGGCGTTCCGTCGGCTGGGTGACGCGGTCGAGCATCAGGCCGAGGCAGACGATCGCGGCACCGGCGACCAGGCCGGTCGCGAGGTCGCCCTGGGCGAGGCCGAAGACCGCGTCGTATCCGAGTGCGCCGCCGCCCACGAGGCCGCCGATGACGACGACGGCGAGGACCAGGACCACGCCCTGGTTGACGGCGAGCAGCAGCGCGGGCCGGGCCAATGGCAGCTGTACCTGGAAGAGCTGCTGCCGCCCGGTCGCGCCCAGGGAGCGCGAGGACTCCAGCGCGGCCGGGTCCACGGCGCCCAGTCCCTGGGCCGTGATCCGTACCACCGCGGGCAGTGCGTAGACCACGGCGGCAGCGACGGCCGGGGCGCGGCCGACACCGAACAGGGCGACGACGGGGATCAGATACACGAACTGCGGCATCGTCTGGAAGACGTCGAGAACCGGACGCAGCGCGCGTCCCGTGCGGCTGCTGCGGGCCGCGGCGACCCCGAGGGCGAGGCCGAGCAGCAGCGTCACGGTGACGGCGGCCAGGACCTGGGACAGCGTGTCGAGCGCCGGGTCCCAGACTCCGAGCACGCCGATCGCCGCCATCGCGAGGACGGCGGTCGTGGCGGTGCGCCAGGTGCCGATGAGCAGGGCGAGTGCGCCGACGGTCAGCAGAACCGCCCACCAGGGCAGCCAGTGGAGGCCGTCGCGCAGGGGGTTGAGGACCCAGGTGGTGAAACGTCCCGCCCAGTCGGCGGTCCCGCCGACGAGGGGTACACCGGAGTAGAGGTGGGCGGTCATCCAGTCGACCGCCCCGTTGACGGGTCCGGCGATGTCGACCGTCCAGGAGTGGGGCCAGGCGAGCCGGTCGGACAGGCGGCCCGCGACGGCGACGACGGAGGTCACCGCGAGAGCGACGGCCCAGCCGAATCCGGCCCGGCGGGCCGGAGCCGCGCCGAGCCGCTCCCCGGCCGCGGCGGTGACCCGGTCCAGGACGACGGCGAGCAGCACGATCGGCACACCGGCGGCGAGCGCGGCACCGACGTCGACGGAGCCCAGTGCCTGGTAGACGCGGTCACCGAGGCCTCCCGCGCCGATGACGGACGCGATCACGGCCATGCCGAGGGCCATCATGATGGCCTGGTTGACGCCGAGCAGGAGTTCCTTGCGGGCCAGTGGCAGCCGGGCCGTCAGCAGCCGCTGCCGGCCGGTGGCGCCGAGGGACGCGGCGGCCTCCAGGACGCCGGCGTCCGCGCCGCGCAGCCCGAGCGCGGTGAGACGGGCCATCGGCGGGGCGGCGTAGACGACGGTCGCGAGGACGGCCGCGGGTACGCCGATGCCGAAGACCAGGACGACGGGCAGGAGGTACGCGAAGGCCGGCAGCACCTGCATGGTGTCGAGGACCGGGCGCAGGATCCGGTGCAGGCGGTCCGACAGTCCGGCGGCGAGGCCGAGGAGTCCGCCGAGCAGGACGGACGCGGCGACGGCGACCGCCATCAGCGCGAGCGTCTGCATGGTGGGCACCCACATGCCGAGCAGTCCGCACACGGCGAAGGCCGCGACGGACGTCAGGGCGAGCCGCACGCCCGCGACACGCCAGGCCACGAGCCCGGCGGCGGCGGTGACGCCGGCCCAGCCGAGTGCGAGCAGCACCAGGTACACGGCGCGGACGGACACGACCACGGCGTTGCTGACGTGTCCGAGGAAGTGGAGGAACAGCGGGTGGCCGTCGCGGTTGTCGATGATCCAGTCGCTGGTGCGGTCCAGCGGCCCGGACAGATCGACGGCGAGCGAAGCGGGCCAGCTGCCGCCGCCCAGGAGTACGGAACCGAGAACGAACGCGACGGCCGCGCCCGCTCCGATCAGTCGGCCGCGATGGGGCGCGAGGGAACGCAGCGCCCCGGGCCCGGGGGCGACGCCGGTCGTGGAGCCCGGAGTGACAGGAGTGGCGGTGGAAGTCATCGGCCCCACCGCCCGGGGACGGGAGCGCCGGTCGGGCGCCCCAGGACGGTGGCGCCCGTCGTGCCGCCCGGCGGCGGCCAGGTCGTATGGGAGTGCATCAGGCCACCGCCTTTCCCGTCGCGGCCGGGATGCCGGCGACGACACCGAGGAGTCCCGCCCTGTCGACGACGCCGAGGCAGCGGCCGTCCTCGACGACCCGCGCGTTCTCGCCCGTGCGGGCGACGGCCTCGATGGCCTCGTGGACGGTGGCGCCGGGGGCGAGCGCGGGGCCGGTCTCGTGCTCGTCGGCGAGCGCGGGGCGCATCGCCGAGCGGACGGTGAGCACCTGCTCGCGCGGCACGTCGCGGACGAAGTCCCTGACGTACTCGTCGGCGGGGGCGCCCACGATCTCCTCGGGCGTGCCCAGCTGGACGACGCGGCCGTCGCGCATCAGCGCGATGCGGTCGCCCAGCTTCAGCGCCTCGCTCAGGTCGTGGGTGATGAAGACCATCGTGCGTCCCTCCTCCCGGTGCAGGCGTACGACCTCCTCCTGCATGTCGCGACGGATGAGGGGGTCCAACGCGCTGAACGGCTCGTCGAACAGCAGGACTTCGGGGTCCACCGCGAGCGCGCGGGCGAGCCCGACCCGCTGCTGCTGGCCGCCGGACAACTGGCTCGGCCTGCGGTGCTCCATGCCGTCGAGGCCGACCTTGGTGACGAACTCCGCCGCCCGCTCGCGCCGTTCGCCGCGTGCCAAGCCCTGGATCTCGAGCCCGTAGGCGACGTTGTCGAGCACCGTCCGGTGCGGCAGCAGCCCGAAGTGCTGGAAGACCATGGCGGCCCGGTGCCTGCGCAGCTCGCGGAGCCGGCCGGTGTCCATGGACAGCACGTCCTCGCCGTCGATGGAGATCCGGCCCGAGGTCGGCTCGACGAGCCGGGTCAGGCAGCGGACGAGCGTCGACTTGCCGGAGCCGGAGAGGCCCATGACGACGAAGACCTCGCCTCTGCGGACGTCGAAGGAGACGTCGCGGACGGCGGCGGTGCAGCCGGTCCGCTCGCGCAGCTCGGCGGCGTCGAGTGAGGCGAGTGACTCGTCCGAGGGCACGCGGTCGGCCTTCGGGCCGAAGACCTTCCACAGGTCACGCACGGAGAAGACGGAGGACGCGGGCGTCTGGGGCGAAGTCGTGGTGTGCGGCGTGGTGTTCATCGGTTGGTGCCTCCCAGCAGCTCGGCGCATTTCTCGCCGACCATGAGGACGCCGATCATGGGGTTGACGGCGGTCATCGTCGGGAAGACGGACGCGTCGGCGATCCGGATGTTGTCGAGTCCCCGGATCCTCAGGTCGGGTGCGACGACGGCGAGTTCGTCGTCCACGGCTCCCATGCGACAGGTTCCCGCCGGATGGTAGACGGTGTGCGCGACGTGACGGGCGTACGCGCTGAGCTCCTCGTCCGAGGTGACCTCGGGCCCGGGGCACACCTCGCGCTTCAGCCAGCCGGCCAGCGGCTCGCTCGCCGCGATCTGCCGGGCGATCCGGATCCCGTCGACCAGGGTCCGGCCGTCGTAGTCGTCCTCGTCGGTGAAGTACCGGAAGTCGAGCGCGGGCTTGACCTCGGGGTCGGCGCTCGTGAGGTAGAGCCGGCCGCGGCTGCGCGGCTTGGGGATGTTCGGTGTCATCGACACGCCGTGCGCGGGCCGTTCGTAGCCGATCCGCTCCGGGTTGTCGGTGAAGGGGATCTGGTAGAAGTGGAACATCAGGTCCGGTCCCTTCGACTCCGGGTCCCGTCGCACGAAGAGCCCGGCGTCGGAGTCCATCGCGGAGTTCTCCGGGATCGGGCCGTGCGTCTCCCACACGATGACCGACTCGGGGTGGTCGAGCAGGTTCTCCCCCACGCCCGGCAGGTCGTGCGCGACGGGGATGCCGAGCTTCTCCAGGTCGGCACGCGGCCCGATGCCCGAGTGCAGCAGCAGGCGCGGGGTGTCCACGGCGCCCGCGCACACCAGGACCTCGCGCCGGGCGCGTACGACGTGCTCTTCGCCCTCCTTGGTGCGGATGTGCACACCGGTGGCGCGGGTGTCCTCGAGCTCCAGCCGGAACGCCCAGGTCTCCAGGGCGATGTGAAGGTTCGGCCGGTCCAGGAACGGGTGCAGATAGGCGACGGACGCGGACGACCGTTTGTTGTTCTCCGGGTGGTAGGCGAGGTCGAAGAAGCCGACCCCTTCGTGGAAGGGGCTCCGGTTGAAGCCTTCGACGTGCGGAACACCGAGCGTGGTCCGGGCGGCGTCGACGAAGTCCCGGGCTATCGCGTTCCGGTCGGCCTCGTCGACGGGCACGATGTTGTTGCGCAGCCGGGCGAAGTAGGGGTCCATGGCCGCCGCGTCCCACCCCTCGGCACCGGCCTCGGCCCACTCGTCCCAGTCGGAGGGGAGGGGCTTGAACGCGATGAGGGTGTTGTGCGAGGAGCAGCCGCCGAGGACGCGCGCGCGGCTGTGGCGGATGTACGAATTGCCGCGCGGCTGCTCGGTGGTGGGGTAGTCGTAGTCCAGCTCGCCGCCGAGCAGGCCCATCCAGCGGCGCAGGGTGAGGACGTCGTCGCGGCCGACGTCGCTGGGGCCGCCCTCGATGACGGCGACGGTGACGTCCGGGTTCTCGGTCAGCCGGGAGGCGATCACGGAACCGGCGGTGCCGCCGCCGACGACGACGTAGTCGTACACGTGCTGGTCGTTCATGCCTGGTCCTTCGCCGTCGTGCCCGCGAACCAGCGCACGGGGCGCGGAGCGAGGTTCTGGTAGATGTGCTTGGCCTCGCGGTACTCGGCGAGACCGCTGGGGCCCAGTTCGCGGCCGATGCCGGACTTTCCGAAGCCTCCCCATTCCGCCTGCGGCAGGTAGGGGTGGAAGTCGTTGATCCAGACGGTGCCGTGGCGCAGCCGGGCCGCTACCCGCCGGGCGCGGTCCTCGTCGGAGCTCCACACCGCTCCGGCGAGGCCGTACTCGGTGTCGTTGGCGAGGGCGACGGCCTCCTCCTCGGTGCGGAAGGTCTCCACGGTGAGGACGGGGCCGAAGACCTCTTCCCGCACGACCCGCATGCGGCGGTGGCACCGGTCCAGGACCGTGGGCCGGTAGAAGTAGCCGGGGCCGGCCGGCTTCTCGCCGCCCGCGCGCAGGACCGCGCCCTCGCCGAGGGCGGAGGCCACGTACTCCTCGGTCCTGGCCAACTGGGCCGCGGAGACCAGCGGACCGCATTCGACGCCCTCGTCGGTGCCGCGGCCGAGGCGGATCAGTCCGGCCCGGCGGGCGAGCTCGGTGACGAAGCGTTCGCTGAGGGACTCCTCGACGATGAGGCGCGATCCGGCGGAGCAGACCTGGCCGCTGTGGATGAAGGCGGCGTTGAGCGCCTGGTCGACGGCGGTGTCGAACCCGTCGGGTGTCGAACAGGCGTCGGCGAAGACGACGTTGGGGTTCTTGCCGCCCAGTTCGAGGGCGACCTTCTTCACGCTGTCGGCGGCCGCCTTCGCCACCTTCGTACCGCTGGCCAGACCGCCGGTGAACGATACGAGGTCGACATCGGGGTGCTCGGCGAGCCGGGCACCGACCGTGCCACCGGGGCCGGTGACGATGTTGGCCGCGCCGAGCGGCAGACCTGCCTCCAGGAGCAGTTCGATCAGTACGACGGTGGTCAGCGGGGTGATCTCGCTGGGCTTGATCACGAACGTGTTGCCGGCGGCGAGGGCGGGCGCGATCTTCCAACTTGCCTGGAGGAGCGGGTAGTTCCACGGTGTGATCAGGGCGCAGACCCCGACCGGCTCGTGCACGACGATGCTGCGGATCTCCTCCGAACCGGCGTCGACGACCCGCCCGCCGCTCTCGTTCGCCACGAGGTCGGCGAAGTACAGGAAGGCGTCGCGGACGCAGTCGACGTCGACGCGGCCCTCCTCCAGCGTCTTGCCCGCGTCCTGGCTCTCCAGGGCCCCGATCCGCTCGCGGTCCCGCTCCAGCAGGGCGGCGACCCGGCGCAGCAGGGCGGCCCGCTCGGCGGCCGGCGTACGGGGCCAGGCCCCGTCGTCGAAAGCGGCTCGCGCCGCGGCCACGGCGTCGTCGGTGTCCTGGACGTCACCCTCGGCCACGACCGCGAAGGCGGTCGCGTCGACGGGGTCGATGATCTCGCGCGTGGCGCCGGTCAGGGCCGAGCGCCATTCTCCGCCCACATGGATGGTCTGTAGTGCTGCCTTCACGTCGCGTCTTGCCTTCCGTTCCCATGGATCCCCCTGCCGGTCGGACCGGCGAACCCGCCGCCTGCCCTGCCTCCCGAGATCCATGCGCAATGCATGACCGAGAGTGTCGTGGCTCACTCCTAAAATGGGGATAGAAGGGCACATAGACGCCATTACGTCAGGCAGGCAGGGCCTGGTGGACCCCGTCGCTCTCGTACCGTGACCGGGGCCTCGTCACGCCTCCCGGTAGAGGGCGGTGAGCAGTTCGATCACGTGCTGCGCCGCCGGGTGCGGGTCGTCGCGCCACCAGGCCAGCCGCACCGCGACCGGTTCGGCATCGCGCACGGGGCGGTACACCACGCCGGGCCTGCGGTACTGACTGGCGGTGGCCTCCGCGCTCATGCCCATGCGACGACCGGTGGAGATCGCCGTGAGCCAGTCGTCCACGTCGTACGTCTCCTCGGTCGCCGGCCGGGAGTCCGGCGGCCACAGCTCCGGCGTCGTGGTGCCGGTGCGCCGGTCGATCAGCAGGGTGTGGCCGCTCAGGTCCGCGAGACGCACCGACCGGCGCCTGGCCAGCGGGTCGTCGGCGGCCATCGCGCACAGCCGCCGTTCGAGCCCCACGATCGCCGAGTCGAAGCGGCGGTCCTCCAGCGGTCTGCGCAGCACGGCCAGGTCGCAGGAGCCCTCCGCGAGCCCGGCGGTCGCCGAGTTGACCCGGACCAGGTGCAGCTCGATCCCCGGATGCGCCGCGGCCCACCTGCGCTGGAAAGCCGGAGTGTGGCGGCCGAGGGCCGACCAGGCGTAACCGATCCGCAGGACGTGCTGCCCCGCCGTCGCGTCCCGGACCAGCTCGTCCGCCGCGGCGAGCACCCGCCGCGCGTGCGTCACCACGCGCACCCCCGCGGCCGTCGGCGTCACCGACCGGGAGGTGCGCCGCAACAGCCGTACGCCGAGCGCTCGTTCGAGTGAGGCCAGGGTCCGGGAGACCGCGGCCTGCGAGACGCCGAGCGCCAGCGCGGCATCGGTGAACGTCCCCTCGTCGACGATCGCGACGAGACAGCGCAGCTGCCGCAGTTCCACATCCATGACTTCAGCGTATGGATCGGATGCGCACATGCATTTTGTGCAAGCACGGTCCGGCGCCACGATCGGCCCATGCACACAGCCCC
Source organism: Streptomyces venezuelae (assembly GCF_008642375.1). Taxonomy (NCBI): domain Bacteria; kingdom Bacillati; phylum Actinomycetota; class Actinomycetes; order Kitasatosporales; family Streptomycetaceae; genus Streptomyces; species Streptomyces venezuelae. Next base: position 8,243,452 of record NZ_CP029194.1, on the reverse strand, counting down.
GGCCGGGTCCGCCCCGGCGACGCACACCGAGCCGACGCAGCGCACTTCCCCGGCCGGTGTGGCCGCCATGCTCGGCAGCGGCATGTCCAATCAGATCGGCGCCGCGACCGGCTCCCTCGCCTTCCCCGTCCTCGGTCCCGTCGGGGTCGTCGCGGTCCGCCAGTACGTCGCGGCCGCCGTGCTGCTGGCCGTCGGCCGGCCCGCGCTGCGGAGCTTCACCTGGTGGCAGTGGCGGCCCGTCATCCTGCTCGCGGTCGTCTTCGGCACGATGAACCTCTCCCTCTACACCGCGATCGACCGTGTCGGCCTCGGGCTCGCCGTGACCCTCGAGTTCCTCGGCCCGCTCGCCATCGCCCTGGCCGCCACCCGCCGCCGGGTCGACGCGCTGTGCGCCCTGATGGCGGCGGCCGGCGTCGTCACCCTCATGCGCCCGCAGCCCTCGACCGACTACGTCGGGATGGGCTTCGGCCTGCTCGGGGCGGTCTGCTGGGCGTCGTACATCCTGCTCAACCGGACGGTGGGCAGCCGCGTCCCCGGTGCACAGGGCAGCGCGGCCGCCGCGCTGCTGTCCGCCGTGATGTTCCTGCCGGTCGGGCTCTGGGTCGTACTGCGCCACCCGCCGACCGCCGCGTCCCTCGGGTACGCCGTGGCGGCCGGCGTCCTGGCGTCGGCCGTGCCGTACCTCGTGGACCTGTTCACACTGCGCCATGTACCGGCCGCCGCCTTCGGCCTGTTCATGAGCGTCAACCCCGTGCTCGCGGCCCTGGTCGGCTGGATCGGGCTCGGACAGGGCCTCGGCTGGATCGAGGGGGCGGCCGTCGGAGCCGTCGTCGGCGCCAACGTCCTCAGCATCCTCACCTCACGCCGCTGACGACGGAGCCGGCGTCGACCGGGTCAGGAGCCGAGGATCTTGCTCTTCTGTGCCGCGAACTCCTCCTCGGTCAGGATGCCCTGCTCCTTCAGCTGTCCGAGTTCCTTGAGCTGATCGATCTTGCTGCCCATGTCCGTGGCCGGCGGGGCGGGCGGGGCCGCCGGGGGCGCCTCGGCCGGTGGCGGTGCGTATTGTTCCGCCGGAGCCGGCTCCTGCCGGGCCCAACGGCCCGCCTGCCGTCGCGAGACCCTGTTGGAGACGGCCGTCGCCGTCCCGGCCACCACTGCCGTACGCGCCACACCTCGAAGAAGTCCTGGCATGTCGTTCCTCCTTGGCCGCTGTTCGATCGGGTTCCTCAACCGTCCGGAGCCGTCAGGCAGCGGCGCTGCCGCCCTCCGGCTCCCCGGCGTCCAGCGAGGCCAGGAGCGCCTGCACGGGGATGCGTCCGCCGGCCACGAGCTGCGCACCGCCACGCCGCAGCTCCCGCGCGAGGGGGGCGGCCCAGAGGTTCTCGTAGACCAGAATGCCGGCCGAACTGCCCGGTTCCAGGGCCATCCCCGCCTCGTCGAGGTCGTCCTGCCCGAGGAGCCCGGACGAGGAGCCCTCGAACACGGACAGGTCCAGCTCACCGTCGTCGTCGAGATCCCGCAGTTCCAGAGCGGTGACGCTGCCGTAGGTGTCCTTTCGGACGAACGCGAGGTCGAGAACGCGGACGATGCCTCTGTCGACCAGGTCGAGGAGAAGGGACAGCCCCTTGCCCGTCATCCGGTTGCCCGGGAACTCGATGACCAGGAAGTCGACCGGCCCCATGTCCTGGAATTCGTTGCTCATCACCGCTCCACACCGTCGGGAGGACATGACCGAGCCCAACCCCGTCCTCGTCGCATGACCACGGACGCGACCGGAGCCAGTCCTGATCCCATTGCAGCATTCGCCAGAGGGCTTCGCACATTCACGGCGGGGAGCACGGAGCTCCGGCGCCGACGGCCGGCGACCGTCCTGTCGCTCTCAGGCCGCGGTGTTGACACGGGCGATGAGAAGAGCGATGTCGTCGTCCGCGGAAGCCGGTACGAGGTGGGTGAGCAGGCGGTCACAGAGGGCGGGCAGGGACGGGCCGGGCTCGGCGAGCAGGTCGGTCAGCTCGGTGAGGCGGGCGTCGATGTCGCTGCTTCGGGACTCGACCAGGCCGTCGGTGTAGAGGACGAGGAGGCTGCCCAGGGGTAGCGTGACCTCGGTGGTCGTGAAGGGAATGCCACCGACGCCCAGCGGCAGACCCGGCGGGACGTCGAGCAGGCGGACGGCGCCGTCAGGAGAGACAGCCACAGGAGGCGGGTGGCCGGCGCGGGTGATGCGGCAGCGGCCGGTGGCCGGGTCGACCACGACGCACAGGAAGGTCGCCAGCATCGGCTCGGCGAGATCGTGCAGGGCCGCCTCCAACTGGTACAGCATGTCCTCGGGCGAGAGGTCGAGGCGCGCGAGGGCCCTGACGCTCGCGGAGAGCCGCCCCATCACCGCGGCGGCCGCGATGCCGTGCCCCATCACGTCGCCGATGACGAGCACGGCTCTGCCGTCCTCCAGTGCGATGACGTCGTACCAGTCGCCGCCGACCTCGTTGACGTCGCTGGCGGGCAGGTAGCGGTGGGCGACTTCGATCCCGGGCGGAGGGGTGATGTGCTGCGGCAGCATGCTGCGCTGCAGCACGGCGGCCGTGTCGTGTTCACGGCGATAGAGGCGCGCGTTGTCCACGCAGACCGCGGCGCGCGCCGCCAGGTCACCGGCGAGGTCGACCTCCCCCTTGGTGAAGGGACCCACGGCACGGGTCCGGTAGAAGGTGGCCAGGCCCAGCACCACGCCCCGGGCGAGCAGCGGCGTCATCATGAACGAGTGCACTCCCAGCCCCAGCAGCTCGGCAGGGGCACTGGAGTGACCGGCCGCCGGCACGATGGCCTCCTCGTCGAACTCGCGCACGACGAAGGGGCGGCGTTCACCGAGTGCCCGGGTGTACGGCGCGTTGACGGGAAAGACGAGTGTGCGTCCCAGGGGGGCGAGGACCGCCGTGACGGACGATCCCGTCAGCGGGGCCTTGGCCACCCGGCGCAACGCGGCGCCGCCCACCAGGCCGGTGCCGAGTTCGCCGCCGGCGGCCAGGGACTCCAGGACGTCGACGGTGACGGCGTCCGCGAGCTCGGGCACGGCGACGTCGGCGAGCTCCTGCGCCGTGCGTTCCAGGTCCAGGCTGGTGCCGATCTTCAGCGTGGCCTCGTTCACGAGGGCGAGATGGCGCCGGCCCGCCTCGGCTTCGAGCTGCGCCTGCTGCTGGGCGGTGATGTCGATCAGCGTCGCGGCCAGCCCGATCGGACGTCCGTCGGCGTCCTCCAGCCGGACGTACGACCCCGACCACACGTGGTCGTGGTCCGGGTCGGCCGGCGTGCGGCCCGTACGGCGGGAATCCACGACGGGCCTTCCCTCGTCCAGGGCCCGGCGCATCGCTCGCTCCATGTCCGCGGCGTTGACGTCGGGCAGGATCTCGACGAGGCGGCGCCCGATGTGGGCGGCCTGCGACAGGCCGTTCATCGCCTCCAGAGCCGGGTTGACGCGGAGGAAGCGCAGCTGGGTGTCGAGGACCGCGATGCCGACCGGGGAGCGGGAGAACAGTCCGTCCCACACCACCGACGAGCCGCGGATCCGCCGTGCGGCCTCCGCCTCCGCGGCGAACACCAGCACCGTCGTCCCGCCCCGGTGGCGGGCCGGCACCGGGCACGCCCAGATCTCCAGGTCCAGCGGGCGTCCCTCCCTGTGCCAGGCGGTCACCGTTCCCATGACCCCGCTGCCGGTGGCGGCGCCCTCCCACAGCGACCGGCCGAGACTGCGGTCCGCACCCGGGTGGAGCAGGTCGGCGATGTGCCGGCCGAGCACCTCGTGCGGCGTGTAGCCGAGCAGGTCCTCCGCGGCGTGGTCCCAGCGGACGATCGCCCCGTCCGCGCCCGTGGCCACCACGGCGACCTGCAGGGCCCCCAGCCAGCCGCCCGCGTCCCGGGCCGCGCCGGTGGTCACTTCGTCGAAGGGCACCTGCTCCATCGCCACCGCGATTCCGGTACCTACGCACCCCTGGACGGCTGCCGTCATCCTCAGTATGGGCGCGCGTCCGCGCTTCGTCGCGCGGACCGGAAGCGCGGGCCCGGTCGTCGAGGGCCAGGGCGCTGACCCGCCCCGGCGAGACCTCGGCGCACGGTTGTTCTAGCGTGGAGGGAGACACACTCCGCGCAGCGGCGACGGCCGGGGCTTCCCGTGTCCCGTCGGCCGCCCACGGGCAAGAGTCCGTTCGGCAGGTGAGATTCATGAGCGGCACAGCCGGCCCGGCCGGCGACGGAAACCACCGGTACGACGTGATCGTCGTCGGCGCACGCTGTGCCGGGGCACCGACCGCGATGCTCCTGGCTCGCCTAGGTCACCGGGTCCTCCTGGTCGACCGGGCCACGTTCCCCAGCGACACGATCTCGACCCATCTGATCCATCCGCCCGGACTGGCCGCGCTCGACCGGTGGGGACTCCTGGAGCGGGTCGTGGCGACCGGGTGTCCGCCCATCGACACCTACGCGTTCGACCTCGGACCGTTCACCATCGTCGGGTCCCCGGCCGACGGGCGATTCGCTGCGTCCCACGCACCGCGCCGCACGGTCCTCGACAAGATCCTCGTCGACGCCGCCGCGGAATCCGGCGCCGAGGTGCGCGAGGGGTTCACGGTCGACGAGGTCCTCTTCGACGGGGCGGCGGTGACGGGGATCAAGGGCCACGGCAAGGACGGCAGTGCCGCCGTCGACGAGGCCCGGGTCGTCGTGGGCGCGGACGGAATCCACTCGTCCGTCGCGCGGGCGACGGGCGCCGCGGACTACGCGGCGAAGCCGAAGATCAACGCCTACTACTACACGTACTGGGCCGGCCTGCCCATGCACGGCGTCTTCGAGGCGTACGACCGCGGCGACTGCGCCTTCGCCGCGTGGCCCACCAACGAGGACCTGACGCTGGTCATCTGCGGCTGGCCCATGCGCGACTTCGAGGCGAAGCGCGGCGACGTCGAGGGCAACTACCACGCCACGCTGGCCCGTGCGCCGGCGTTCGCCGAGCGGATCGCCCGCGCCACCCGGGCCGAGCGGTTCGTCGGCATGGCCATCCCCAACTACTTCCGCAAGCCCTACGGACCCGGCTGGGTCCTGGTCGGCGACGCGGGGTACCTGAAGGACCCCATCACCGCGCAGGGCATCCAGGACGCCTTCCGGGACGCGGAGCGGTGCACACGTGCGCTCGACGACGTGCTCGCCGGCCGCCGGCCGTTCGACGAAGCCATGCGGGGTACGCAGGAGGCGAGGGACCAGCAGGTCACGAGCATGTACGAGTTCACGGCGGACTTCGCGACGATGGAACCGCCGCCCCCCGAGATGGAGCAACTGCTCCTCGCCGTGGCCCAGAGCCCTGCGGCCTGCGACGAGTTCGTCAGGGTCACGGCGGGCGTGACCCCGCCCGAGGAGTTCTTCGGCCACATGCACGAACGCATGAACCGCCGGATGCCCGACGCGGCCTGACGGCATCCATTGACGCAGATCCGTCATCGACCGCCCGGCCCCCGCTCCGATGCGAGCGGGGGCCGGGCGGTGGGGGCGTCTACCGGTGCGGTCGGGCGTGTCTACGGCGCGATCTCGAACTGCGGCGGCTGGAGGCCCGCCAGGCACCGGGTGTCCGGTCGGGCGGGGTCGGCGAAGAACGATGTGGTGATCGTCTGCGCGCACGGCGAGTCGGCGAAGACCACGTGGGCCACGTAGGGGACCGTGATGGCGTGGGACCGGCTCAGCGTACGGGCCACGTAGGCCCCGTTGCTGGGCGCGGTCTGGGCGTCGAAGCCGCCGGACAGGGCGAGGGTCGGGATGTCGCTGCGGGTCACGTCCCTGATCCAGGGGGGCGCCGGAGGGACGTCCCAGGCGCGGCAGTCGTCATGGAGCCAGGCGAGTTGCGGCGCGTTGGGAAGCATCGATTCGGGGAACGACGGGAACGCGCGGCGTCCGCCCCGGACGATGTCGGCCCGGCTCTCGTACGGTGTCCACTGGCTGCAGAAGACGCCGTAGACCAGCCCGTGGGAGACCCTTCCGATGGCCTGCGGGCTGTACTTGCCGCCCGCGAGCTGCTCGGCGATCCGCTGCCCGTTGCCGTGGGCCAGTTCGTCGATGGAGCGCGGCACTCCCTCCGCCAGGTGGCTGGCGAACGTGAGCCAGGTGACGAGCTGGCTCCCGTCCAGCACGACCTTCACCGGCTCCGGGTGGACCGGGACCGTGACGGTGACGGTGAGCGGCTTGGCCTCCAGCTCGCTGACGAGGCGGAGGAAGGTGGCCTTCAGGTTCGGGTAGCGGGTGTTGCAGGCGGGCTGCTCCGCGCAGGCCTTGAACAGACCGTCGAAGCCCTCTCTCGCGGCCTTCCAGGTCACGGCCCCGCCTGCCCGGGAGGGCGGCAGGACGCCGTCGATGCCGACCGACCGGATGCCCTTCGGGTGCAGGCGCATGTAGTTGAGCGCCAGGTGGGTGCCGTAGGAGATGCCGAGGACGTTCCATTTCCTGACCCCCAGCGTCTTGCGCAGGGCGTCGTAGTCGGCCGAGCTCTCGATGTCGTTGTAGGCGCTGCGGTCTGCCCCCGTACCGTCCACCCGGTCCCGGCAGGCCCGGGTCGCCTCGACGTGCAGGCGTCCGGTCGACGGCGCGTTGGACACGAGACCGAGGGCGCGGGCGTTGAACCGGTCGATGCCGGGACAGGTGAGCACCGGGTCTGCCGAGTAGGTGCCACGCTGGGACATGAAGATCACGTCGCGGTCCCGGTTCAGGTCTCCGGCCAGCGCCATCGGGATCTCGGAGACCGCATCGTCGCCGGGACCGCCGGCGAGCCACACGATCGGGTCGGGTGACGGCCTGCTGCTCTCCGCGGGCATGATCGCGACGGCGAGGGTGATCTTGCGTCCCCCGTGCCCCCCGTGCCCCCTGGGCTCCTTGGGCTCCTTGGGCCCTTTGGGTCCCTTGGCCCGGTGTTTCTCGGGCACGGTGAGGGTGCCGCAGCGGGCGCGCGCCAGATCGGGGATCGGGTCCGCCGTCCTGGGGCAGGGGCCCGGTTCGAAGTGGGCGTCGCCCACCGTGCGGGCGACCGTGCCGATCGGGCCGCCGGTGCCGGTCTCGGCGTGTGCGGGGATCGCGGCCAGGCCGACGACGAGGGCTCCGGCCGTGGCTCCGGCCAGCGTTGTCGGGAGCCGTCGCGCGGGGCGCCGGCGCGGGGTCGTTCTTGGGGACATCGTGCGTCCTCCGGGTCAGGGGATGATGGTGAACGGCTTGGGCACGACACCTGCCACACAGCGGGTGTCGGGCTCGGTCGGCCGGGTCAGGAAGGAGCGCAGGACCGACGCGGCGCAGGGTTCCTGGGGCACCACCCAGTGGGTGATCCCGGGGACCACCACGGCGGTGGAGCGGGGCAGCGTACGGCCGGCGAACGGCCCCCAGCTCGCGCCGGTCTTCGCGTCGAAGGTCCCGGTGATGATGAGCGTGGGCACCTCGCTGTGGGTGGGCACCCGCTGGACCTCGGTGCGGTCCGGTACGTTCCAGGCGCGGCACAGGTCGTGCTCGAAGGGCAGCTGCGGCGCGTGGGCCAGCACGGAGTCCGGCCAGCCGGGGAAGGCCCGCCGGCCCGCCTTCAGCACATCGCGCTTCGAGTAGCCCGGGGCCCATTCGGCGCAGGCCACCGAGTGCGTCAGTCCGTGGGCGAACTCGCCGATGGCGGGCGTCGCGCCGGCGGCCTGGGCCCGGGCGAGGCGTTCCGGATTGCCGGCGGCGAGTTCGTAGAGCGCCGCGGGGACATCGGCGGACGGGACGAGTCGGCCGTTGGTGACCAGCAGGTTCACCAGCGTGCCTCCGTCGAGGACGACCTTCACCGGGGTTCCGCCACCGGGCGGCGGCACGGTCAGCTTCAGGGGGTTCGCCTCCAGCCGCCGGACCTGCTCCGTGAGCGTGCGGGAGAGGTCCGGGTAGCGGGCCTTGCAGGCGGGCTGGGCCTCGCAGGCCGCGAAGACCGCGCTGATCCCCTCCTGGGCGCTGTCCCAGGCCCACGGCAGGCTCACGATCTGCGGCGGTACGACCGAGTCGATCGCCAGCGAGCGGATGCCCTGGGGGTGCCGGCGCAGGTAGGTGAGGCCCAGGTCGGTGCCGTAGGAGTACCCGTAGACGTTCCACTTCTTGATGCCCAGGGCCTTGCGCAGGGCGGCGAAGTCCGCGGCGTTCTCGGTGGTGTTGTAGGCGCTGAGGTCGGCTCCCTCGGCCGTCAGGCGATCCCGGCACTCCTTCGCCGCGCGCACCAGCCCTCGCCCGGTGGACGGCGCGTCGTAGGGCATGCCGACGGCGGACGCGTTGAAGCGGTCCATCTCCGGACAGGCGAGGTTCGGCTGCGAGTGGAGGGCGCCGCGCTGGGTCATGACGATCAGGTCGCGGTCCCGGTTCACCTGGGAGGCGATCAGGAAGGGGATGGCCCCGATCGCATCGCCGCCGGGACCGCCCTCCATGAAGACCACCGGGTCCCCGGCGGGCTTCGCCGACGTGGCCGGAATGATCGCGACGGTCGTCCGGATGGTCCGGGTGTTCTTGCGGCTGCGGTTCTCGGGCACTTCCAGGAACCCGCACCGCCCGGGGATCGGCTCCGGCGTCTCCGGGCACGGACCGGGCACGAACCGGGCCGGGTGTCCCGGCCGGGGGCCCTCCGCGGAGGGTGCCAGGGCACTGCTCGGCGTGGGGCCGAGCGCGCCGAGCACGGCCAGGCCTGCCGCGACGAGCGCCGTCCTGGTGCGCGCGCGGTGGGGGCGCCCCGGTAGGGGGGTGTGTCGCGCCGTCCGGCGCCGAACGCTCCTGTCGACTCCGCGAACGGACGGCAGGCCGTCCGGGCCGATGCTCTGTTCCGGCATGTCATCCCGTCTCTCGGACGTCCCCGGCCGCTCGGAGCCGGGGCGCGTGGGCGTGGCCGCCCGTCGCATGTCCGGCGAGGTCGGCGTACGCCAGCCTGCGTCCGCATCGGGAGGCCTACCACTCAAGGACTCCACTCGGAGCAGGGGTCCTCGCGAGAGCGGGGTACGCCGCGAGAGCGGGGTACCCCGCGAGGGAGGGGGGAGGGGCGCTTCGGTCCGTTGACGTCGCTCGCTCGTCCGCGCCGGGGCCCGATGCGTACGCGGTCAGCTCGTCGAGCCCCCCGGAACCTCGCAGTTGTTGCTGACACCGAGGACCGGGCCGCCATCCCGCGGTGCGGGATTCACGACCGACCCACGCGTCCCCGTCGTCCGCGGCCTCAGGACGTGGCGTACCAGCCGTTCGCGCCGCTGCCTTCCGACGGGTCGTACGACTGGTGGAGTCCGAGCAGCGCGGCCACCAGCCTGGGGTCCCAACTCCCGTCGAGGACGCGGTACTCGTCCGCGACCCCTCGGAAGACGAGATGCGCCCGGCGTGAGGAGTCGCGCCAGATCACCCTGCGCGGCTTGCCGAAGGCGTCGTCGCCCTCGCCCAGCAGGGACAGGATCAGCCACAGCAGGCTCACGGGCAGGCCGACGGGCCACCACACCGCCCACCAGAACAGGCGCCCGCGGAAGCCGCGCACGGAGTGGCCGGTCACCGACTCGACGGTCCAGCGTGCGCGGGCGCCGCGCAGAGCGCGTCCGCGCCGGTAGGTGATCCGGCCCAGCGGGGCGCCGTACGGGTCGTCGACGCGGTAGACGGCCGGGCGTCCGCTGATGCGAGAGCCGGTCCGTTCGGTGGACACCCGGGCTATCGCGGTCTGCCCCTCACCGACGACGTCGAAGGTGCGGGCCGAGGAGTCCGAGGCGTCACCCCGGCCGTCCGGTACGCGGCAGAGCAGCCCGATCGCGATGTCCCCCTCGCGGCCCGCGCCGCTGCCTTGGCGTACGACGACCGGCCAGGACGTCCCGTACCGCACGTTGTACGTCATCCGGCCCTCGGCCACGCTCGCTCACCCTTCCTCGCGTCGCCGGACGACGACGCTCCCCGCGGTCATGATCTCAGCCGCGCTTGCGCTTCACGGCGGCGGCCAGAGCCGAGACGGCGCTCGTGAGGGCCAGGGTCCCGATCATCACCATAATCGCGCCGATCAGGAAGAGGCCGCTCGCGTCGTCCGACCAGTCGTAGAAGGCGGCAACGGTCAGGCCCGCCGTCGTGCCGATCACCCCGGCCACGGCGTACTCCCGGAACGCCGTCCAGCACACCGGAGCCAGCAGCGTCAGGCCGAGGCCGACCACCTGCCACGCCTCGTACGGACCGGTCGTCGAGCCGTCGGGGTGCACATCGCGGTGCTGGTCCCAGCCCAGCCAGGCGGCCCACACCGCCATGGCCACCGCCGCCGACACCAGGGCGGCCCACACCTGGAAGGTTCTTCTCTGCTGTCCTGTGTTCATGGCTCCAGTGTTCCGGCCCGCCCGAACACCCGTCAGAGTCCGGATACTCAGTTCGGTCCGAGTACGTGCGCGGCCACGGACCGTACGAAGTCACACCCGCGTGGCATACAGGCGGTCTGGGCCGAAAGGCCGTCAGGTAAGTATGATCAAGCGATGTCTGACATGACTGAGACCACGCCCGGCTGGCTGACCACGGACGAGCTGAACACGGCCCGGGCCCAGATGCCGATCCTGTACGTCGAGGCCGTGCCCGTGCGCGTGGACGACAGCGGCGAGGTCACGAGCATCGGGCTGCTCCTGCGGATCGGCGCGGACGGGACCATCAGCCGGACCCTGGTGTCCGGTCGTGTGATGCAGCACGAGAGAGTCCGTGACGCGCTGCTCCGCCACCTGGAGAAGGACCTCGGACCGGTGGCGCTGCCGCGCGTGCCCGCCTCTCTGCAGCCCTTCACCGTCGCCGAGTACTTCCCGACGGCGGGCATCACCCCCTACCACGACCCGCGCCAGCACGCGGTGTCCCTGGCCTACATCGTGCCCGTGGCCGGCGACTGCCGCCCTCGGCAGGACGCCCTGGACCTCGTCTGGTTCAGTCCGCAGGAGGCGGCCTCCCCGGCGGTGCAGAACGAGATGCCGGGGGGCCGCGGGGTGCTCCTCAAGCAGGCCCTCGCGCACGTGGGACACACGTACTGAGATCGCCCTTCCCCCCTGCGGCCGCCCCGCGTCGGCCGTCGAACCTCCCGGGCCCTCAGCGCAGCCGACGGGCGCGCAGCACCACGTCGTCGGTGTGGTGCGCGCCTGCGCCGCCGTCGGGTACGACGCGTGGCCGCTGCTCGTCCACTTCCACCACCCAGTCGTCGGTGAGCAGTGCGGCGACCATCGAGGGCCAGACGTAGTCGGCCGGGTCGAAGCCGCCGTCGTCCGCCTGCTGGGTGTCCATCCCCGCGTGGTGGACGAGCAGCAGCACGCCACCGGGCGCGACGGCCGCGAGCAGAGCCCGCTCGGCCGAGGCCTCGGGGGTACGCAGCAGGGCCGGGTACTGCGCGGAGACCAGGTCGAAGGAGGCCGGCGCGAGTCCCGCCTCCGTCAGCGTGGCGTGCACCCAGCGGACGTCGACACCGGCGTCCCGCGCGTGCCCGGCCGCCCGCTCCAGTGCCACGCCCGAGACCTCGAGCGCGGTCACGTCCCAGCCGCCGCGCGCCAGCCAGACGGCGTCCGCGCCCTCGCCGCAGCCGACGTCGAGCACCCGCCCGGGGGTGAGTCCGGCGACCCCGGCCACGAGTGCGCCGTTGGGCTGCCCGCTCCAGAGTTGCTGCCGATCGGCGTAACGGTTGTCCCATTCCGCCCGCACCGCCGGGTCGCCGAGGTATCCGTCACCGGCGGAGGAGACGTCCGGGGCCGGCGCTTTCGCTGTGATGTCGTCGGTCATGCGCCCCACCGTCGCCGAGGGTTCCCCGGTCACGCCACTTCTGTTGCCGGACCGGCAAAAGCGGCGCCCCGCCTCACAGGCCCGACGACGACCACGACCACAATTACGGCTACGACCGTGCAGCGGTCCCGCAGCCGTCGTGGCCCGCGCGGCCCTTCCCCATCGCCTTGCTGCGGTCGTAGGGATCGACCGTCCGGCTCTTGTCCGTGGTCTGGTCCGAACCGCCGCCGAACTCCGGCCTGAAGTATCCGGTGTACGTGTCGCAACCGCCGTTGGTCATGTCGGTCTTGTACGAGAGGAGAGTGAACGTTCCTGCTTTGGTGATCACCTTCTCCGGGTCGTCCCAGCTCACCACCGTCTCCCGTCGCACGATCGTGCGCACGACCTCGTCGCCGCCGCCCGCCGGTGCGACCGGGTACACGTAGGTGACGTCGGCCGTCACCTCAAGAGCCCCGCGCTTCCCCTCCCGGAACGTGATCCGCCCTCGGGCCTTCACCACGTCCCCGACCAGGCGTGCCTGCGCCGGGTCGAAACGGCTGAAGAGCAGCAGCGGGTCGTTGTCCTTGTCGGGTGCGCTCAGCGAGGTCGACACGAAGGTCCTGACGTCCGGCTGATCCGGGTTCATCAAGGCGATCGCCTTCTCCGGGCGGGCGCCTCGCAGCACGGTCCGATCCAGGTTGGACGCCGCGAGGAAGTCACGTGTCCGTGCGAGCGCCCGCTGCACCTCCGCCTTCGTCATCCACCCGGTGGCCTTGGCGGCCGGTACGGTGATCCCCGCCGTATCGTTCGCCCAGCGCGCCGCCGGGGACCCCCGGAAGGGGTCGGCGAGTGTGGCCCGCCGGGCAGGCTCGGCAGCCGGTGCCTCCTGCGGTCGCTCCGATTCCTGCGCCAGGGGCTCCGCCGCCGGGCTCTTGTCGTCGGACCAGCCGACGATGCCTCCCGGGTCCACCGCCACGACCAGGAGGGCGATCGAGGCCAGGAAGCCGGCGACGTACCAGCCCTTCTTCCGCCGCGGGCGAGCGGGAGTGTGCGCACGCCACGGCGTCGGCTCCGCGGGCTCCGTCCACAGCCGCCCCGCCACCTCGCGGGCCCGTGCCGACGGCTCCTTCGGCGCGTCCCCCGCACCGTCGGCCGCGCTGCGCAGGAACTCCTCCCACACCTCGTCCGGTACCGACGAACCGTCCCGCTCTCCGCCCTTGCCCACGAACTACCCCTCATACCCCGTGCGTTCTCTGCCCCTCCGCGGGGCCTCCGCATGATCGCATATCCCAGAACGGCACCATCCGCGCAGGTCAGAGCCGCTCCGGCCCGGAGAGACCACGGGGGCGAAAAATCATTCGATCCGGCATCGTCCGTCGCACTAAGGTCGGCGTCGTGGCAACGAAACTCAATCAGATCATCGCAGTGGAGAAGGGCGTCAAGTCCCGGGCTCACCAGGACCTGACGACGGCGCATCACGGTCTGCAGAAGCCCGCGTTGCTCGCCGGGATCTCCCGTACCTACCAGCCGAAGGACGAGGAGGGTGAGCAGCTGCCGCCCGAGTCGACGCTCGTGCAGGTGAAGGCCGAGGACGTGCTGCGGGACACCGCACGGGCACTGACCCGGCTCTTCGATGTGACGGCCACCAAGGACTGGGCGAACTGCGACGCGCGCGCCGACATCACGGTCGACGGACGCGTGCTCGTGGGGCAGGTGCCCGTCGCGTACCTCCTGTTCCTGGAGAAGCAGCTGACGGACATCAACACCTTCGTCCGCAAGCTTCCCGTCCTGGACGCCGCCGAGTCGTGGACGCAGGACCCGTCGACCGACGCGTGGAAGACCGACGTCGTCCGCACGGTCCGGACGAAGAAGGTGCCGCGCAACCACGTCAAGGCGGAGGCGACGGACAAGCACCCGGCGCAGGTCGACGTGTACTACGAGGACGTCCCGGTCGGTTACTGGACCACGGTGAAGTTCTCGGGCGCGCTGCCCGCCCGGCGGGTCAACGAGCTGCTGGAGCGGGTGGAGAAGCTCCAGCAGGCGGTGAAGTTCGCCCGCGAGGAGGCGAACAGCGCCGAGGTCACCGACCAGCGGGTCGGCGACGCCGTCTTCGGCTACCTCTTCGGGTAGCCGGGACACACAGACTCCCCGGTCGCATGACGCGGCCGGGGTGCGCGAGGAGCGCAAAGCTGAAGCTGAGCCTTGTCGTGACATCCGCGGTTCCAGTGGAGGTTCGAGTCCTCCTCCCGGCACTTCCCGCCGGGATGGCCCAACCAGGCAGAGGCAGACCGCGGTCAATCTCAGACTATTGCTCCAGACTCAGCATTCGCCGCTCATCGCCGGATCGACCGGGCCCGGGCCCTGGTGCGTCGAAATGCCAGTTCGAATCTGGTCCGCCGAGCTCGATCGGCGGTGGTCCAACGGCAGGACGCGACGCAATGACGAATGATCCGGGTCCTCAAGCGTGCCGGCGTGTGATGTGAGCGGCATCGACAGGGTCCGGGGGCAGGCTACGCCCCCGGACCCGCTCCCTTTTCCGGGCGGGATCCGCGGGCGTGCCGTCGGGGACTACCGCCCTTCGCCCGGCGTGGACAAGGACGCGATGTAGTCGCGCAGGGCCGCCGCGGCGACGGCGAGCGGGAAGCGGGTGCCCAGCTGCCCGTCCGGGCGGACGACGAAGCCGGTCGGGCCGTCCGGCCGGTAGAGCCGGGCGAACTCCCCCTCTGCGTCGCGGTATCCGGCGACCGAGGCCAGTCCGTCCAAGCCCGTCGGCGGCGCCTCGCGGGCCAGGACGGCGAGGGTCTGCGGGCGGTGTTCCGCCTGCGGGCCGCCGCCGGGCCACCGCACGACCCCGCTGGCGACCGCCGCGGCGGCCAGCTGGGCGGGATCGGCCGCGTACAGGAGCAGGACGTGCTCCGTACGGCCTCGGAGGATGTCGAGCAGCCTCAGCGGGTACGCGGCGACCGGTGCCGTCAGGCCGGCGCAGTCCGGGGCCCGGTCACCGGACTGCGGCGCTCCGGCCGGTCCGTAGATGCTGCGGGCGAGGGGCCCGCCCCGGTAGCTGACGAGCAGTTGGGCCTCGCGGAGCATCACCGTACGCTGGTCGTCGGGCTCGGCTTCGATGCCGTGGGCGGCATGGCGCACGGTGCGTCCGACGACCTCCTCGCCGACCGGGCGGCGCTCGGCGTCGTAGCTGGCGAGCAGGGCGGGGCCGGCCTCGGCGCGGCAGACGAGGGCGAGTTTCCAGGCCAGGTTGCAGGCGTCCTGGATGCCGGTGTTCATGCCCTGCGCGCCGGTGGGCGGGTGGATGTGGGCGGCGTCGCCCGCGACGAACGCCCGTCCGTCGCCGTATCGGTCGACGATCCGGTGGCTGATCCGGAAGACGGAGGACCAGCGCATGCGGGAGAGGGTGGCCGGCCTGGGGGCGAGCCGGTCCACGACGGCCTGGATGTGGGACAGTTCCGGGGCCCTGCCTGCCTCGAGTCCGTGCGCCACACGGTCGCCCTTCGCCGTCCCGCTCTCGGCGCCCGTGCCGCCCGGGCCCGCGGCCTTCGTGGAGAGTTCGGGCGGGACCATCATCGACATCCGGTAGCGGCCCGTCCCCGGCAGCGGGATGCAGACCAGCAGGTCGTCGGTGGAACCGTCGTCGGCGAGGTGGCTGGACCGTACGCCGTATCCGTACGGCAGGTCCCAGTCGGCCTCGACGTCGGCGAGCATGTACTCCTCGGGGAAGGCCCCGCCCTCGAAGGTGAGTCCCAGCTGTTTGCGTACGGTGCTGTGGGCGCCGTCGCAACCGATCAGGTACCCCGCCCGGGCCTCCTCCTCGGCGCCGGCGGCGGTGCGGAGGACGGCGGTGACCCCGTCCCGGTCCTGCGTGAAGGACAGCAGTTCGGTGCCGCGCTCGACGGTCGTGCCCAGGCCGGTCACGTACTCCTCAAGGAGGCGCTCGGTCTCGTACTGCGGGAGCGCGGCGAAGCCGTACGGCACCTCCGGCGGCAGCGTGAGCTCGATCCGGGCCCGCTCCCGGCCGTTGACGTAGACCAGCTGGCCGCGCATTTCGGCCGCGGTCTCCAGGGCCGCGCGGGACAGGCCCATCCGGTCCCAGATCTCCAGGGTGCGCGGCTGGATCCCGACCGCCTTGGCGTACGGGAGCGGCGCCGCGAGCCGGTCGATCAGGCGGCAGCTCACACGCCTGCGGCGGAGCTCGGCGGCGGCGCTCAGTCCTACCGGTCCGGCGCCCACGACGAGTACGTCGGTCATGCGGGTGCGCGCCACGGCTGCCTCCCAGCGGCTGGCCCCCGGATCGGTCGTACTCCCTCTTCACCGTCTCCATCGTCACTCGTCGGTGCGGGGGCGGCGAGCCGAGTGTCCGGGCCGCCCTTCTCCTCGTCCGGTAAATCAGTGATCGTCTGCGGGGCGCTCGTGATCCAATGCGCGCATGACGAATCTCGTGGAGAAGGCCCGGCTGTTCCGTTCGCTGCACGTCCCGGGCAAGCCCCTGGTTCTGCCCAACGCCTGGGATGCCGCGTCCGCCCGGGTCGTGGCGGAGGTCGGTGCGCCCGCGGTGGCGACGACCAGCGCCGGGGTCGCGTGGTCGTTGGGCCATGGCGACGGGGATCACCTGGGCCGTGACGAGGCCCTGGGCGCGATCGCGCGGATCACGGCCGCCGTCGACGTGCCCGTCACCGCCGACATCGAGCGGGGCTACGCGGCCGACCCCGCGGGAGTGTCCGAAACGGTACGGGGCGTCCTGGCTGCCGGAGCGGTGGGCATCAACCTCGAGGACAGCCTGCGGCCCGTCGCCGAGCAGGTCGAGCGGATCGCAGCCGCGCGCCGGGCGGCGGACGAGACGGGCGTCCCGCTGTTCGTCAACGCGCGCATCGACACGCACCGGATGCCTTCCGGCGATCCGGCGGCATGGCTGGACGAGACACTCGTCCGGGCCCGTGCCTACGCGGCGGCCGGCGCGGACGGCATCTTCGTCCTCAGCGCTCTGGACGCGGCGACGATCGGGCAGCTCGTGGACGGTTCGCCCCTGCCGGTGAACCTCGCCGCCGGCCCCGGCGGGCTGCCCGTCTCCGCGCTCGCCGACGCGGGGGCCGCCCGCGTCAGCGCGGGGTCCTCCATCGCCGAGGCGGCCTACGGCCTGGTCCGACGGGCCGCCCGTGAGCTGCTGGCGCAGGGCACGACGGGCGAGCTGGAGGGCGGATTCGACTACGCGGCGCTCAACGCGCTGCTGCTGGCGGACCGTACGCGCTGAGACGGACGAGGGCTACTTCCACTCGTAGAGCTTGGCTGTGGCCTTTCCGCTCTCCTCCACATGGAACTCGAAGAGACCGGCGATGCCGGTGAGCCGCGCGAACGTGGCGGAGGCGGTCTCGAAGAACAGGGCGCCACGCCAGTCGATCGCGCCGGTGTCGTCGAAGCGGCCCACGCCGGAGCCGTGCCAGGTGATCGTCTCGCCCTCCTGGGTCATCGTGACGCCCTGGCCCTCTCCCCAGAGAGTGCCGTCGGCCCGGACGACCGACTCGTACGTGCCCATGTCCTTGACCCCGACGCCCAGGAGGGTGCCGGTCGCCTGGAAGGACGCCTCCAGTACGGGGTGGCCGCCGTCGGTGGACAGCACCCGGATTCCCGTGGTGTCTCCTTGTGTCTCGCCGATCAGATCGCCGAGCATGATGGGACTCCTCTCCGTGGAAGCGACAGGACGGGTCCCCTCTTCCGGACTACGCCCGAGCACGGACGCTGTCAAACGGGCGCACGCCCTCACCATCGCAGCACGCCCCTTACCATCGGAGCCTCGAAGCGCGCGGGGGCGGGAGGACAGGGTTCATGGGGACGACGTCGGGGGCGGTGAGTCGTCGTGGGTGGCTGATGCTCGGCGGGCTCTTCGTGCTGGGCGGAGGCGGCACCGTCGCGTGCGCGTCCGCCGACCGTAGGGACGAACGGGACCTCCGGGAGGTCAGCACCGACGTCGAGCCGCTCGAGCGCCGGTTCCGTGCGATCGGCCGGCTGTCCGACCCCCACTGGCTCGGCTACAACCCGAACGACTCGGGGCGCGAATGGATTCCGGACCAGGACCCGCGGATCCGGGTCGTCGGGGTGGCGCGGCTGCCCGCCGGGGCCGTCACCTCCATCGTCGGCGAACCGAAGTACGCCTTCGGGCCCTCCGCGCTCTCTCACCCTCCCGACGAACTGGCCGAGTTCCTGCCCGAGGACGCCGGGTGGGTGGGGAGTGTCCGCTACGACAAGCACATCACGCGCTCGCGCTACGTCGGCAGGTTCCATCTCTCGCCGACGACGGACCACGTGTACTTCGACACCGTCGCCCCGGAGATCGTGGGAAGCTCGCCGTCCCTGTAGTCACCCGCCGTGTCACGCTCGCGCCGGCATGGTGCAGGGTGGGTCCCATGCTTGCTGATCATCACGAGTACGACGTGGTCGTCACCGCCGTGGCCCCGGTCGGGGCCGCCGTCAGCGCGGACGGCTTCGAGGGCTTCGTCGACCAGGTCAAACACCCCTCCTGGCGGTCGGACGTGCCCCGTCCGGCAGTCGGTGACCGCCTGCGGGCCGTGGTGCTGGACGCCACCAGGACTCCGGCCCGGTTCAGTGCCCTGCCGAGTGACATCCGGATCGCCCGCGGCCTGCGCCACACCCGGCCTCTGGAGCGGCTCTGCCCGCCGCCGCCCACCGGCGGCCGGGACGTCGAATGGGCCGCCGTCGAGGAGGCGTTGGGCGTCGTCCTGCCGGCCGACTACAAGCGGCTCGTCCGGACCTACGGCGGCGGGGTCTTCGCGGGTCTGCTCTGGCTCCTGGAGCCGGACTGCCCGGACGCGATGTACGACCTCGTCGCCCAGACCGCCGAGCGCGAGGAGATCCTCACCGATCTCTGGGCCATGGGCGAGAAGAAGCCGCCGGAACTCGACGAGGGCGACGTGCGGCTGGTGCCCTGGGGGTACGTGGAGGGCGCGGGCCACGTCCTGTACTGGCTGGTCCGGCCCGGCGTCGAGCCGGAGGAGTGGACGGTGATCCTCAACGAAGGGCGCGGCCCGCTCTGGGAGGCCCATGCGATGTCGTGCAGCCAATTCATCCACGACGTGGTCACGGACACGTCGTCCTCGTACTACTTCGACGACATCGACGACATCGTCGACCCGGAGGAGAGGACCCTCTTCCGGCCCACGTCGCAGATCCTCGGTCAGGAGGAGGTGTCCCGGCCTCCCGCCGAGGGATGATCGCCGACGCGCGGCGCGTCCTCGAACCCGGGCACCGTCACCTCGTCCTGGCGCACTCCCTGCTGGATCCGCCCCGGCACGAGCTTTGACCCCCGAAGCACGGCCACCGCGGCAGGTCGGGCGAAGTCACTGCACATTCAGGCGGAACGGGTGGGTGAGGTCCTCGGGGCAGGTGAACACCCGGAGTTCGCCGCAGCGGCCCACGTTGAGCCGCGGGTCACCCGCGCTGTCCAGCGTCAGGAGGAGCCGCATCCGGGCCCCGCAGGCGCAGTCGATCCGCACGAGGCCGGTGAGGTGCCAGCTGGGCCATCCTCCGGCCTTCCAGCCCGGCACGCAGGCCGGCTGTCGCGCGTACTCGACACCCCGGGACTCCGCCCACGTGTGCGCCGTTTCGACGATCTCCGCCGGGAGTTCGTCCTGCTCGGGCAGATCGACGACGCCGACCGGGGCGAGGACGCAGGGGCGGGGGGTGTAGATGTCCTGGGCACGCTCCGGCCTCGGAGGGTCGGCCACGGTGCCGACCGACTCCGCGGCGCGGTAGCGGAGTTCGGCGTTCGGTCCCCAGTAGTGCGGCTGTCCGGGAGGCTCGGCGTGTTCGTCCGGGCACCACAGCAGCTGGAGCAGGTCCGTCCCCTCCGGCACGGGCAGGTGCGGGACGTCCTGGGTGCGGAGCTGGAGCACCGGGATCATGGGGGCCGGGGCGGACGGGTACTCCGAGACGGTCCGGATCCGTTCCCAGGTCTTCAGGTCGATCGCGGACGCCCCGTCCAGGATCCGGGTCCTCGCCGCCTGCTCCTCCTCGGACATCACGGACGCGCCGGGGGTCCGCGCCCGCCTGCGGGCCTTCATCCGGCGGTCGTACTCCTGCAGGAGATCCCGGTCGCCCTCCGACAGCTTCTCCCGCTTCCACACCACGTGCGGGGCCCGGCACACCGGCCACGGCTCGTCCGCCGGCCACAGCAGCGGGCCGCCGACGGAGCTGTCACGGGGGCCGGGGTCGCCCGCCGCCGGGCGGAGGAGCGTGGCCGGGCGGGCGTACGCGGCGAGGGGACCGGGCAGGTCCTGGGTCGCTGTCAGCGGCTGCGGGCCGACGTTGTCGTCCGTCACGGTCGCTGTTCCTCCAGCCCCGCCACCGCGGTGTCGATCATCCAGTGCATCACCGAATCCGGCAGCGCCGGATTCATGACGGCGTCCCGCACGAACTCACGGTCACGCAGCGCGCGGACCAAGGCCCGTGCGGGCAGCGCGGGGTGACGGGCCGCCGCGTGCCGGACCGCGGCGCTCCCGTCGTCGAGCAGACGAACCGCCGAGGCCGCCGAGAGCCGGGGATCGGTGGCGGCCCGGAGCCGGACCTCGCCGTCCTCGTCACGACTGAACCGCTCCACGAGCTCGGGGGTGGATTCGGGGTCGTCCAGGGCCAGTTGACGCAGGCGCGGGTGCGGGTCGGTCGCGTACGGAAGCAGGCCCGCGCGCGGGAAGTTGGGGTGGGTGCGCGGCCGGCCCGGTGAGCTGAAGCTGCCGTTCCACCACTGCCAGACCTCCAGGAGCATGTCGGCCGGCGCGTCGTCGCAGGACTCCGCGAGGAAGAGGCGTACGACCCTGTCCTCGTCCCGCGCGAGGCGCTCGACGACGTCCGGCGGGAGGTGCCGGGCCCGGGCGACGGTGCCGCGCAGCAGCGGGTGACAGGAGGCGGCGAGCCGGCGCATCGCCTCTGGGTCGCCGTGGAGGTCCCGCACCCACGGCACGTCGTGCCGCATGCCGTCGAGGTCGAGGCCCGGCAGGCATGCCGCCCGCTGTTCCTCGGAGAGCACGGGGTGAACGGAGGCCGCCCTGCGTACCGGCTCGTTCTCGTCCGCCAAGAGCGCGGCGAGGGTCTCGGCAGGCAGGCCGGGATGGGCGGCGAGGGTCCGCCGTACGTCCACGTTCTCGTCGGCGGCGAGGAGGGCGAGCGCCTCGGGGTGCGCGTGCGGATCGGCGGCCAGGGTCCGTCGGGTGTGCGGGTCCTGGTGCGCGGCCAGGGCCTCGTGGGCAGCTCGGTCCGTCGCCCCCGATCGCTGCCGGGCATCGCCCGCGGCGGCGGCCCGTACCGACGGGTCCGGGTCAGCGGCGAGGGTCGTCAGAAGGTGTGACGGAAGGCCGGGGGTCCTGGCGGCCTCCGCGCGGACGAGAGGGGACGGGTCCGTGGCGATCCGCTCGTGTCCCGCCTCCGTCAGGCCGCCCCTGGCAGCGGCGATCTCGACGAGCAGCGCGCGCCGGGCCGGGCTCTGCTCGCCCAGGACCAGGACGGTCCACTGCTCCGGGGCCATGGGCCGCCGGCGCTCGGCGAGCGCGGCACGGATCTGGGGGTCGGGGTGCGTTGCGGCGGCGTCGAGGACGGTGGCGGACGACGTGCGGTGCAGGGGTGAGACGGCTCCGAGGTCGAGCAGTCGGATCAGTACCTCGTCACTCGCCGCGTCGTTGAAGCCGAGCCACTCCACCCACGTCCCCCACAGCCTCCTCGTGGGCCGGAGCCGGGCGGCGCGCAGCCCTTCCCACGCGGCCTCGCGCTCCTCGGGGGTCTCCCGCGCCGCCGCCCGTGCCGCCTCCTCCAGTCGTTCCCGGACTCCCGTGACGGCGACGAGCCACACCTCGTACTCCTCACCGGTCACACCGAGCAGGGCATCCCCGTCCACGGAGAGGGTGACGAACTCAGGCCGACCCGGGCGGTCGCCGAGCACGCCCGCGAGATCCCAGGCGGGGGCGAGGCGGACTCTGGCCCAGGGGTCGCCGCCCCCGACGTGGACGAGGAACTCGCCCTTGTCGTCGATGATTCCGTGCTCGCCCGCGAGACGGTGCCACTGCGCGTTGAGTGCCGGGACGAGGTCGGGCCGGTCGTCGCGGACGGTGGCGGTCGGCACGGTCTCGTACGAGATCACGGGGCGCCAGGCGGCCATGGGCGTCAGGACGTTCTCGGGGCCCCACTCCCCCACGAGCTCCAGGCCCGCCCGGTCCAGCAGGTCGACCAGTTCCGCCCTCGTACGCCCTCGTCCGCTCCCCATGGCCCCATCCTGCCCGAGTGGGCGGGTGGGGCACCGATGCGGGGCCCGTTCTGCCGCATCCGGCCCTCAGGTCACTCCACCGTCCCCCACCACGCCCCGGCGGGCACGGCGTCCGCCGCCGGGTGGTCGGCCGCGCCGTCGCGGAGAGCGAGCCTGGAGACGATGCGGTAGCGGTCGCCGCGGTAGAGGGAGCGCACGTACTCGACAGGTCTGCCGCCGGTGTCGGACGTGATCCGGTCGAAGAGCAGCGCGGGTGAGAGGACCGGTACGTCCAGCAGGGCCGCCTCCTCCTCGCTCAGCACCGTCGGTTCGATGGACTGGACCGCGTGGGCCGTGCGGATCCCGCGCTTCTCGCGCAGGTGCGCGTAGAAGCCGCCTTCCATGTCGGCGACGGTGAGACCGGGCACCAGGTCCGCCGGGACGTGCAGCTGTTCCAGGGCGATCGGGTCGCCGTCGACGTACCGGATGCGGGTCACGTGCACCAGGTCCGCCGCCGGGGAGAGCGTGAGCTTGCGGCCGATCCGCGCGCCGGCTCGTACGGTACGGAGTTCGAGCACCCTGCTCGTCCAGGCGCCCCGGCCGCCCTGGCCTCGGGGCGTATCGGCCGGGTGCTGCTCGGCGACCAGTTCCTGGGTGATCTTGACGGGGGCGACGAACATGCCCCGGCCGTGCTCCCGCACCAGCAGGCCCGTGGCGACCAGTTCGTCGACCGCTGCGCGCAGGGTGGGGCGGGAGACCCCGAGGGTCGCGCAGAGGGTGCGCTCGGAGGGGATGGCGTCCCCGGGGCGCCGGGCGTCGATGACGGTGAGCAGGTGCTCCCGTACGCGCTCGCGCTTGAGTTCCGGCCGGGCCGCCACGGCCCGCGCGTCCGGTTGCGTCCCGGACCGCGCATCCGGCTGCTCCCTGCCCCCTCCGTACGGCTCCATCCCGGTCCTTCCCCGTCGTCGGTCGGTTGCGCGTCAGTATGCATCCCCCTCGGTGGAGGAGGTCACGAGGCCGTCGCGGGTGAAGTCGAGGCGGGAGACGATCCGGTAGCGGTCGCCCCGGTACACGGAGTGGACGTACTCGACCGGGCGTCCGGCGGTGTCGAGGGTGAGGCGTTCGATCAGCAGGGCGGGCGAGAGGACGGGGACATCGAGGAGCGCGGCCTCGGCCTCGCTGACGACGGTGGGCTCGATCGACTGCGTGGCCTCCTGGACGTGGACCTCGTGGTGCTCCCGCAGGTGGTCGTAGAGGTCGCCCGCTTCGAGCTCCTCCGGGGTGAGCGCCGCGCCGACCAGGTCCGCCGGGATGTGCAGGTGCTCGATGGCCATGGGTGCGCCGTCGACCAGGCGGAGGCGGGCGATGTAGAGCAGTTCGGCGGCGGGCGAGAGGCGGAGCCTGCGGCCGATGCGGGCGCCGGCCCGCACCGTGGCCGATTCCAGGACCGTGCTGGACCAGCTGCCGGAGGCCCGCGGGACGGCGAAGGCCGCGTCGTCGGGGGCGAGCCGCTGGGTGATCTTGGCGGGGGCGACGAACATGCCGCGGCCGTGCTCCCGGACCAGCGCGCCCGTGGCGACGAGTTCGTCGACCGCTGCGCGCAGGGTGGGGCGGGAGACCCCGAGGGTCGCGCAGAGGGTGCGCTCGGACGGGATCGGGTCACCGGGGCCGCCGGCTTCGATCAGGCCCAGCAGGTGTTCCCGTACGCGCTCCCGCTTCAGTACTCCGCCGGAGGAGTCGTCGTTCATGCCGTGCCGCCCTTCATGCCGCGCCCCCGGTCATCAACTGGTCAACTGGTCAACTGGTAAGTCGGATACTAGTCCTCTGAGTTGACCTGCAATCGACTGAACAGCACATCTTTTCCTGGGGATTGACGGCGCGATTGGCCCATGCCACCTTCTGGGCACACACCTGACCACTTCACCAATTGGTCAACTACCCATCGAGGTGCCCGTGCAGACCATCCTCCGTACCGCCGCCCTCGCGGCGGCCGTCGTCCTCGCCGCCACGGCCTGTGGCGGGCCGAGTTCCCCGGCCGCCACCGACGGGGCGGAGAAGGTGACCGTGTGGATCATGAAGGACAGCGTCACCGACTCCTTCCTCACCCGCTTCCGCACCGGCTTCGAGGCGGAGCACGAGAACATCGAGCTCGACATCCAGATCCAGGAGTGGGACGGCATCGGCGAGAAGGTCACTGCCGCCCTCGCCAGCAAGGACGCCCCGGACGTCATCGAGGTGGGCAACACCCAGGTCGCGCAGTACGCGGCGAGCGGCGGCGTCCGCGACCTCAGCGACAAGGTGGCGGAGCTGAACGGCGCCGACTGGCTCCCGGGGCTCGCCGAGCCGGGCAAGGTCGACGGCAAGCAGTACGGCGTCCCCTGGTACGCGGCCAACCGCGTCGTGATCTACCACAAGGACCTCTTCGCCGCGGCGGGCGTGACCGCGCCCCCGAAGACGCAGGCCGAGTGGCTCGCCGTCACCGCGAAGCTCAACAAGGGCAGGACCCAGGGCATCTACCTCCCCGGCCAGAACTGGTTCACCCTCTCCGGCTTCGTCTGGGAGGAGGGAGGCGACCTCGCCGTCCAGGACGGCACGGCGTGGAAGGGTGCACTCGACACCCCGCAGGCCCTCGCCGGCATGGACTTCTACCGCCGTCTCCAGTCGCTCGGCAAGGGTCCGAAGGACGCCGACGAGGCCAAGCCCCCGCAGGCCGAGGTCTTCGCCAAGGGCGACATCGCCCAGATCATCGCCGTGCCGGGCGGAGCGAGGATCGTCGAGGAGATCAACCCGGCACTCAAGGGCAAGCTCGGCTTCTTCCCCGTGCCCGGCAAGACGGCGGACCGGCCCGGCGCCGTCTTCACCGGCGGCTCCGACCTCCTCGTCCCCGAGGCCTCGACCCACCCGGAGGCCGCCTATCAGGTCGTCGCGGCCCTCGCGGGCGAGAAGTGGCAGACGGACATGGCGAGAACGATGAGCTACGTCCCCAACCGCACCTCCCTCGCCCGTCTCATCCAGGGCGACGCGGGCACGGCCGCGATGGCCGCCGGGGCGGCCCAGGGCCGGGCCACACCCAACTCCCCGCAGTGGGCGGCCGTCGAGGCCACCAACCCGATCAAGCAGTACATGACCGCCGTGCTGACGGGCAGCGATCCGGCGACGGCGGCCGCGACCGCCTCGCGGAGCATCACGAAGACCCTCGGCTCGTGACGGGGCCGGAAGCGACGAGCCGCGCAGCACAGGCGGGCCGAGCAGTGCGGAGGAGCCGCCCAGCGCAGGCGAGCCGCCCAGCGCAGGCGAGCTGTCCGGCAGCGACGAATCGGCCCGAGGCGAAGCTCCGTCCGGCGCCGAAGCAGCCCCCGCCATCGAAGCTCCTCCCCCGCCTCCCGCACCTCCCCCGGGGCTCGGCCCTCTGGCCGTACCTCCTCGTCGCCCCCACCGTCCTCGGCGGCGTCCTCCTCCTCGGATACCCCCTCGTCCGCAACCTGCTGATCTCCTTCCAGCAGTACGGCATGGGCGAACTCATCCGCGGCGGCGCGCCCTTCGTCGGCTTCGACAACTACCGCACCGTGCTGACCGACCCCGAATTCCGGGCGGTCGTCCGGCGCACCTTCTGGTGGACCTCCGTCAACGTCGTCCTGATCATGGTGATCGGCACGCTGATCGCCCTGATGATGCGGAAGCTCGGCCGGCGGATGCGGATCCTCGTGACGAGCGGGCTGGTCCTCGCGTGGGCCAGCCCCGTGATCGCCACCACCACCGTCTTCCAGTGGCTCTTCGCCTCCCGCCTCGGCGTGGTCAACTGGCTCCTCGTCCGGCTCGGGTTCGAGTCCTTCGAGGGTTACTCGTGGCTGGCCGACGGCCCGGCCGCGTTCACCGTGCTCGTCCTGCTCGTGGTCTGGCAGTCGGTCCCCTTCGCCGCGATCACCCTGCACTCGGCGCTGCTGACCGTCCCGGACGAGCTGTACGAGTCGGCCCGGCTGGACGGGGCCGGCGGCGGGCGCATCTTCCGCTCGATCACGCTGCCCCTCCTCCGCCCGATCTTCGGCCTCGTCCTCTGCCTCGAAGTCATCTGGGTCTTCCGCTGCTTCGCCCAGATCTGGGCCGTCACCAAGGGCGGCCCGGGCGAGGCGACGACCACCCTGCCCGTCTACGCCTACCGCGTGGCCCAGTCCCTGCACCGCTACGACCTCGGGGCGGCCGTCTCCACGCTCACCGTCCTCCTCCTCGTGGCCGCGCTCGTCGTCTACTTCCGCCAGCTGCTCCGTCAGGAGGCCGACCGGTGACACCCCGCTCCCGCTCCCGTCCGCGCTCCCGCTCTCTGCGCCGGCTCCCCCTCCACACGGCGGCGGCGGTCGTCTTCGTCCTGGCCGTCTTCCCGGTGTACTGGATGGTCCTCACCGCCTTCCGTCCGACCCGCGACATCCAGTCCGAGACCCCGGGGTTCCTTCCCGTGTCCGTGACCCTGGAGCACTTCGGGAAGGCCGTGGCCGCGGACGGCTTCTGGATCTTCTGGCGCAACAGCCTGCTCGTGACCGCCGGGTGCGTCCTGCTCGCCCTGGTGGTGGCGCTCGCCGCCGCCTTCGCCGTCGCCCGGATGCGCTGGCGCGGCCGGCGCGGCTTCATCCTGATGGTCTTCCTGGCGCAAGTCGCGCCCTGGGAGGCGCTGTTGATCCCGATGTACGTCATCGCCCGGGACGCCGACCTGCTCGACCGGCTGGCGACCCTGAGTCTGGTCTACTTCATGATCACCCTGCCGTTCACCATCGTGACCCTGCGCTCCTTCCTGGCAGCCGTCCCTGCCGAACTGGAGGAGGCCGCTCAGGTCGACGGCTGCACACGCGCCGTCGCCTTCCGCCGCGTCACGCTCCCCCTGCTCGCTCCCGGGCTGCTGGCGACCTCGCTCTTCGGATTCATCACCGCCTGGAACGAGTTCGCCTTCGCCAACATGCTCGTGATCAAGAACCAGGACGACCGCACGCTGCCCGTCTGGCTCTCGTCGTTCTCCAACGTCTTCGGCACGGACTGGGGCGCCACCATGGCCGCCTCCACCCTCTTCGCCCTGCCCGTACTCGTCCTCTTCCTGGTCCTCCAGGGCCGGGTCTCCGCCGGGATGACCGGCGGAGCCGTGAAGGGATAACGCACCTCGATGCCCCTGCCCCGACTCGTCCCCGCGCCCACCCACCTCTCACCCATGCCCGGCCGGTTCACCTTCGACGCGACGACCGCGCTGAGGGTCTCGGCCGGCGCCGGCCCCGCCGCGCGGCTGCTGCGCACCCTGCTCGGACCGGCCACCGGGCTGCCGCTGCCCACTCACCCGGACGGCTCCGTCGTCCTCGCCGTCGACGGCGCCCTCACCGGCCTCGGCGAGGAGGGATACGGGCTCACCGTCGGCCCCGAAGCGATCCTGCTGCGGGCCGCCCACCCCCGCGGACTCCTCTCCGGGGTCCAGACGCTGCGCCAGCTCCTGCCCGTCGACGCCCTCGGCGGCGAGCCCGCGCCCGGCGTCGAGTGGTCCGTCCCCTGCGTGCAGATCACCGACACCCCGCGCTTCCCCTGGCGTGGTTCGATGCTCGACGTCGCCCGCCGCTTCCGCCCCGTCTCCTACCTCCGCCGGTACGTCGACCTGCTCGCCCTCCACAAGCTCAACGTCCTCCACCTCCATCTCACCGACGACCAGGGCTGGCGCATGCCGGTCGCCGCGCTCCCCCGGCTCACCGAGGTCGGCGGGGTGCCGCACGGCGGCGCGTACACCCGGGCCGAGCTCACCGGGCTCGTCGCGTACGCGGCGGAGCGCGGCGTCACCGTCGTGCCCGAGATCGAGATGCCCGGCCACGTCCGCGCCGCCCTGGCCGCCTACCCCGAGCTCGGCAACCACCCCGGCCGGACCTACGAGGTCTGGGACCGCTGGGGGGTCTGCGACACGATCCTCGGCGTCCACGACGAGGCCCTCGACTTCTGCCGCACCGTCCTGGACGAGGTGATGGACGTCTTCCCCTCCTCGTACGTCCACATCGGCGGCGAGGAGTGCCCCACCACCGAGTGGCACATCTCGGCGTCCGCGCTCCGGCGTGCCGCCGAGGAGGGGCTGTCGGGTCCCGACGCCCTGCACGGCTGGTTCATGGAGCGGATCGGACGCCACCTGCTCGACGCGGGCCGGCAGCCGCTCAGCTGGACCGAGAACGGCGCCGACCTCCCGCCGTACTTCACCGTCATGCCCTGGCGCGACTCCGACCACGGCCGCGTCGCCGTCCAGCGGGGACACCACGTCGTCATGGCGCCGCACCGTACGACCTACCTCGACTACCCGCAGTCCGCGAGCCCCGCCGAGCCGCCCGGCCAGGCCGGCGAGGTCGTCGACCTCCGCACGGTCCACGGCAACGACCCGGCGCCGGCGGAGTGGACCGCCGAGGAATCGGCACGGGTCCTCGGCTCCCAGGCGCAGTTGTGGACCGAGTACGTGCCGACCGCGGCGCACGCCGAGTACCTCACCTTCCCCCGGCTCTGCGCCCTCGCCGAGGTCGTCTGGACCGGCCGCCACGACTGGCCCGGCTTCCAGGAGCGCCTGCGCCACCACAGGACCCGGCTCGACGCCCTCGGGGTGCCGCGCCGTCCCTCACCCATGTCCGTCCCCACCTGAGGAGAGGAACCACCACCATGAACGTCCCCACGAGGACCAGGAGCGGCCTGCGGGTGCGTGCCGCGCTCGCCGTCGCCGCGGTGACCGGGCTCGGCGCCACCGCCCTGACCGCGCTGCCCGCGGCGGCGGCCGGTGAGGCCGTCACCGTCCAGTACCGGCAGAGCGCCACCGGCGGCGACCAGGCCGAGCCCTGGCTCAAGGTCGTCAACACCGGTACGGCCGGCGTGCCGTTGAGCCAGGTCAAGGTGCGCTACTACTTCAAGGCCGAGGCGGGCGCCTCGTACGCCTACGCCTGCTCCTGGGCCGTGAAGGGCTGCGCCAACCTCACCGGCACCTTCGGGACCCTGGCCAATCCGACCGCGACCGCCGACCGCTATCTGGAGATCGGTTTCACCGCCGGCGCCGGCTCGCTCGCTCCCGGCGCGGACACCGGTGACATGCAGCTGCGCTTCCACCGCTCCAACTGGCAGCCGCTGAACCAGAACGACGACTACTCCTTCGGCCCCGACCGGACCACGTACGCCAACTGGTCGAAGGTCACCGCGGCCGTCGGCGGCGTCCAGGTGTGGGGGACGGCCCCCGCGGGCAACGAGCCCACCCCGACGCCGACCGACCCGACCACGCCCCCGCCCACCGGGGCCGCGCTCTTCGACGACTTCGACTACACCGGCCACACCGACCCGGCGATCGCAGCCCACGGCTGGAGCGTACGGTCCAACTCCGGCGGCCCCGGAGTGCCCGGCGCCACGTGGGCCCCCGAGAACGTCACCTTCGCCAAGGAGGGCACGAACTCCCTGATGAACCTGCGGAGTTCGACCGCCGGTACGGGTGAGTCGACCAAGCACACCGAGATCCTCACCCGCGCCTCGAAGTTCCGGAACGGCACCTACGCGGCGCGTGTGCGCTTCTCCGACGCGCCGCTCTCCGGCCCGGACGGCGACCGGATCGTCCAGACCTTCTTCACCATCAACGACCTCAAGGCCCCGATGGCCGACGACTACGCCGAGTACGACTTCGAGTACCTGCCCAACGGCGGCTGGGGCGAGCCCGCCAACATCCTCTACACGACGTCGTGGGAGACGTACCGGCCCGACCCCTGGGAGGCCGTCAACCAGCACTCGGAGGTCCGGGCGAGCTACGCCGGCTGGCACGACCTCGTCCTGACGATCGACGACAACGCCATCGTCTACTACGTCGACGGCCAGGAGTTCGGCCGCCACGACGCCCGCTACCTGCCCGAACGTCCCATGTCCATCAACTTCAACCAGTGGCTGATCGACCTGGCCGGCCAGACCTCGACGACCCCGCGCGCGTACGACCAGAAGGTCGACTACGTCCTGCACGTCAAGGACCAGGTACTGACCCCGTCCCAGGTGGCGGCCAAGATCGCCGCCTACCGCTCGTCGGGCACGACCTTCGAGGACTCGGTCCCGGCGGCTTAGCGGCCCACTGCACCCGGCCCGCGGCGGCGCCGACGCCATCGGCCGCCGCCCAACCGGCCCCGCCGGCCGTCACCGCGACGGCCGGCGGGGCCTCCGCTCGGCCCGAACGCGCCAAAGGCGCCCCGGGCGCCGCGCGCCCCCGGAACGCGCCATCGCACGCCGCCGTCGGTCGGCCATCTCACCTGCACGGTTGTCCTGAACTGGACGCGTCCGAAGCTCGGCGTCGGGGAACGATCACCGTCGTGCGTCGAGGGAGGGGTACGGGTACGTGAACGTGTCGAGTGCGGCCGAGGCCTGGGGTGGTACGGAGGAGTTCGTCGAGCTGTCCTCGGTGCTCAGCGGATTCAGCGTGCCCGAACTGGAGAAGACGGGGATGGCCGGGACGTACGCGGAGTTCGTCGCGGCGCGGGTGGGCGCCGCGCCGTGCCGCGCGCTGCGGGCCGCCGTCGCCGGGCTCCCCCGCACACCGGAATCCGTCGGGGAGCTCGCGGAGAGACTGGCGGAGGAGCCGCTCGGCCTCGCCAGAGCGCTCACCTGTCTCTGGTACACGGGCAGTTGGCCGGGGCCGCCCGGATCGGCGCCCACCGTCGTCTCCGCCCGCTCCTATGCCGAGGGGCTGGTGTGGCGGGCCCTCGGCGGGCATGCGCCCGGCACCGGCCGGCCCGGGTTCGGGAGCTGGTCCGAGGCGCCCGAGGGGGCGGTCCGATGAGCGCCGCCGGGAGGCCCGCCGCCGCACCCGGTCCCGGTCCTTACGACGTGATCGTGGTCGGCGCAGGGATCGCCGGTTCGCTCGTCGCCCGGCGGCTCGGCGAGCTGGGGCGGCGGGTGCTGGTCCTGGAGGCGGGGCCCGCGGCGGCCGACCCCGAGTCCGGGCACCGGGCCGCGCTCGACACCTTCCTCACGGCGGGCGTCAAGGTCCCCGGTTCCCCGTATCTCCCGAGCCCCGAGGCGGCCTGGCCGGAGGTGACCGATCTGACCGGCCCGCCCCCGGGCGGGTACGCGGCCGAGGGCCATCTCCTCCAACGGGGTCCCCTCCCCTACGCGAGCGGTTACGTACGCGTCAACGGCGGCACCGGGAACGTCTGGACCGGCCTCACCCCGAGGATGCACCCGGAGGACTTCCGTACGGCCGAGTTCGGCTACGGACGCAGCTGGCCGATCGGCTACGACGAGCTGGAGCCCCACTACCGGGCGGCGGAGTACGAGATCGGGGTCGCCGCCGACGTCGACGAGCAGCGCGAGCACGTCGGGCTGCCGTTCCCCGAGGGTTACGCCTTCCCCATGCGGGCGCTCCCCGTCAGCCACCTCGACCGGACACTCGCCACGCGGCTCGACGGCCGGACCCTGCCCGACCCGGCCACCGGGGACCCGGTCGTCCTGCGGGTCACCGGTACCCCGCACGGCCGCAACGGCATCCCCGATCCGCGCTACGACGACGGCGCGGGGTACGTCCCCGTGGGCGCGCACGGCCGGCCCGACCCCGACAGCCGATGCCTCGGCAGCGCCAGCTGCATCCCGCTCTGCCCCAGCCACGCCAAGTACACGCCGCTCAAGACGCAGGCCCGCTGGAGCGACTCGGTGACGCTGGTCGACCGGGCGGTCGTCCACCGGGTCCTCGTCGACGGAAACGGCCGCGCGACCGGGGTCGAGTTCCTGCGCTGGAGTGCCGGGACGGGTCCGGCGACGCCGGGCACGGCCTCGGCCGACGTGGTGGTCCTGGCCGCGCACGCCGTCGAGAACGCCCGGCTGCTGCTCCTGTCCGGCCTCGCCAACCGCAGCGACCAGGTCGGCCGCAATCTGATGGACCATCCGGTGCTGCTCACCTGGGGGCTGATGCCCGAGGAGGTCGGCCCGTACCGGGGCCCGGGCTCCACCTCCGGACTGGAAGGCTTCCGTTTCGGCCCCGCCCGCCGCGCCCGCGCGCCCTTCCGGGTCGAGATCGGCAACTGGGGCTGGGCGTGGGCCAGGGGAGCCGTCGACGGTGACGTCGCCGCGCTCCTGCGCACCGGAGGCGCGGGCGGGCGGGGGCTCTTCGGGCCGGCGCTGCGGTCCGCCGTGCGGGAGCGCCTGGGACGTCGGTTCACGCTCCAGTTCGAGATGGAGCAGGAAGCGGACCCGGCCAACCGCGTCACCCTCGACCCTCGGCACCGCGACGCACTCGGTCTGCCGCGCCCGGCGGTCTCGTACGACCTTTCGCCGCACGTCCGGGAGGGCATGGCCGCCGCTCGGCGGGTCTCCGACGGGATCTTCGCCCTGCTCGGCGCAGAGGACCACACCGACGACCCGGCCGCTCACGGCTGGCCGGGGCGCTTCGAGCACCGGGGCAGGACATACGCCTACCGGGGAGCCGGTCACGGAGCGGGCACCCACGTCATGGGCGACGACCCCGCCACCTCCGTCGTCGACTCCCACCAACGCTGCTGGGACCATCCCGGCCTGTACGCCGTGGGCTGCGGCAGCATGCCCTCGGTCGCCACCTCCAACCCGACGCTGACCATGGCCGCCCTGGCGCTGCGCAGCGCCGGGGCCGTCGCGCGCGAGCTCGACGCCCGCGACCGGCCCGCCCGTCTCACCTCAGGAGCCGCCCCGTGACCCCCCTGCCGCTGCCGCCCGTCCCCGCGCCGTACCAGCTGCCGTTCCACTACGGTGCGCTGCACCAGATCGGCGTCGACTTCCTCGTGGATCCCGAGCCGGTGCGGGACGTGCTGGCCAAACGTCATCCGGCCCTGAGCGCGGCCGAGTTCGGCGGTCGGGCCGTCGTCTCGCTCAACTACCAGCTGTACTTCGCCCAGTACGCCTTCGGCGGTGGCGTCACCCAGGAGATCGAGTTCAACATCATCGCCCACCCGACGGCGGAGGCCCACCGGCTGCCGCACCTCTCCTACGAGGAGTACGCGCACGGCGTCGACCAGACGCGGCTGCTCGGCATCGCGCGGGTCCACGTGCTGTGCGACAACCCGCTGGCCATCGACGCGGGGCGGCGTCTCTTCGCCGAGCCCAAGCATCCCGGCTGGTTCGAGTCGACGATGCCGTCGCCCAACGGCCCCGCGGGAGACGCCTGGACGGTGCACTGCCGCAAGGCCTCGGCGGGCCCGGAGGGTTCGCAGGCCGTGGTCCGGCACGACGAGGACGTCTTCACCCTCACCGCCGACCTCACAGGCCTGGGCTCGGTCCCGGCGAACAACGCCCCGGTCACCGGCTACGGCACCGATACCGAGGGGCGCGCGCTGGCCGGGCCGATGAACCTCTACCAGCCGTACCGGCACCACGCGCTCGACCCCGTGGCCGACGCCGGGCGGATCCGTCTGACGGTCCATGACGGGGCGACGGAGCTCGGTCAGGACCTCACCGCTCTCGTGGGCCCCGCGCGTGCGGTCGGCGCGTGGACGTTCCAGTCCCCGCCGGTGGCCGCACACAACCGCCCGTACTATCTGCCCGGCCCGCGCTGAGGAGTTCGCCCGGGGCGCTCGGGACCTCAGGTCAGCAGGCTGTTGGGGTGCGAGGAGCGTCGCGCAGCGGCGAAGAGGGCGTGGATCCGGGGGCCGGCCTCGTCGATGTGGGTGACGGCGGTGGGGAAGGGCAGGCGGGCATCCTGGTGGCCCGTGGGGTACTCCAGGCGCAGCGTGACTCCGTAGCGGTCCAGGGCGACCGGCAGGACGCGGAGCATGCGGCGCTCGGGGCGCGGCCGGACGAGGCGCAGGAGCAGCGGGACGAGTTCGGCGTGGCTGTCGACGAGGTGGGTGAGCATGGCCGACTCGCGGGAGGCGATGGGGTCGGCGTCCGCCTCGTGGAGGGCGTCCAGGGTGACGTACGTCCGCCCCTGGGCGTCTTCGAGGAGTGCCTGGCCGAACTCCAGACAGGTGCTCTCGGCGGCGTCGTGCGCGTACTCGGCGCCCAGCAGCCCGGTGAGGGTGACGCGCGCCCGCACGCGTTCGCGTACGGCGGTGGGGGCGATGTCCGTGAGCTCCAGACGTACGGGGATCCGTGCGTCGCGGCCGTCGTGGACGCCCTCGGACGGGTCGTGGAGGTGGATGTGGCCCATCGGTCCCGTCCCGTCCAGGAGGTGGACCTCCTGACGGCGTCCGTCGGCCACGACCGTCATCGAGTGCGCGGAGGCCAGGATGGAGCGCACGCGTTCCGCGGGGGTGGGCTGGGCGACGGGGGAACTGAAGGGGCGCATCCGAGCTCTCCAGGGGCAAGGTGAGGAGATACCCAAGTCGTTACTTAGGCAAGCCTAACCTAACCCATTCTCGGGCTTCTTGGAAGACGCAGGGCCGGGCCCGTCGGGTGACGGGCCCGGCCCTCTCCGGCGGGGACCGGAGGTCAGACGCGGTCGGCCGCGATCAGCACGTACTGGAAGGAGCCGTCCTTGTACGACTCGATGAACGCCTCCTCGATCCCGGTGACCAGCGAGGAGGTGGCCCGCAGCTCCCAGTAGGGCAGGGTCGCGGGCGTCAGGTCGACGACCGCCTGCGGGACGAGCCGGTTGTCGGCCATGGCGCGGAGGTACTCACGGCGGGAGTGGATGTTGCACTCGAAGTGCGCGTTGATCTGCGAGACCCACTTCGAGGGCTGGCCGTACCGCGGGTTCCAGCAGCCCGTGATGGTCACGTAGCGGCCGCCGACCTTGAGGAAGCGGGAGTGCTCGGCGAAGAGGTCGTCCAGGTCGACGTACATGCTCGACTCGTTGTTCCACGAGGCGGCGATGCTGCCCTTCTCGAACGGGGTGTCGAGCATGTTGCAGACCTGGGCACGGACGTGGTCGTCGATGCCGAGCTCCTTCGCGCGCCGGTTGCCGAACTCGGCCTGCGTGGAGGAGAGGGTGACGCCCTCGACCTTGCAGCCGAAGCGCTGGTGGGCCATGACGCTCGAACCGCCGCGGCCGCAGCCGGCGTCGACGAGCGTGTCGTCCCGCGTGATGGCGCCGAGGTGGTCGAGGAGGACCTCGGCCTGCGCGGACTCGAGGCGGTGCAGCTCGGCGATCAGCTTCTTCTCGTACTCGCTGTCCTCGGTGTCTCCGAGGGCGGCGTGGTCGATGTCGCCGATGCCGTAGTGGTGGTGGTAGAGCCCGTCGACGTCGCCGAGGCGCAGGTTCACGGGCCTGGCCTCCTGGTTCCAGTAACGGGCGATGTCGCTCTGGTAGGGCGACGCCGGAGCCGGAACGAACGCGGAAGTGGCGTTGGCGGAGGTGAGCTCGGTGCTGGTCACAAGGTTTTCCATTTCTTACCAGAAATCGGGCAGGCTGTAGCGGAAGGTGTTGGTCTGGTGCCAGTAGTGGTTGCCGTCGACCCATACGGCGACTCCCCGCAGGAAGCGCAGCACGCTGGGGACGGGACAGGCGGCGGCGAGGGCGGCGGCCTCGGACTCGAAGTCGCGCATGAGGTCGTTGTGGACCTCGAC
The DNA here is from genome assembly GCF_008642375.1 of Streptomyces venezuelae. NCBI lineage: Bacteria > Bacillati > Actinomycetota > Actinomycetes > Kitasatosporales > Streptomycetaceae > Streptomyces > Streptomyces venezuelae. The sequence goes on along the minus strand of NZ_CP029194.1, from coordinate 8,207,976 downwards.
CGCCTTGAGGTAGCCGTCCTGGTCCGAGAGGTTCTCCCGGTCGGCGAGCACCACGGGCAGGTTCAAGTGCCGGCCGGGGCTGGCGAGTTCCTTGGTGTACGAGTAAAGGTCGTTGACGATGGTGCACGCGTTTCCGGCGAGAGCGAGCACCCGCTGCATGGCGGGCTGGGCGTGCAGGTCCGCCGGGAGTTCGTAGCCACCGACGGTGTCGGTGATGGTGGGACACGGCCGGAAGTTGTTGAACTGCCGCATCACCAGGTACTCCCACACCTCGGGGGTGTGGTCGGTCTCGGCCCAGGCGCCCTCCGCGAGGTAACCGAGGTGGAGGCGGGCCATGTCGTGGCGGAACCGGTCGGCCTGGGAGGGCGTGGCCTGCCGGACGAAGTACTCCATGGCCGAGCGGTACGAGCGCCGCGGGGCGTCCTCGTGGAGCGACTGCGCCCACTGCGGCTGGTACTCCGCCGTCGTGTGCAGGGGGTCGAGGGCGGTGTGCGCGAGGAGGAGGCGACCGCCGAGTCCGACGGGCGAGCCCCCGTGGTCCTCGCAGTAGCAGTCGTCGACCGCGTTCTCGGCGACCATCAGGCGCGCGGCCACCATCAGGTGCTCGATGCTCGGGGCGTCCGGGTGGCAGGCGACCATGTACTTCCCGACGGAGAAGCCGTCGAACTGGCCCTCCCACTCCTCGGGGTACAGCTGCACCTCGTTCAGCGCCCAGTCCTTGATCCGGCGGCTGAGCTCCTCCACCCGCACCGGATCGGGCTCGACCACCGGGTGGTAGTAGAGGCCCGGGATGTGCAGGGCGTCGACCGGTGCCGCGGGGGCCGCCGTGACCGGCGCCTCCACGACGGGCGGCGCCACGGGCCGGGCCAGACTCAGAGCCGCTGTGCCGAGGCCGCTGGGCCCGCGGAGGACCCGGCCGAGGCCGGGACCCGGCTCCGGCGCCGACACGGGCACCGGCGCGGGCTCCGCCACCTCCGCCGGAACGGGGACGGTGGACGGCGCGGTGTCGACCGCTTCGACGCCGACGGAGCCGGCCTGGGTGAGGACGTGGGCCCCGAAGTGGGCCGCTGCGCTGGGCAGGCTCGACTGCAGAGGGGAAAGCCCGGGCTCGGGCATCCGTGACTCCTTGAAGGGGGTGGGGTGGTTCGTCCCGGATCCCGGGCATGGCCGCCCGGCCCGGAAGGGGCCGGGCGATGGCGTCGTCCGGACGGGTGCGGCTCCGGGGCGGGTCAGCGCCTGCGGGCGATCTGCACGTTCTCCAGGACTCCGAGCGCGTTGGGCACGAGGATCGCGGCCGAGTAGTACGTGGTGACCAGGTACGACATGATCGCCTGCTCGCTGATCCCCATGAACCGCACGGACAGGCCCGGCTCGTACTCCTCCGGCAGGCCGGTCTGGCGGAGGCCGATGACGCCCTGGTTGTCCTCGCCGAGACGCATGGCGAGGATCGAGCTGGTGTTCTCCTTGCTGATGGGGATCTTGTTGCAGGGCAGGATCGGGACCCCGCGCCAGGACGGGACCTGGTGCCCGTCGAGGAGGACCGTGTCCGGATAGAGCCCGGCCCGGTTCCATTCGCGGCCGATGGCCGCGATCGTCCGGGGGTGGGCGAGGAAGAGCTTGGTGCCGCGACGGCGGGTGAGCAGCTCGTCGAGGTCGTCCGGAGTGGGCGGGCCCGAGTGGGTCTGGATCCGCTGCTTGAAGTCGGCGTTGTGCAGGAGGCCGAACTCCGGGTGGTTGATGAGCTCGTGCTCCTGGCGCTCGCGCAGGGCCTCGATGGTGAGCTTGAGCTGCTGCTCCGTCTGGTTCATCGGGCCGTTGTAGAGGTCGGCGACCCGGGTGTGGACCTTGAGGACGGTCTGGGCGACGGAGAGTTCGTACTCGCGCGGCTTGAGCTCGTAGTCCACGAAGGCGCCGGGCAGCGCGACCTCGCCGACGTGGCCGGCGGACATCGCGATCTCGGCCTCGCCGTGACGGTTCTGCCGCTGCTGGGGAAGCGAGCTGAACCCGTCGAGGTGCGCCCGGAGGGCGGGCGCGGAGTCCACGATCGAGGCGAAGTCGGCGCGGGACAGGGTGAGCAGGGTGCCGGCGGTCTCGGCGGTGGCGGTGTAGTCCCACCTGGCGTCGGCGTCCAGGAGGGCGTTCTCGCCGAGGCGGTCGCCGTCGGCGAGGACGGAGACCGCGACCTCGTCGCCGTACTTGCCGACGGAGGTCTGGTTGATCCGGCCGTGGGCGATCAGGTGGATCTGCTCGGCGGGGGTGCCGCGCTCGGCCAGTACCTCGCCGGCGCGGAAGTCGCGCTGGACGCAGCGGTCGGCGATCGCGGTGAGCACCTCGACGTCGTCGAAGCCGCGCAGCAGGGCCAGTTCGCCCAGTTCCTGGGGGATCACGCGGACGCGGGAGCCGTCCTGGACGAACTCGATGCGGCCGTCGCCGACGGTGTAGCTCAGTCGGCGGTTCACCCGGTAGGCGCCGCCCTTCGTCTCCACCCAGGGGAGCATCCGGAGCAGCCAGCGGGAGGAGATCTCCTGCATCTGCGGGGTGGACTTGGTCGTGGTGGCGAGGTTGCGGGCGGCCGCGGTGCTCAGGCTGGACTGCCTGGGCGGCTCCACCTGCGCTTCCGGGCCGGTCTCAACGGTCATCGGGGCGAGCTCTCCTTCGGGTGGACGACGGTCGGAGTACGGGACACCGCCGGTGAAAGAGGAAATAGAGGGTCAATCTCTGGGAATTCGTCCAGATCCCGGGGAACAGTAACGGCCGGTAAGCCCCGTTCACCCCACCAGTTCGAGGGCATTACCCAGAAACAGTGATCTTGCTTCGCGTGAGGTTTAACCGGGCTGTCGACGGTTTCCGGCCACGTTCCTCGGGGTATGCGAAAGCCCTCCGGCTCCGTGGGGCGGGAGCGGGAGGGCTGCGACGCGGGTCAGGGGCTATGCGCGGCCGGCGGCCAGGTCCATCAGGCGGGCGAGGACTCGGCCACCGGAGGCGGCGACGCCGTCGTGTTCCCACTCGTTGGTGACCCAGACGCGGGAGGCGCCGATCCGGCGGGCGGTGGCGAGGGAGATGCCCGCGTCGACGTACATGTCGTCGTGGTAGACGACCGCGGCGAGCGGGACCTCGTTGACGGCGAGGCGAGCGAGGTCGTAGAGGGGCGGCCAGTCGGTGCGCGCGGCGAGCAGGTCGGCGGCGTCGGCGAAGGGGCGCAGGCCCGCGATCTCCCGGAACATCCAGGGGTACATCATCTCGCCGGTGAGCAGCAGAGGGTCGGCATCCTCCGCGAACTCGGGGAGGCCGGCCAGGGCGCGGGCGGCCGCCCAGTCGGTCGGGCCCGCTCCCTGTCCGTACAGCGACTCCTGCATGACGGCGAAGAGCGGGTTGTCGGTGAAGCCGGTCAGAGTCATCACCTGGTGGAGGAAGGTGTCGCTCAACTCGCCGTCCTCGCCGATGGCTTCGTCGAGGAGCCAGTGGACGCGCTCGAAGCCGTCACCCATGCCGAGCGCGAGTCCGAGGGTGCGCAGGCGGTGCGGGGTGAGGCGGTCGCCGTTCGGGAGACGGACGTCTTCGGCCGCGAGGAGGTCGGCGATCTTCCGGAGGCGGGGGGCGTCCTCGGGGTAGCGGGCGTAGAGGTCGAGGACGCGGTCGCGGACGCGGGGGTAGGTGTGGGCGTACACGTCGTCGGCGGTGGCGGTGAGGCCGGGCAGGCCGCCGGTGACGTAGCAGCCGCGCAGCCCCTCGGGCGCCTGGGAGAGGTACGTGAGGGTGATGAAGCCGCCGTAGCTCTGACCGAGGGTCTCCCAGGGGGTGTCGCCGCAGAGTTCGCGGCGGATCAGCTCGGCGTCGGCGACGATCGCGTCGGCCCGGAAGTGGGCGAGGTGGCCGGCGAGGCGCTCGGGTGAGGCGAACCGGGCGGCGGACCTCGCGGTGACCGGGGTGGAGCGGCCGGTGCCGCGCTGGTCGAGGAGCAGCACACGGTGGGTCCTCAGCGCCTGGGCCAGCCAGCCCGGCGAACCGGCCGACGGGCGGGGCGACTTGCCGCCGGGTCCGCCCTGGAGGTAGAGCAGCCACGGGAGTTGCTCGCCGGCGCGGGCGGGGTCGGCGACCTCCCGGGCGAACACCTCGATGGTGGGGCCGTCGGGCGCCCGGTGGTCCAGGGGGACGGTGAAGGTGTGGTCGACGGTCGCGTAGGCGGGGTTCATGGCTTCCTTCCACGGCCGCGGACGGCCGGTCGGATGTGACATTGCATCGAGGGTGACCGTCGTCCGCCCGTCGAAGGGAGCCACCTCCGGCCGGTGCCGCTACTTCCCGGTCGGACGGTCGCCCTTGGCCCAGAGGGAGCGGACGTGGCCGAGGTGGCGCGTCATGCACTTCTCCGCGCCCTTGGCGTCGCCGGCGAGCATCAGGTCGAGCAGCTCCAGGTGCTCCTCGGCCGAGGGGACGAGGTCGCCGCTCTCGTCCAGGGCGGTGAGCCCGTACAGGCGGGACCGCTTGCGCAGGTCGCCGACGGTCTCGACCAGCCGTTCGTTGCCCGCGAGGCCGAGCAGGGTGAGGTGGAACAGGCGGTCGGCCTCCAGGTAGCCGATGAGGTCGTGCTCGCGGGCGGCGCGCACGATGTCCTCGGCGACCGGTCGCAGCGCCTCCAGGTCCTCGCGGGCGGCGATCCGGGTGATCCTGCCGACCATCGGGATCTCGATGAGCGCACGGATCTCGGTGTACTGGTCGAGGTCGCGCTCGTCGACCTCGGTGACCCGGAAGCCCTTGTTGCGGACGGGCTCGACCAGGCCTTCGCGGGCCAGGTCGAGCATCGCCTCGCGGACCGGGGTGGCGGAGATCCCGAAGTCCTCGGCGAGGGTCGGCGCCGAGTACACCACCCCCGGGCGGAGCTCGCCCGAGATCAGGGCGGCGCGCAGGGCATGGGCGACCTGGTCGCGCAGCCGCTCCCGGGAGGCGTTGAGGTCGCGGTGGGTCAGGTGCCCCATGACGGTGGTGATCCCTTCGTTCCGGTTGACATCACCACCGTACGATGTCACGCCGCGGGGCCCGCGGGTGCCAGCGTGTAGGTCCGGCTCGACGTGTAGAAGTCGAGGGCCGCCGCGCCCTGCTCGCGCGGCCCGTGACTGGACGCCTTGGAGCCGCCGAAGGGCAGGTGGAAGTCGACTCCGGTGGAGGGGGCGTTGAGCCGGATCATGCCGGTGTCGAGCAGGTCGAGGCCCGTCAGCGCGGTGTTCAGGTCTGCGGTGTGGACCGAGGTGACCAGACCGTACGGTACGGAGTTGGTGATCCGGATCGCGTGGGCCAGGTCCTCCGCGGCGAGCAGGGACGCGACCGGGCCGAAGACCTCTTCGCGCAGCAGCCGGTGTCCCGGGGAGACCTTCTCCACCAGGGTCGGGGCCGCGTACCAGCCGGACCGGTCGGGCACGGTGCCGCCCGCGAGGACGGAGAGCCCCCGGCAGGCCTCGCCGACCTGGTCGCGTGCGTGCTCGTGGATGAGGGGCCCGCACACGGTGGCCGGGTCGGCGGGGTCGCCGACGGGGACGGCCCGCAGTGCTTCGGAGAGGGCCTCGCGGAGCGGGTCGAGCGCGGCGCCGACGGCGATGACCCGGCTGGTGGCGGTGCACTTCTGGCCGGCGTACCCGGAGACGGCGGCGGCGATGTGGGCGGCGGCCTGTTCGATGTCCGCGTCCGGCAGGACGAGCGCCGCGTTGAGACCGCCCATCTCCGCCTGCATCGGGATGCCCCGGGCTGTCGCGGCCCGGGCGACGGCCTGGCCGACGGGGGTGGAGCCGGTGAAGGAGACGACGTCGGCGGCGGAGACGAGCGCGTTGCCCTCGGTCGCACCGCCGGGCACCACGGTGAACACCGCCTCGGGCAGCGCCCGCTGGACGATCTCGCCGAGGCGCTGGGCGCACGCCGTGGCTTCGGGGGCGGGCTTGAGGACGACCGTGTTCCCGGTGGCGAGCGCCGGGGCGGCCTTCCAGGTCGGGATGGCGAAGGGGAAGTTCCAGGGGGTGATGAGCCCGGCCACCCCGTGCGGTCGGCGGCGGGTCAGGAGCAGCCCGGGGCCCGCCGCGGTCTCGTGGACCGCTCCGGTGGGCTCGAAGGGCGCCTGGGCGTAGTAGCGCCAGATGGCGACGGTACGGGCGACCTCTGCCCTGGCCTCGGCGAGCGGCTTGCCCACCTCGCGTACGGCGAGCGCGGCCAGTTCGTCGGCCGCGGCCTCGACGGCGGCGGCGACGGCGCCGAGGGCGGCCGAGCGGGCGGCGGCCCCGGCGAGCAGCCAGCCGGGCTGGGCGGCGCGGGCCCGCTCGACGGTGTCGACCGCGGCGAAGGCTCCGGGGGCCGGGATCTGCAGGAGCACGTCGGCCGGGTCGGCCGGGTTGCGGGAGGTGAGGGTGGGGTGGGTGTCGGTCACGGGAGGAAGCCTCCGGGGAAGGGGTCGTCCGGGTCGAGGAGGTACTGCGCGGTGCCGGAGGGCCGGGCCGGGCCGGTGACCGGCTCGACGACCGGCACCGTCCCGATCTCTGTCTCGGTCTCGGTCGTCTCGGTATTGGCCTCGGTCTCGGTCTCGGTCAGCGGTGGCCGTCGGCGACGGCCTTCTCGGTGGCGGTCCGCACGCCGGCCTCGATCGCGCCGGTGAGCGGGTGGCGCGGGGGACGGGTCGGTCCGCCCTGGCGGCCGGCGATGTCCATGGAGAGCTTGATGGACTGGACGAACTCGGTCTTCGAGTCCCAGCGCAGCAGGGAGTGCAGGGACTTGTAGAGCGGCACGGCGGTGGCCAGGTCGCCCGCGACGGCCGCGTGGTAGAGCTCGGCGCAGCTCGCGGGGAAGGCGTTCGGGTATCCGGCGATCCAGCCGACCGCCCCCGCGACGGCGAGCTCCAGGAGGACGTCGTCGGCGCCGATCAGGAGGTCCAGCTCCGGGGCGAGCTCGCCGATCTCGTACGCCCTGCGGACGTCGCCGCTGAACTCCTTGACCGCGACGATGCTGCCGTCGCGGTGCAGGCGCGCCAGGAGGTCGGGGGTGAGGTCGACCTTGGTGTCGATCGGGTTGTTGTAGGCGACGATCGGGACACCGGCCCTGGCGACCTCGCTGTAGTGGGCGCGCACGGCGGCCGGTTCGGCGCGGTACGCGTTGGGCGGCAGGAGCAGGACGGATCCGGCACCGGCCTCGGCCGCCTGCTCGGCCCAGCGCCGGGACTCGGCGCTGCCGTAGGCGGCGACACCCGGCATGACCCGCGCCCCGTCACCGGCGGCGGCGACGGCGGTACGGACGACCTGGGCGCGCTCCGCGTCGGTGAGGGTCTGGTACTCGCCGAGGGAGCCGTTGGGGACGACACCGTCGCAGCCGTTGGCGATCAGCCAGGCCACGTGCTCCGCGTACGCGTCGTGGTCGACGGACAGGTCGTCGCGGAAGGGGAGGGTGGTGGCGACCATGATGCCGCGCCAGGGCCGGTCGGTGTTCCAGGTGGTGGCGGTCATGTCAACGACCTTTCTGTAATGTGTGACATTTTATAGAGAAGGAAAGAAGAGAGGCCTCGTGGGCCTCTCCCCCGTGGTTCTAGGGGGCCTGCTCGGCTGCCGGCTCGACTGCCTGCTCGTCCAGCGCGGCGAGCGTCGCGAGGGGTACGGGGACGGCGAACGGCCGCCGCTCCGCGGGCGGTTCGGGGGTGTCGCCGCGCGCCGCGAGGCATGCCACGGCCGTCCCGCACATCCGCCCCTGGCACCACCCCATGCCGGCTCGCGTGAGGAGCTTGACGGTCCGCGCGTCCCGCGCCCCGAGGTCGCTGACCGCCTCGCGCACACGCCCCGCGGTCACCTCCTCGCAGCGGCACACGTCCGTCTCGTCCTCCAGCCACGCGGGCCAGCCGGGGCCCGGTGCGTGCGCCGCGGACATGACGTCCGCGAAGGCCCGCATCCGGTCGCGGCGGCGCCGGAGTTCGCCGGCCCGGCCCGGGCCCACGCCCCGGTCCGGGGCCGGGTCGGCGCGGCGGCCGCGCAGCCGGGCGGCGATCGCCCGGCCCGCCAGCTCGCCCTCGGTGCGGGCGAGTTCGGCGCCTCCCACGCCGCCGGCCTCACCCGCCGCCCACAGACCGGCCACCGAGGTCTCCTGGAGCTCGCTCAGGGCGAGCCCCAGGGTTCCGTCGGGCAGCGCGCGAGTGGCACAGCCGAGGGCGGTGGCCAGCTCGATCTGGGGCACGAGGCCGTGCCCGACGGCGAGCGCGTCGCAGGCGATCCTGCGACCGGTCCCCGGTACCGGCGCCCAGTCGCCGTCCAGGCGGCTGACCGTGACGGCCTCCACCCGGTCGGCGCCGTGGACCTCGGTGACCGCACTGCGCGGCAGCACCCGCACGCGGTGCCTGAGCAGTGCGGTCCCGTGCACCAGGGCTTCGGCGGCCTTCGCCGGATTGGTCACGAGCGCGCGGGGGCTGCGGGCGTACCGCAGATAGCCAGCGGCCTCGACCACGGCCGGGACCCGCGCGCCCGCCGCGGCGAGCGAGGACGCGACGGCGAGCAGCAGAGGGCCGCTGCCGGCCACGACGATGCGCCGTCCGGGCAGCACGAGCCCGGACTTGAGCATGGCCTGCGCCCCGCCCGCGCCGACGACGCCGGGCAGGGTCCAGCCGGGAAAGGGGAGTTGGCGCTCGTAGGCGCCGGTGGCGAGGAGCACCGCACGGGCCCTGATCCGGACGGGCCGCTCCTCGGTGCCGTCGGCGCCGGTGATCGCGTGGACCGTCCAGCCCTCTCCGGTGTCGCCGTCCCCGCCGTCCCCGCCGTCCTCGCCGGACTCGCCGGACTCCTTTGTGACGGTCCACACGTGGTGCCCCGTCAGGTGGTCGACCGTGCTCGCTCCGAGCCTGCGCCGCAGGTCGGAGAAGGCGGACCAGTCGTGGTGCAGGGCCTCGGGACGTACCGCACCCAGGGCGGGCGCGGGGTGCCGGTAGAACTGTCCGCCGGACTGGGGGGAGGAGTCCAGCAGAGCGACGGAGAGCCCCAGTTCGGAGGCGGTGACGGCACCGGCGAGACCCGCGGAACCCGCGCCGACGACCGCCAGGTCGTACGGTTCAGACGGCGAGGCGGTCATGGCCGTGCCCTTCCTGGGTGGTGATCGCGTCGCCGGGGCGGGCGGGGACCAGGCAGGCGCGCCGGTTGGGCTCGCCGTTGACGGTGGCGAGGCAGTCGTAGCACTGGCCGATGCCGCAGAACGCGCCGCGCGGCCGCCCCCCTTCCCGGGTGGTGCGCCAGGCCAGGATGCCGGCCCCCCAGAGGGCGGCGGCGACGGTCTGGCCGGGCAGGGCGGTGACGCTCCGGCCGTCGAAGGTGATCTCGAACGGCGGATCGGGCTGTGCCCCGACCAGGTCGGCGGGCGTGCGGGCCACGGGCCCTCCTCTCGTGAAGGTCAAGGTGAAGCTGGCGGTGACGACGGCGGTTCGGGCGCGCGTCAGAGTGTCGGGGCGGGGTCGGGTACGGAGTCGGGCGCGGGCGCGGGTTCAGGAGTGCCGAACCGGTCCGGGCGGAACGGGGCGATGTCGAGGGGAACTTCGCCGTTCGTCAGGCAGAGGGCGATGATCTGTCCGGTCACCGGCGCGAGGCCGATCCCCGCCCCTTCGTGGCCGCAGGCGTGCAGCAGCCCGTGGACGCGCGGGTCGGGCCCGATCGCGGGCAGGTGGTCCGGCAGATACGGCCGGAAGCCCGGATAGGTCCGCATGGCCCGTACGGTGCCGAGGACCGGGAAGAGGCCGGTGGCCCCGGCGGCGAGCCGGCGCAGGACCTCGACGGAGAGGGTGCGGTCGAAGCCGACCCGCTCCCGGCTGGCGCCGATGAGGACCGGTCCCGCCGGGGTGCCCTCGACGACCGCCGAGGTCTGGAGGGCGGCCGAGCCGCTGGCCACGTCGGCCACGTAGTCGGCGGCGTACACCTTGTGGCGCACCACGCGCGGCAGGGGTTCGGTGACGAGCACGAAGCCCCTGCGGGGCATCACGGGAAGGTGGACGCCCGCGAGTTCGGCGAGGGCGCCGCCCCAGGTGCCGGCGGCGTTGACCACGTACGGGGCGTGGAGCTCTCCGGCGGCGGTCCGCACGCCGCGGATCTCGCCGGCGGCGCCGGTGAGGAGGCCGGTGACCTCCTCGCCCAGACGCAGCCGGACGCGGTCTCCGGCGGCGCGCAGCAGCTGGGCGGCGGCGTGGGCGGGCATCACCTGGGAGTCCTGCGGATAGAGGAATCCTCCGGCGAGGCCAGGAGCGAGGTGGGGCTCCAGATCGTGGAGCCGGTCCCCGGGAACCTCCTGGGCGGTGACGCCCGCCTCCTCCTGTCGGGCCGCGAAGTCGCGCAGGGCGCGCATCCCCGACTCGTCGGAGGCGACCACGAGACCTCCCTTGGCCTCGTACTCGACGTGCGGCGGGAGCACGTCCGCCAGCTCCCGCCACAGGGTGTTGGCGAGGAGGGCGAGTTCGAGCTCCGGTCCCGGCTCCTTGTCGGAGACGAGGAGGTTTCCCTCGCCGGCCCCCGTCGTCCCGCCCGCGACGGAACCGCGGTCGACGACGGTGACGGAGAGGCCGGCTTGGGCGGCGTAGTAGGCGCAGGCCGCGCCGACGACGCCGGCGCCGACGACGATGACATCCGAGGGTTTTCTCGTGGGCACGTCAGTAATATTTCACATTGCACTGGAGTTGCCAAGACCCCGAAACGGAGCATTCCAGTCGAGGGGCACTCTCCTGAGTGCCTCCCGGACACGGATGAGTAACGGACCGCCCGATACCTTGTCAGTGCAATTTCACATTACTATGTTACAGGTCACATTCCAGCCATCGGGATGCTCGACCGCTCTCTCGGAGTGACCTATGAACAAGCGCACCTACACCCTGGCCACCGCTCTGGTGACGGCCCTCGCCCTCGGCGCGACCGGCTGTGCCGACGGCAAGAAGTCCGACGGCTCCCGGGACCGCGGCAAGAACCCCGCGACCTCCAACAACGGCGCGGTGGTCGGCGGCACTCCGCAGAAGGGCGGCACGCTGACCATCCTGTCCAACCAGGACTTCACCCACCTCGACCCGGCCCGCAACTGGGTCATGGGCGACATGGACTTCGGCACGCGCCTGCTCTACCGCACCCTCCTGACGTACAAGGCCGAGCCGGGCGCGAAGGGCGGGGAGCTCACCACGGACCTCGCCGAGGACCTCGGCGTCTCCTCCAACGGCGCCAAGACCTGGACCTTCAAGCTCAAGCCGGGCCTCAAGTACGAGGACGGCACCCCGATCACCGCCCAGGACGTCAAGTACAACGTGGAGCGGTCCTTCTCCCCCGACCTGCCCGGCGGGCCCGACTACGCGGCCCGCTACCTCGTCGGCGCCGAGGGCTACAAGGGCCCGGCGCAGGGCAAGCATCTCGACTCCGTGAAGACCCCGGACGACCGCACGATCGTCTTCGAGCTCCGCAAGCCCTTCGCCGAGTTCCCCTACGCGACCGTGCTGCCCACCTTCAGCCCCGTGCCCAAGTCCCAGGACAAGGGCCCGCAGTACGACAACCGGCCCTTCTCCTCCGGCCCGTACAAGATCGAGACGTACGCCCGGGACAAGCAGATCGTCCTCGTGCGCAACACCCACTGGAGCGCCTCGACCGACACCGTCCGCAAGGCCTACCCGGACCGGATCGTCGTCACGATGGGCCTCAAGGCCAACCAGGTCGACGACCGCCTCATCGCCTCCGCCGGCGCCGACGCCTCCGCGGTCGCCTGGGCCTCGCTCCGCCCCGAGTCCACCCCCAAGGTGCTCACCAAGCCCGACGTCAAGGCACGTCTGCTCGCCGAGACGACCAACTGCACCGAGATGGTCCAGATGCACACCGGCCGCGCGCCGTTCGACGACGTGAAGGTCCGCCAGGCCGTGCAGTACGCGCTCGACCGCGAGGCCCTCCTCACCGCCTCCGGCGGCCCCGCGCTCAACGACCCGGCCACCGCGCTCATGCCCGGCGTCCTCCACGGCGGCAAGCAGCCCGACACGCTGAAGATCCCGCTCACCGGCGACGTCGAGAAGGCCAAGCAGCTGCTGAAGGAGGCGGGCAAGGCCGACGGCATCTCCACGAACCTCACCGTCTCCACCGGCGACAAGGCCGTCGGCGAGGCCATCCAGCAGTCCCTGGGCCGCGCCGGGATCAAGGTCACCATCGAGACCGTCGACCCGTCCGCCTTCTACGACACGATCGGCGACACCAAGAACCGCACGGACCTCGCCTACACCGGCTGGTGCCCTGACTTCCCCTCCGGCTCGACCTTCCTCCCCTTCGTCTTCGACGGCCGCTACATCAAGGAGAAGGGCAACTCCGGCAACCACTCCCTCTTCCGTGACGACACCACGATGAAGCGCATGGACGAGATCGCCGCGATGACCGACGCCCAGCAGGCCGACAAGGCCTGGCGGGAGCTCGACGCCCAGATCCTCGCCAAGGCCCCGACCGCGCCCGCCCTCATCGAGCGCAAGCCCCTGCTGATCGGCACCAACATCGCCGGCGCCTTCGGCCACACCTCCTTCGGCGGCCAGATCGACTTCGCGACGGTCGGTCTCAAGGACCCCGCGAAGAGCGCCCGTTGAAGGCCGGAACGACCACGACCATGACCACCTCCACGTCCACTGCCACTTCCGCCTCCCCGCCCGTCCGGGCGGGCAGCGGGCCGTGGCAGCTCGCCCGCGCGGAGCTGCGCCGCCGCACGTCGGTCAAACTGTCGCTCGTGGTGGTCGGGCTCTTCGCGCTCCTGACCGTCGCCGCCCCGCTGATCGGCTCGCTGGGCGGCTGGGGCCCCGAGGAGTTCGACAAGAGCGCCGTCGATCCGTACCTGGGCGGGCTGCCCATCGGACCGCTCGGCGGCGTCTCGGCCGAGCACTGGCTCGGCGTCGAACCCGTCACCGGCCGCGACCTGTTCGCCCGGGTCGTGCACGGCGGGCAGGTCTCCCTGCTCATCGCCTTCGCGGCGACGGCCATCGTCGTCGCCGCCGGGACGGCGGCCGGCATCGCCGCGGGCTACTTCGGCGGCCGCACCGACACCGTGCTGTCCCGGCTGATGGACCTCACCATGTCCTTCCCGTCCCTCATCTTCATGATCGCGATGATGTCGGTGGCCCGGGACGTCAACCGGACCCTCCTGATGACCGTCGTCATCGGCCTCTTCGGCTGGCCCGGCATCGCCCGGGTCGTCCGCGGCCAGACCCTGTCGCTCAAGCACCGCGAGTACGTCGACGCCGCCCGCGTCGGCGGCTCCGGCCCCCTGCGGATCCTCGCCCGCGACATCCTGCCGGGCGTCGCCGGGCCGGTCATCGCGTACACCACGCTGATCATCCCCGGGATGATCGCCACCGAGGCCGCCCTCAGCTATCTGGGCGTCGGTGTGCGCCCGCCGACCCCGTCCTGGGGCCAGATGATCGCCGAGAGCGTCGCGTACTACGACACGGACCCCATGTACTTCCTCGTACCGAGCCTCTGTCTGTTCCTGACCGTGCTCGCGTTCACCCTGCTCGGGGACGCGCTGCGCGACATCCTCGACCCGAGAGGCAGCGGCTCGTGATCCTCTACCTCGGACGCCGGCTCCTGGGCGTCCTCGGCGTCCTCCTCGCCATCGCCGCCGTCACCTTCACCATCTTCTACGTCCTCCCCTCCGACCCGGCCGCCGCCGCCTGCGGCAAGGCCTGCAGCACCGAGCGGCTGGAGGCGATCCGCGCCAACATGGGCCTCGACGCCCCGCTGTGGCGGCAGTTCACCGACTTCGTCACCGGCATCTTCACCGGCCGCACGATGGGCACCGGCCAGTACGCCCTGACCTGCGACTTCCCGTGTCTGGGCTACTCGTACGAGAACAGCCAGAGCGTGTGGGACCTGCTCGTGGACCGGCTGCCCGTCTCGGCCTCGCTGGCCCTGGGCGCCGCCGCGATCTGGCTGGTCCTCGGGCTCACCGCGGGCGTCACCGCCGCGCTCCACAAGGACACGCTCACCGACCGGGCCCTGATGGTCGGCGCGGTCGCCGCGGCCTCGCTGCCCGTCTACTTCACCTCGGTCCTGCTGATCTTCGGACTGATCCGGGTCTCCGGTCTGCTGCCCTACCCGCAGTACGTGGCCTTCGGCGACGACCCGCTGTCCTGGGCCACCAACCTGCTGCTCCCCTGGCTCGCGCTCGCGATCTTGTACGCCGCGATGTACGCGCGGCAGAGCCGCAGTTCGATGATCGAGTCCATGGCGGAGCCGTACATCCGCACCGCCCGCGCCAAGGGTCTCCCCCGCCGCACGGTCGTCGTCAAGCACGGGCTGCGCGCCGGGATGACCCCGATCCTGACCATCTTCGGCATGGACCTGGGCGGACTCCTCGCGGGTGCCGTGATCACGGAGTCCATCTTCGGGCTGCCCGGCATCGGCCGCCTCTTCTACGGCGCCCTGTCCAGCGGGGACCAGCCCGTCATCCTCGGGGTCACGCTGCTCGCCGCCACCTTCATCGTCGTCGCCAACCTGGCCGTCGACCTGCTGTACGCCGTCGTCGACCCGCGAGTGAGGTACTGATGGCCGACCCTGCTCCCCTCCTGTCGGTACGGGACCTCACGGTCACCTTCCCGACGAAGCGCGGCCCGGTCCGGGCCGTCGACTCGCTCGCGTTCGACGTGCGGCCCGGCCGGACCCTCGTCATCGTCGGCGAGTCCGGCTCCGGCAAGTCCGTGACCTCGCTCGCCGTCATGGGCCTGCACACGGGCGCCGAGGTCACCGGCTCCGTCACCCTCGGCGGGCGCGAGCTGATCGGCCTGTCCGACCGCGAGCTCAACGGGCTGCGCGGCCGGCGGATGGCCATGATCTTCCAGGACCCGCTGTCCAGCCTGCACCCGTACTACACCGTCGGGGAGCAGATCGCCGAGCATCACCGGGTCCACTTCGGCTCCCGCCGGGCGGCCGCACGCGAGCGGGCCGTCGAGGCGCTCGGGGAGGTCGGCATCCCCGAACCACGCCGCCGGGCAGGTGAGTACCCCCACCAGTTCTCGGGCGGCATGCGCCAGCGCGTGATGATCGCGATGGCCCTGTCCTGCGAGCCCGACCTTCTCATCGCCGACGAACCCACCACCGCACTCGACGTCACCGTCCAGGCCCAGATCCTGGAGCTGATCGCCCGGATCCAGCAGGAACGGGGACTCGCCGTCGTCATGATCACGCACGATCTCGGCGTGGTCGCCCGCGTGGCCCACGACGTCCTGGTGATGTACGGCGGCCGGGCGGCCGAACACGCCCCGGTGGACTCCCTCTTCGCCTCCCCCGCCCACCCCTACACCCGCGGTCTGCTCGACTCGCTGCCCCGGCTCGACGATGACGACGACGCGCCGCTGCGGGCGATACCGGGCAGCCCGCCGTCCCTGCTCGACCCCGCTCCCGGCTGCGCGTTCGCGCCCCGCTGCCCCCGGGCGGCCGCCGGCTCCGAGGAGGAGCGGGCACGCTGCGCGGGCGAACGCCCGCTGCTCGTCGGCCCGGAGGGGCATCCGGCCGCCTGCCACTTCCCCGCGTACGAAGGCGTCGCCTCATGACCACGACCACCACCGCGACCCCGGACGCGGCCACGAGCACGACGTCCACGCCCCTGCTCAGCGTGCGGGACCTGACGATGACCTTCCCGGGGCGCCGGGCCCGCTCGGCGCCCGTCCGGGCCGTCGACGGCATCGACTTCGACGTGTCGGCGGGCGAGACCCTCGGCCTCGTCGGCGAGTCCGGCTGCGGCAAGTCGACCACCGGCCGCATGATCGTGCGGCTCCTGGAGCCGACCGCCGGCTCCGTCTCGTACGACGGGCACGACATCACGCACCTGTCGCAGCGGGAGCTCAAGCCGCTCCGCCGCGACCTCCAGATGGTCTTCCAGGACCCGCACTCCTCGCTCAACCCCCGCCAGACCGTGGCCCGGATCATCTCCGATCCGCTGATGGTGCAGGGGAGTTCGGCGGCCGACGCCCGCAAACGGGCGGTGGAGCTGATGGATCTGGTCGGGCTCATCCCGGAGCACATCGACCGCTATCCGCACGAGTTCTCCGGCGGACAGGCGCAGCGCATCGGGATCGCCCGGTCCCTGGCCACGAGCCCGCGGCTCGTCGTCGCCGACGAACCCGTCTCCGCGCTCGACGTCTCCGTCCAGGCGCAGATCGTCAATCTGATGGAACGGCTCCAGCGCGAGCTGGGGCTCGCCTACCTCTTCATCGCCCACGACCTCTCGGTCGTCAAGCGGGTCTGCGACCGGGTCGCGGTGATGTACCTCGGCCGGATCGTGGAGATCGGGGTGAAGGAGCGGGTGTACGCGGCCCCCGCGCACCCCTACACGCGGGCGCTGCTCTCCGCCGTACCGCTGCCCGACCCGGCGGCGGAGCGGGCCCGGGAGCGGATCACGCTGCTCGGTGACCCGCCGAGCCCGGCCGCTCCGCCGCCCGGCTGCACCTTCCACCCGCGCTGTCCCAAGGCGCAGGAGATCTGCCGGACGGAGGCACCGCTGCTGCGGATCGCCTCCCCCGGTGAGGCGCGCCAGGTCGCCTGCCACTTCCCCGAGGCCGCCTGAGCATGCCGAGACGCCCCGGTCCCGCGTGTGCGGGGCCGGGGCGTTCGGCGTGAGGCCGTCCTCATGACGTGGCGAGTGCCGCCGTGTACAGCGCGCCGGCCACGGCGAGGTCCTCCCAGGCCATGCCGACGCTCTTGAAGAACCGCGGGCGTTCGGTGGTGGGGGTGCGGCGGCCGGTCACGAGGTCGGCGATGCCGCCGACGACGTGGTCCTCCTCGATGGCCCCTTCGGCCGTGGGGACGAGCAGGTCACCGGCCTCGCGCAGGGCGGCGCCACGCGCCTCGACGTACACCTCGGACCGGGCCACGAGCGCGCTGTCGACCTCCCGGGCGTCCGGTTCGTGCGAGCCGACGGCGACGACGGTGGCGCCGGGGGCGACGAGGGATCCCTCGAAGAGGGGCTCGCGCGCGGTGGTGCAGCAGACGACGAGGTCCGCCTTGGCCACGTCGTCGGGCGTGCCGGTCCTGGCGAGGACGCCGAGCGTGCGCGCGTACCCGGCGAGGGCGCGCGCGCCGATCTGGTTGCGCCCGACGACGATCGCCTCGGCGACCCGGCGTACGGCGAGGACGGCCTCCAGGTGCCCGTACGCCTGCGGGCCGGTCCCGAAGAGCACGAGGCGCAGCGGCTTGTCGGCGGGTGTCAGGTGGCGTACGGCGAGGGCGGAGACGGCCGGTGTGCGCAGTTCGGTGAGGGCGGCGCCGTCGAGGAGGGCGAGCGGGCGGAGGTTCTCGCCGTCGAGGAGCAGGTAGGAGCCGGTGATGCGGGGCAGGCCCGCGGCGGCGTTGCCGGGGGCCACGCCGGCGATCTTCACTCCGGCGTACGGGCCGAAGGCGGCGGGCATGAGGAGGAGTTCGCCGGCGGGGACGCTGACGGAGGTGCGGGCCGGTCCTTCCTCGGGGTCGAGTCCGGCGCGCAGGACCTCGGCCAGGACGTCGATCGCCTCGGCCGGGCCCAGGAGGCGGGCGATGGCCGCGGCGTCGATCTGGGTCAGGTGCGTCACAGCAGGAACCCCGTCCCCAGGTCGTCGTCCGGTTCGACGAGGAAGGTGTGGGTGCCGGTGCGGTACGCCCTTCCGGTGACCTCGGTGATGCCTCCGGGGAGCAGCCGGCCGGTGAAGACGGTGCCTGCCACGGATTCGTGCGTCAGGGTGCCGCCGGGGCCGAGGCGCCCGTCCGCGGCGAGCAGGGCGAGCCTCGCCGAGGTGCCTGATCCGCAGGGCGAGCGGTCGATCTGGCCGTCGGCGAAGACGGTGACGTTGCGCTGGCGCGGGCCGTCGTCGGCCGCTGCTTCTTCGGGCAGGTCCTCGTACAGGATCACGCCGTAGACGCCGGAGAGGCGCGGGTCGCCCGCGTGCCGGGTGGCCGGGTGGCCGGCGAGCGCGGCGCGGATCTCCTGGCCGGCGCGGACGAGCGCGGGCAGGGCCGTCTTGGTGGTGTCGAGGCCGAGGTCGCGGGCCGCGACGGAGGCGTAACAGGCGCCGGAGTGGGCGAGGTCGACCTCGACGTTGCCGAAGGAGGTCGTGACGGGGACCTTCCGTGCGGTGACGAAGGTCGGGATGTTGCGGAAGGTGACGCCGGTGGTGCGTCCGGCCGCGCGGTGCACGGTCGCGGTGACGCGGCCCGAGGGTACGTCGATCCTGACGGCGACGTCGCCGTCGTCGGGGGCCGGGACGCGGCCGGAGTCGACGGCCCAGGCGCCGAGCGCCATGGTGCCGTGGCCGCACGCCGTGGAGTAGCCGTCCTTGTGCCAGAACAGCACGCCGAAGTGGGCGCCGTCGTCGTCGGCCGGGACGACGAACCCGCCGTACATGCCCGCGTGTCCGCGGGGTTCCTGGACGAGGAGACGGCGCACGTCGTCGAGGGGTCCCGGGCGCGGGTCCGTGGCCGTGCCGCCTGCGCCGATGACGGTGGCGCGCCGCTCGGCGACGGTGTCGCCGGGGACCGGCGGAAGGTCCTGGTCGACGATCCTGAAGGGTTCGCCTGCGGCGTGGTAGTCGGTGGTGCGCACGGAGTGCGGGGTGGTGCTCACGAGGTACGGCCTCCGGGAAGCGGTTTCGGGGGAACTTGCCGGTGATGCGGAAACGCGGAAGCCGGGCCGGCCTCTCCCCCGTGAGGGAGGCCGGCCCGGACGACGGGGGTGGTCAGCTGCGCAGGGGGCCCTCGCAGCTGAAGCTCGACGTGCCCGCGGCCTTGGAGGACCAGATGTCGATCGGTCCGAAGGAGCAGTTCATGTCGGCGAGGTTGTTGGACGCGGCGCCCGCGCGGTCGAGGATGAAGTAGTCGACCGTCTCGGACATGTCCTTGAAGTTCTGGTCCTCGCTGGCCCAGTTGGACAGGTTGGCGGTGATCCGGCCGGTGCAGGTGAACCGGCGCTTGCCCGGGTCGCCGTTCTCGACGCAGTCGGGGGTGTTGTAGGTGGCGGCGGCGAACGTGGACTTCACGTTCGCGAGCGCGGAGTCGCGGAGCTGGTCGTTGGGCGTGTAGGTGGTGTTCGGGACGAACAGGTCGTCGACCTTGGCGATCTGCTTGTCGAGGAAGAGGTTGTACTCGCGCTGGATGTTGGCGTCGGCGGCCATCCGGTTGCGCCACGAGTCGTACGCCTGGACGTCGTTGGCCCGCAGGTGCCGGTACATCTCGCGCAGGTAGCCGGGCCGCTCGGTCCAGAGGTACTCGAAGAAGGTGCCGGCGTAGCTGTAGAAGCGGAAGCCGTCGCCGGCGTAGGTGGCGTTGACGATCTGGCCCACGCTCATGCGGGGGCCGCCGTCGGCGGTGTCGCCGATGACGCTCTTGACGAGCGACTTGCGGACGGCGATGCCGTTGTCGCGGGTGGCTCCGTCGAAGAACTCGGCCGTGCCCTCGTCCATGAAGGTGGTGCGGTCGTTCTGGTACCACGGGCCCTCGCCGAAGGAGCCGTGGACGGCGTAGCGGCCGTTGAGGTAGTGGACGTACTCGTGGCGGAACAACTCCTCGAGGGTGAGGGAGGAGTCCTGCGGGACGCGCCGCTGGTAGGTGTAGAAGGTGGCGCCGCGCTCGATGTAGATGCCGCCGTTGTTGGTGTCCATGCCGGTCAGGACGGGGTGGTAGTTCTCGTAGTCCGCGCGGGAGGCGTAGAGGACGATGTTCAGGGTGGTGTTGGTGTCGCCGGTGACGGGCTGCTCGCTGCCGAGGACGCGGTGGAACTGCGCCTTGACGAGCTTGCTGGCGTAGTAGAGCTGGTCGACGGTGGCCCGGTCGAGTCCGGTGCGGACCTTGATGGCGCCGTTGTCGTAGGTGTACGTGTACGGGAAGATCTGCTTCTCGATGTCCTCCTTGCACACGCCGTACGGCTTGCACGCCTCGTAGAAGTTGAGCCACGAGACGACCTTCGCCCACTGCTGGCTGCCGCTGCCGAAGGTGTTCACGACCGTGCCGAAGGTCTCGCCGAGTCCGGCGACGATCTCCGTCTTCAGGACCGCGATCTGGCCGAAGCGGCCGTACTCGCTGAGGGCGTCACGGGCCACCCAGGCGTTGGCGGTGCCCTTCAGGTGCCCGTAGGACGCGAAGGCCTTGAAGGCGGCGCGGTACGAGGGGTCGGCGGCCGCGGCGGCGTGGAAGCCGGTGTCCTGGTTGCCCGGGTAGATGCCGAGGTAGTTGACGGAGAGCGCGGCGAGCGCGGCACCCGCCCAGGCCGGGTCCTGGTTGGTGGCGGTGTGGGACGGGTCCATGGTGGCCAGGACCCGCTTGACCAGGCCGAGCTGGTGCTGGCGCAGGCCGGGGCCGCTCGCGGCGTAGAGGGCCTCGCGCAGGGCGGTCGCGTTGCTCTTCGTGACGTCGAAGGTGCGCGGGGCGTTGCCGAAGGCGGTGACGGCCTGGGTGATCGCGTTCACCGTGGGCGCGTCGGTGGTGTCGATCTCGCCGCGCGAGAAGTCGTGGTACACGACGGCGTGCAGGTACGTGAACATCTCCTCCAGGTGCGAGGAGTTCTTGCCGTCGTGGGAGGCGGCCAGGCTCGATATGCGACGGGCGACGGCCTGCACGTGGGCGTCGGACATCACGGGGACGAGCCGGGCGTCCCACGTCCAGATGAGCTTGCTGAGACAGCCGTCGGAGGTGACCGCGGGGTCGGCGAGGAAGTCGGTGAACTGCTCAGGGGAGAGACCGGTGATCCCGTCGAGCGTGCAGGGCACGCCGGCGGCCGTGGCGCCGGCGGCCACGGCGGTCGTCCGCGCGGCGGAGTCGGCGGCCTTGGCCTTCGACTTGGTGGCGGCCGTGGAGGTCTCGGTCGCCTCGGCGGTGCCGGTGGCCTTGGCCTTTCCGGCCACGCGGCCGGCGGCGAGACCGCCGGGGGCGGGCGCGGGCCCGAAGGTCTTGCCGGGAGCGGTGGCGAGGTGCTCGACCTCGTCGAAGGGGTTGGCCACGGGCTTGGCCTGCGGCGCAGCCGGACCGGCCACCGGGGACGCCGGTGCGGGCTGGTTCTCCGTGTCCGCCGCGGACACGGAGAACTGGCCGGCGGAGGAGAGGAGGGTGACCGCGATGGCGGAGGCGAGCAGGGACGAGCGCACACGTCTGTGGAGGGACAACAGAACTCCTGCTGGTGAGGGGGGTAAGTGCGGGGATCGACAAGCAAGAACAGCTCTGGTTCGCACGGTGTATGACGGCGGTTCATCAGCCCGTGTGCGCTGTAACATAGTAATGTGAAATTGCACTGACAACCCTTCCGGCAACATCAGTTCCCCCGACTCTCCCGAACCCCTCCTCCAAGTCCGGCCAATCCCCTGCATACCGGCCCCGTCTGCCTCGCGGATCGCGGATCGCGGATCGCGGATCGCGGATCGCGGATCGCCCACACGATGTCGCCGAGCCGGCCCTCGCAGCGGACCGCGCCGCGCTGGATCCGGTAGAGGAAGTGGCGGCCCTGGCAGGAGGGCAGCGCCCCCTCGGGAGAGGTGTACTGGTCGTCCCGCGCGGCCGTCGCGGTCGAGGGGGGCTTGGGATCAGGTACCGCCGGCTCGCCGGCCCCGCTTCTCGTCGCACTCGGACCCGTCGTCGCCCCGGCCGGACCGGGGCTTCCGCCCCGCGGCCCGAGCATCCGGCGACCGCCACCCGTAACGCGACGCGACGCCGTCCGTACGTCACCGTCCCCCGGGAACTCAACTCGCGCAATATTGTTGAACGTTAGGACGGAAATCCGATGGTGGCGGCATCACGGACCGACGGTCGACATCGGAACGCCCGGGGCCCCCACCCGCCCCCGCGCGGCCCCGCCTTCACTCGCGCCCCGCAGACCACATAGCCTCGTGCGACGAGGGGACTGCGGGCCGGCGGGACGGCAGGGACGCGGCTCCCGTCGACACAGCACGAGCGGGAAACGGAAACCGGAAGATGACTGAGCCAGCGGGTGGGGCCACCCACTCCGAGCCCGCCGAGACGGTACGCGTGTTCATCGCGCTCGCGCCGCCCGACGAGGCGAAGGACGAGCTGGCCCACGCGCTGGGCCCGGCCTACGAGGCGTACCCGCGCATGCGGTGGAACCGGATCGAGGACTGGCACATCACGCTGGCGTTCCTCGGCGAGCTCCCCGTCGCGGCCGTGCCGCTCCTTCGGCCGCCGCTCGCGCGCCTGGCGGCGAACCGTCGCCCCCTGGAACTGGGGCTGCTGGGCGGGGGGCACTTCGACGAGCGCGTGCTGTGGAGCGGGATCGACGGGGACGTCGACGGCCTTCAGCAGCTCGCCGCCGAGGTGCGTACCGTGGTGCGGGAGTGCGGCATCACCTTCCAGGAGCGCCCTCTGCGCCCCCATCTGACACTGGCCCGCGCGCGGCGCGACGACCCGGCGAGCGTGACGGAGGTCGCCGCCCAGCTGGCCGGCTTCACCGGCCGCAGATGGCGGACGGAACGCCTCCACCTGGTCGGAAGCAACTTCGGCCGCGGCCCGGCGCCGATCCGCTACCGCGACATCGAGGCCTGGCCGTTCGCCGGGCCCTGAAACCGGGGCGGGGTCGCTTCGCGGGAACTCGCACGTCCTAGGAAACGAAGCCCACGACACCGAATCCGGGGCGCGACGCCACGTGGCCGAGCCAGCCCATCACGTCCATGACGGCGTCGACGACCTCGGGCTCCAGAGGCGGCGCATGGCCCGCCTTCTTGGTCTCCTCGAACTGGGCCAGGGCCTCCAGGCACTGCTCGTGCGTCCACTCGCCGCAGCGCGGCAGGTCATAGGACGGGACGCCCTTGGGGAAGCCGCCGGAGTAGCCGAACTCCGCCACCGAGACGGCGGTGATCCGCAGCGCGCGCAGCCCCTCGTCGACCATGTCGAGCCAGTCGCCCCGGAACGGACTGAAGCAGGAGTTGTCGAGGAAGGACCCGGTCAGCGAGCAGAGGCGCTTGTAGGCGTAGCCGTACTGGAAGGCGTACTGGCTGTTCTCGGGGAACGGCCCGCCGTACACCACCGTCCGCAGCGCCTCGTACGCGGTGGGGGCGCCGTCCGCGATCTCGGAGGAGAACCAACTGTCGTCGGACGCCAGGTCGTCACCGAAGCTCTCGCGAACGACCTGGAGCAACTGGTCGTCACACGACCCGACGAAGGCGCGCGCGGCCACGGGATCGATCAGGTACACACTCAGGGATGAACTCATGTGATCACGTTAACCACCGGCACTGACAACGCGATCACCGGTGGCGCGACGCTTCAGGCACGCCGCAGACGGGCCTCCTTGCCCACTCCGACCCGTCGAGGATCGGTTCCTCTTCGTTGCTGGTGGAACCACGCCGCTTTCCCCCAGCCTTCGGGGGGTACGGCCGCTGAGGGCCGGGGAGACGGGGGTCTCCGACGAGGAGGCATCCGCTTCCGGTGTCGTCGTCGGCGCCTTCGGTTCAGCGGGCCGGGTGGTACCCCCGCCCACGCCGCCACCTGCCCCGGCCGCAGCCGAGTCGCTGGGCCGCCGCCCGTCCGGCCTCGCGCCGTCGACCACGGGAAACAACCAGGCCAGCAATCCGACGACGAGGCGGGAGGGGTTGCTGCGGGGGTGGCAGGAAGTGGGCTCCGAGCGCCGGGACATGCACATGGACGCCTTGCTCGGCGGCGACCGGAGCCCCTCTTCTCAGGCGTAGGGGTCGAAGGGGATGCCCGACGGTTTCGCCTTCGCCAGGTGGGCGGCGAAGTTGCCGTCCTTGAGCCCGAAGACCGCGCTGCCGAAGTTCGCCTGGGTGAGCTTGTCGCGCAGGCCGGCGGGGTACCCGTTCCAGCCGACCAGGCTCGGGAACTGCCAGGTGTGCTGGTGGTTCTCCGGCGGCTCGTCGTTCGAGTTGGCCGGGCGGAAGCAGTGGGTGCTGATGCCGTCCTTGTGGTAGACGATCTTGGGGTGGGTGCCGTCCCAGCGGATCCGGTCACGGCCGTACACCGAGAAGCCTCCGTGGGCGGATGTGGAGACGTACTGCGCCTGGTTGTTCTGCACCCACACCACGACGTGCTCCCAGTCGTGGCGGTGTCCCCCGAGTCCGCTTCCGGCCACGGCCTGGTCCTTCTCGAAGTACAGGCCGTAGATGATCGCGCACCAGCCGTTGTTGCACTTGTACCGCGCGTACCCGTTGGTGTTGGTGAGGTCCCAGGAGTCGCGGCACTGGCCGTTGAGGGCGCCGGAGGGATTGAGTCCACCGTTGATCGTGCCGTCCGCCCCGATGGCGGGCGTGGGGTAGCAGCCGTCCGTGTCGTAGTCGTATGCCGGCTGGAACGTCTGCTCCAGGCCGTCCGCGTTCGCGGGCAGAGCCGGGGGCGGAGCGGCGAACGCGCTGCCCGGCAGGGCTACCAGCAGCGCGAGCGAACTACCTAGGGTGAGTGCTCCCTTGACGAGGTGGCGCTTGATCCTCACTCCGACTCCCTGACCTGGACTGGGCGGCGCACGCCGGCGCACGTTGGCGCGGTTGGCATGCCCATTCCAATGGGTCAGGAATCATGCACAGTCGAAGCGGATCAGAGGGACAGCAGAGCCACGGCGGTCAGGCCACGCCTCGCGGGCGGAACTGCACGCTGATGCGCGGTCCGACGGCCCGTGTCGTCTTCGGGACGGCGTGCTCCCAGGTGCGCTGGCACGAGCCGCCCATCACCACGAGATCCCCGTGCCCCAACGGGAGGCGCAGCTCGACGGGGCCGCCTCCGCGCGGCCGGAACGCGAGATCGCGAGGATCTCCGAGGGAGAGGATGGCGACCATCGTGTCCTCCGTGGCGGAACGCCCGATGCGGTCGCCGTGCCAGGCGACGCTGTCGCGCCCGTCGCGGTAGAGACAGAGCCCGGCGGTGACGAAATGCTCGCCGAGCTCGGGCGCATAGTGCCCGTTGAGGGCCTCGCGCGCCTCCAGGAGCGCGGGGTGCGGGAGGGGGTCGCCCTCGCGGTAGTACGCGAGGAGGCGCGGCACCGCGACGACCCGGTCGTACATCTCGCGCTCCTCGGCCTGCCACGACACGCAGCTCGCCAGCTCCTCGAAGAGGGCATCGGCGCCGTGGAACCAGCCGGGCAGATGGTCCACCCACGCGCCTGCTCCACCGCCGCCGTCGCCGTCGCCGTCGCCGTCGCCGTCGCCGTCGCCGAGCATGATCCGCCGGAGGCCGCCCAAGGGACCAGGTCCAGTGTCGGCGCCCTGGTCGAAGAGGGAGCCCTGGAGGCCGGGGAAGGCAGGTCGTGATGCCGTCATGGGTCCAGCATAAACCCAATATCGAACATGTGGTCGAATGAGCTTCCGGGCCGGCGTGCGGGGACGCTCGTTGGGCCGGCTCGCGCAGCGCGGCGCCGGTTTCTGCGGAGTTCTGGGAGTCGGAGGCCCAGGCCGCACGCTGGAGCATGACCGGCTCGCCGACCGTCCTCCTCGACGGCGTCGACCCCTCCGCGCAGCCCGCCGCCGTGGGTGACTGCTGCGAGAGCGAGGGATTCGACGTCGTCGGTCAGGACGCGGTGATCACGTCCCTCGACCCGGTCACCGAGACGCCACCGCCCGCACCTGGGCGAAGGCGCGTCCCGCGATCCGGCCGGATCGTCGGCCCGCAGGACGCGGAGAAGCTCGCCACGCAGACCTTCGGACCGCTGCCGGCCCCCTGACTCACGCCCTTGCGCTCCCCGGCGCGCTCCTGCTCCTCGGTGTCCTCGTCATCGAGACCCGCCGCGGTCCGTGACGACTACGGCACTCCGGCACACTGGTGATCATGTTCACGGGGATCGACGACGTCGACTGGGCGTCCATGGATCATGCGTACGGCGACGCCTCCGACGTGCCGGAGCTCCTGCGCGGGCTCGCCTCGGCCGACGCGGCCGAGCGGGAGATCGCGCTCGACGGGATGTACGGCGCGGTGCATCACCAAGAGGACGTGTACGACAGCACAGTTGCGTGCGTCCCCTTCCTCTTCGAGCTCGTCGCGACGGCCGGGCTGCCGGGGCGGGGCGAGATCGTCGAGTTGCTCCGCAGCATCGACGGCGACGGCCGCGACCCCGAGCAGATGGACTTCTGGTCCGACGACGAGGACGAGTACGCCGCCTGGGTGGAGACCCTCGCGCGCGCCGAGTCGGACACCCGGGCCCGCAGCGGGGTACTCCTCGACGTCCTCGCGGATCCCGACCCCCGGCTGCGGCGGGCGGTGCCCGGGGCGCTCGTACAGTTGCACGGCGATCCGGAGGAAGTGCTGGCGGTCCTGCGGCGGCGGCTCGCGGTGGAGCGGGACGGGGGCGTCCTGCGGGCGCTGGCTGCGGCCGTGGGAGAACTGGGCGTCCGGGAAGGGAAGTCCACCGAGGCGTCGAGTGCCGTCCTGGCCGACCTGCTCACGCGTGGGGACGGGCCGGGTGGCCCGGGGCTGCGGCTGTCGGCTCTCGTACAGCTGGCGCGCTGCTCGCCGTCCGGGCCACTTCCGGAGCGGGCCGCAGGGATCGCCCTCGATGCCATGCGGGAGGCGCTGGAGGAAGAGGCCGAGGAAGAGGGCGTCGGGGCCGGGGCCGGCGCCGAGGTCGGGAGTCCGACCCTCATCTCGTACCTCCGCCGCCTCAAGGCGTCCCAGCGCGGCTCGGTGAAGGCTCCTTGGGCCACGGAGCTGCTCGGAGAGCTGCACCATGCCCTGGGGGATCGGGTCGCCGAGCGTTTCTCGCTCCTTGAGGACCAGTTGCGCAGTCCCGACTGGGGACAGCGGCGCGAGGCGATCGACATGGGCGGCCTGCTCCTCACGGGCTGGCGCGGGCCCCACGAGGAGTCCGTACGACTCCTGGGCGAGCAGCTCCGGGAGGCGGACCACCGGATCGTCCGGTGGGCTGCCGCAGAGCTGGAACGGCTGTACGCGATCGGGGGCCCCGCGGCGGACGCGCTGGCCGCTCGGGTGGCGGCGGGACCGGAGTTCCTCCCGCAGGCCCGGTGGCGCGAGACGTCCTACGGGGCGGCGGTGAGCGCGCTCGCCGCACAGGGCGACGCGCGGGCCGTTCCCGCGCTCGTCGACGTGCTGCGGTTCGGCGAGGTGCCCGAGGACCTCGGTGACTGGATCGGCAGGATGGCCCCGGCGGCGGCCGCCGAGCTCGCTCCCGTGCTGCTCGGGAGGCTGGCCCGGATCGCCCCCGGGAAGCAGCCCCGTCGTACGGACCACCTCCTGAAGGCCGCCGTCGCCACCGGTGTCGCCGAGGCGGTCGGACCGGCGCTGAGGATCCTGCGGGCACCCGTCGACACGGCCCGTCCCGTGCTCCGGGACGCCGTGCAGGCACTCGCCGAGCTCGGCGAGCCGGCCCGCGAGGCCCTCCCGGAGCTGCGGCGGCTGGCCCGGGACGGCGACACGCATCTCCGTGTCCACGCGGCGGCTGCGCTCTGGTCCGCCGGGGGCGGGACAGAGGACGTTCTGCCCGTCCTGTCCCTGGGGCTCACCGCGGACCACTGGTCGGGGCGCGTCGACGCGCTGCGGCTGATCGCCCGCGTGGGGACCGAGGCCGCGGGTCTGCTGCCCGAGCTGCGCCGGCTCGTCGCGTCCCCCGAGGAGAACGGCGGCTGGGTCGCGGGCGCCCTCGCGACCGCCCTGTGGGAGGCGGGCCGCGACGAGGACGAGTCCCTGCCCGTGCTGCTGCACGCCTGGTCCGCGCACGTCGACAACCGGCCGGACGTGGCGGGCGTGTGGGCACGGATGGGTTCCGCGGCCCGGTCCGCCGTCCCGGTCGTCCGCGAGGAGCTCGCCGCCGTCCGCCGCCACAACAACACGGGCGGCACGGGCAGGATCCGCTACCGCTGCGCCGATGACGAACTGCTGCTCAGGCACGGGCGGGCGCTCCTGGAGTCCTGCGACGGCTGAGGCGGCGTGGACCCCGGCCGGCGCGTTACCGCGTGGCACGGCGGGCGGCGGCGCGCGTAGCCTGCGGGCGTGCATCAGCTCCGAGGCCGCGGTCGGCGCCGTCCGGCTCGTCGCGCGAGACGGGTTCCCGCCGGCCGGCCGGATCCCCCTGTGGCGGTTGCGGGGGCCCGCGTCGTCCTCGTCGGCTACTTCTCCGCGAAGGAGAAGCAGCACGCCGCGGTCATGGACGAGGCGGACGCGCAGCTGACAGCGCGCGGCGCCCGGGTCGTGGGGCGGGTCGTGCAGCGGCGTGGCGTCTCGGCCGGCGGCGTCGGGAAGATGGCTCTTCCGTACTCCTCGCGCACGCTGCTGAGCAGCGGCAAGGTCCGTGAGCTCGCCGAGGTCTGCGAGGAGGCCGAGGCGGACATGGTCCTGGTGGTGGTCGCGGCGGCTGCTCTGACCGACCATCAGCAGTGCGTGCTGACCGGGGTGTCGGGCCGTCCGGTCGTACGTCTCGCCGAGGCCCTCGGCGCTGCATGACCTTGCTCTCGGCAGCGGTCAGCCGCGTACGGACGACCGTGACCGCGGCGCCGGTGGCCGGGTCCTCCCGGGCGCCGGATTCCTGCGGCGCGTCATGCCCACGCCCACCAGCACGATCACCATGCCCGCCGCCGCGCGCGGGCTGAAGGGCTCGTCCAGCACCACGAATCCCAGGACCAGCGACACCACGGGCAGCAGATATCCGACGGTCGCGGCGTTGGTGGCGCCTTCGGCGGCGATGATCCGGTACGTGAGGTGGAACGTGATCCCCGTGGCGAAGATCCCCAGGATCACGACCGCGATCAGGCTCTCCGCGGCGATGTGGGCCGGGGGCCGGCCGTCGAGCGGCAGGCTCAGGCCGGTCAGGACGGTCGCGGCGAGGAGTTGGGCCGAGGAGAGGGAGAGCGTCGCGTGGCCCCGCCCCACGAGGTGCCGGCCCATGTACGCGAAGCCCACCGCATAGCTCGCCGCCGCCGCGACGATGGCCAGGGCGCCCCAGCCGACCCGACCCGTGCCCTGCCACGGCGCGAAGATGACCACCACGCCGGTGAAGCCGAGCAGCAGGCCGCCCGTGCGGACGGGGCGGAGCCCCCGCTCCGTACCGAGGGCGAGGCCGAGCAGCAGGGACCAGAGCGGGGTCGTCGCGTTCAGCACTCCGGCCAGTCCGGAGCCGACGGTCTTCTGGCCGAGGCTGAACAGGGCGAAGGGCAGGGCGTTGCACCAGAAGGCCGCCACGAAGACATGGCCCCAGACGGCCCGGCCGCGCGGGAGGCGCAGCCGGGTCACCAGGCACAGGACGAGCAGCGTGCCCGCGCCGAGGAGGCAGCGGGCCACGGTGACCTGGAGCGGGGACAGGGCGCGCAGGGCCAGCTCGATCCAGAGGAAGGTCGAGCCCCACAACAGAGCGAGTACGCCCATCCGGGCCCCGGCCCGCACTCCGCCCTCGGCACTCTTCACTCTCGGTCTCCCCTTCCCAGGACCCCGTCCGGCTGAGGAGAACCACGATGCCGCCCCCTCACCCTTCAGCACCATCACAAGATGGTTCATCACTCTTAAGCTGAGCTACATGCTTGATGTGAGGCGGATGCAGATCCTGCGGGCCGTGGTCACCAGCGGATCGGTGACCGCCGCGGCAGCGGAGTTGGGGTACACGCCGTCCGCGGTGAGCCAGCAGGTGGCTGCCCTGGAACGGGAGGCCGGAACCGCACTCCTCGAACGGGCCGGCCGCGGGGTACGGCCGACGGAGGCGGGCCTGCTCCTCACCCAGTACGCCGCGGCCATCAGCCGCAACCTCACCGAGGCCGAAGCCGCCCTGGCCGATCTGCGGGCCGGCCGGACCGGCAGCCTCGCCGTCCGCTACTTCGGCTCGGTCGGTCCCGCGCTGGTGGCCCCCGCACTGGCCCGGCTCCGCCGGGAGCACCCGGGCGTCCGGATCGACCTCACGCTGCTCGATCCCCAGGAGGCGCTCGCCGAGGTCGCCCGGGGAGACGCGGACGTCGCGGTCGTGGTCAGGCCGCGCGAGGACCCGGCCCCGGGCCTCCGCCTCGTCCGGCTGCTCGACGACGAGTACCTCGTCGCGCTGCCGCCGGGGCACCCGCTGGCCGCGCGGCGCGTCCTCGACCTGGCCGAGCTCGCCGGCGAGCCGTGGGTCGGAAGCGAGCCTCAGGGGCCGTGCCTCGACGTGGTGCTCGGGGCGTGCTCCGCGGCGGGGTTCAGCCCGGACTTCGTGGCGGGCAGCGAGGACTACGCGACCGCGCTGGGGTTCGTCGCGGCGGGTCTGGGCGTCGGCCTCGTCCCGCGGCTCGGCGCGGGCCGCCGCCGTACGGACGTCGTGCTGCGCAGGGTACGGAACCCGCGCCCGGTCAGGACCGTCCAGGCGGCCGTCCGTGAGGGCGCGCCGGGCCATCCCGCCCTCACCACGCTGCTCGAAGCGCTCGCCGAGGCGGGACGACGGTCCGTGCCGGCGGAGGCCGGGTGGCGACCACGGGGCCGCGGGTAGCCCGAGGGCGGCCCGGTTGCCGTCACCTCTCGGCGGGGTCGGCCAGGTGGTCGCCAGTGCTGTGACCGTGAACGTTCACCGGGTCGCTCGGTGTGCTGGCCGGAAGTGACGACGCTTCCAACCATCGTGGGGAGGCAGGGTGGCGCACCCGGTCAGGGTCCGTGGGCTGCCCGAGCAACTCCCACCACCCCAGGCAGCCAGGAAATCGGGCTGCGACACACTGACGTGGCGATCGACAACGCCTTCGTGATCGTCTCCGGTATGCCGGCCAGCGGCAAGAGCACCCTGGCCCGCGGCTCGCCGCGGAACTCGGCCTGCCGGTCATCGACAAAGACGTGATCCTGGAATCGCTCTGCGACTCCCTCGGCGTCGGCGATCAGGCATGGCGTCACCGACTGAGCCGGGCCGGCGACGACATCCTGTTCGCACTCGCTGCCGACGCCGGGCGAGCCGTCCTCGTCAACTGGTGGCACCGCGACACCGCCCCCGCCCGGCTCCACCACCTCGACGCCCAGCTGGTCGAGGTGTCCTGCGACTGCGATACCGAACTTGTCGCTGAACGGTTCCGGACACGCAAACGCCACCCAGGCCACTCCGACCAGGACCTCACCCGCAAGGAGGTCAGCGACCGCGTCGCTGTCTGGGCCGCCCACCCAGGACCGCTCGGACCGGGCGGGCACGCTCTGATCATCGACACCGCCCAGACCGTCGACATCACCGCCCTCGCCAAAGAAGTCGACGCTCTCATCGCCGGCACTCAACGTTGAACTGACAGCGGCACCACGGCCCGCACGGGACGGTCGAACCCCTCACTTCCCGTCCCGGTGAACCTTCCCCGTCACAGCACTAGGGCGGGTCAGTCGCCAGGGCGGTCGATCCGATACACGTAGTGGGCACGGTCGTCGATCGGGTTGTCGGGTTCGAGGGAGGCCTCGGCGACACGGCGAAGCCCGGCCTTCTCCAGGGCTCGCCAGGACGGGCGGTTGGCCGCGTGGACCGGGACGATGATCGTGGTGGCCCGCGGGTGGTCGGTCCAGGTCGCCGCGACGACCGCCCGGATCAGCTCCGCACCGTGGCCCCGACCCGTCAGACCGGGAACGCCGATCAGGTAGTCGAGCGTCATCGCACCGTCCGGAACCTCGACCTCGGCGGCCGCCAGCTCGGCCTCGTACTCCGGGAAGTCGGCGAAGCGGCAGCGCTGGATCAGGCCGATCGGCCGGCCGTCGAGGAGGACGAGCAGGTCCTCCGACGCCTCCTCGCCCCGGGCGGCCGGGCCGAAGTCGCGCGCGACGGCCTCGGGTGAGGTCTCGTGGTTCCACCAGCGTGCGACGTGCGACTGGGACAGCCACTCCCCCACCTGCGGGAAGTCCGCTTCGCCGAGCCTGCGCCAGGTGATCATCGGAGCTGCTCCACGGGTGGCCGGACGGCATCTGTCGTACCCGAGGAAGAGTAGGTCCCGCAGTGGAGGGAAGTCCGGCGAAAACGCGTTTCCCGCCGCGCGCCGGACGCCCTACTGTGACGCGGTGACGACTCAGATGATCATCCTCAACGGCGGTTCCAGCTCGGGAAAGTCCGGGATCGTGAGGTGTCTGCAATCGGTGCTGCCCGATCCCTGGCTGGCCTTCGGCTGTGACTCGTTCGTCGACGCCCTGCCCGCGCGGATGCAGGCCTCGGACGACGGAATCGCGTTCGCGGCGGACGGCGAGGTCAGCATCGGGGCGGACTTCCTCACGCTGGAGGCGGCCTGGCGGGAAGGCGTCGCGACGATGGCCCGTGCGGGCGCGCGGATCATCATCGACGACGTCTTCCTCGGCGGGTCGGCCTCCCAGCAGCGGTGGCGGACGGCGCTGGGCGACGTGCCGGTGCTGTGGGTGGGCGTGCGGTGCGCGAGCGCGACCGCCGCCGGCCGGGAGGTCGCGCGGGGAGACCGTGTCCCGGGCATGGCGGCGACGCAGGCGGAGTCGGTGCACAAGGACGTGTTCTACGACCTGGAGGTGGACACGACGCACACCGAGTCCCTGGACTGCGCGCGCACCATCGCCGCCCGGGTCGGCTGAGACCGGCAGGGATCCGCTTCGGTCCGCACCGCGGCGCCGGACGGACCCCAGGGCGCCTGTCCGGCGGAGCCGTGGCATCCGCCGGACAGGGGTGACTCACCTCATCAACCGACCGGCTGCCACTTCTGATTGGCCGCGCCCTCGCAGGACCGGATCCGCGCTCGGCTTGCTCCGCGCGTCGACTCGTGGCCGAGGGCCGGAACCAATCTGCAGGAGCTGCGGTGCCGAACGCGGCATGCCGACGTAGGGGCAGCGCACGGAGGCCCGGTCGCGGCGTGCCCATCCGCGTACCCAAGGCATCAGGTGCTCGTTGTCGATCCGGAGTGTGCCGTCAGGCAGCAGGTGTCCGACGCTGTTCGCCGGATCATTGAGCGCCACGGTGCA
Source organism: Streptomyces venezuelae (assembly GCF_008642375.1). Lineage (NCBI taxonomy): Bacteria > Bacillati > Actinomycetota > Actinomycetes > Kitasatosporales > Streptomycetaceae > Streptomyces > Streptomyces venezuelae. The sequence goes on along the minus strand of NZ_CP029194.1, from coordinate 8,175,196 downwards.
CTTCGCGATGCTGCCGTTGGACCGAATGACGAACGAGTTCGGACGTGCCGCGTAGCAGACATCCATTGTTTCGGTTTCTCGCGAGGTGGACGGCCGGGCGCCGAGTACCTCCTCGAGGTCCTCGATGATTCTGGCCCGTGCGCTCCCTGAAATGATGTCAATGGACTCGTCGTTGGGGCCGCCCATTCGTTCGACCGGCCTGAGGCTGACGGAGAAGCGTTCATCGTCAAGGAACGTGTCACGGACCCGAGCGAGGAAGTCCGGCATATATGGCAAGGTGGCGGGCGAGAGATGGATTCGGAGAGTGACACGCACCGGGACCCTGCTGGCCCGGATCGACAACAGATTGTTCCAGATGCGCTGAAAGGTGCCGCTGCCGTTGACTCTGACGCGGGTGGTGTCGTGTACGGCTTCCGGTCCGTCCAGGGAAATCTGGTAGGCGCGGATGCCGAGCGCTGTCAGCTTCTCCGTCGTCGGAAGATCGAGGAGATAGCCATTGGTGGTCATATCGGCCTCGTACCGCAGCTCCGGCCTGGCAGCCACTGCTTCGGTGATGTGGGCCGACACATCCTCCACCACTCCTCGCCCCAAGAGGGGTTCGCCGCCGAACCACGAGATGCTCAGGCGCTGCAGCCCATCCAGTCTTCTGTCCAACAGCCGCTTGACGCCCTGCACGGTGGACACATCCATCTGACCGATCGCAAAGTCCTCGTAGCAGTATGTGCAACGGAAATTGCATTGCTCAGTTGGAAGGATGATCAAGTGCAGGGTTTCATCCGTGAATGATGCGACGAGTTCTTCCTGGAAGGCTTCTTGCGCGCGACTGGACGAGCCGGCGGAATTACTCATGGATCACACCCCGATGCATTGACGAAGGCGAACAGTGTTCGACAGGAGAGGAGTTGGAGTCACCTGCGGCCGGCCAGTCGCGGCCGCAGGCACGTGGGTCTCGGTCGACCGCTGGCTACTCCTCCGGGGTGAAGCCACACATGGGCACGAGGTTGCAACCATTGTTGATCACGGTTCGCGCCATGGCGGGTGAGGACGATTTCGCTTCTCGTAGCTGCGCCGCAATCTCCGGCGCATTGACGATGATGCGGCCTGCGTTGTCGACTTCGACGTCGACCGAGGGCTGGTTCCTGCCCCTTTCAGAACCCATAGCGGTCTCCTTTACGAATAGAGAATCGGCGGCCCTTCCTCACCAACAGTCGTGCGCAGCCTCACCCCCCGCCACTCCCCACAGCCAGACGGGCGACGAGTGGACCTCTTTCATCCTGTGCCGGGAGTGTGAAACGGCCTGGTGGGCGGGGTGTGACAGGGCAGGGCCCCTTGTCGGCGCGGCGACATTCAGCGGACGTGGGCGAACTTCGGCCAACGCCGTGGCTCCCTGAAGCGTGGGGGAGCAGGCGGTTGATCGAGGCTCCGGGAGGCTCCTCATTACGTCAGGAGTAATCGGCCCCCGCCTCGGTGGACCCGAGCGGCAACGGGCCGCATCGGGCGGGAACGAGACGAGGTACGGAATGTTCGCGGGTCGCCGTGGTCTGGTGGGAGTCGTGGTGGGGGCGGCGCATTCATGCAGCGCCAGATCGCCTTCGGTGAGCTGCCGACCGGCGCCCCGCCGGCCGTCGGGGACCTGAGTCACCCCCGGGTGAAGGCCTATCTCGACACCCGGCCTGCGCTACCTGGGCACGGACGTGGTGGCCGACGGCGGTGTCGTGATGTTCGGCCAGTGGAACCGCCGCTGCTACGACCGCTACGCCCTGTTCCGCGACACGCTCCCGGAGCAGGTGCCCGAGGGCCTCTTCGCCGGGATCGCGGACTCCGGCCCGGCCCCTTCCCGCGGCCCGGCGCCCGAGCGCTTGCGGGCCGTGGAGATCCCGGACCGCCTGGCGGCATGGAACGGGGAGGGCGTCGACGCCCTGCTCGCCCGGACGGGCAACGTACGGCTGTCGGGGCCGGGGCTGGACGCTCCGCTGAGGACAGAGGCCGGCAAGCGGGCCTACCTGCAGCGGTTCTTCGGCACGGCGGACGTCCGCTTCAAGTCCGGCCAGGCCGCTTTCGGCAGGACCACGACCTACGTGGAGTGGCACGGCACGGTCTCCGGATCGAAGGGCAGGGACATCCCGTTCGGGATCGTGGAGCGCTTCGGCCCGGGCGGTGAGTGGGATGTCCTTCGACACCCTCGCGCTGGTCGCCGACCGGACGGAGATCGACGCTCTCTTCCGGAGCCTGGCCCAGCCCTAGCTCGTCCTCTGTCCGGCCGAGCCCCCGCGCGGTCGGCTTCACCGTAATCCCCGCCCGTCCTCCCCGGCCGGCGACGTAGGCTTCGGTCGGCATCGACGCGGCGGGGAGCGGAGCACATGGCGGCTGGGGAAGTAGGGCGGTGGGGGTCGGCACTCGACTCGGTCGTCGTGTACGCACAGGGGGCGGTCTGCGTCCGCCTCGCCCGGGGTTCCGTGCCCTCCGACGGCCGGATACGGGTGACGGGGCTGCCGCGCTCGATGGACCCCGGCTCCCTGCGGGCGCGCGTCCGGGGAAGCGGCCACGTCCGGGTCACCGAGGCCCGGGTGGAGGTCGAGGCCGAGCCGCTCGGCACCGGGGCGTCCGACGCCTCGCGGCGCGAGGTCGAGCTGCTGCGCGACGTGTACGAGGCGGCGCTGGGCCGCCGGGACCGACAGCGGGAGCGCATCGCCGAGGTCCAGTCCCTCCGCCCCATCGCGCCCGCCCGCAAGCGCGAGGATCCGCACCGCCGCGCCCCGGTCGACGCCTGGCTGGAGCTCGCCGACTTCGTCGACGGCCGGCTGACGGCGCAGCACGCCCGCCTCGTCGAACTGGAGGAGGCGCTGCGCGTCGCCGAGCACGAGCTGACCGTCGCCGCCGACCGGCTCGACCGCGCGTCCACCGACGCCCCGCCCTCACACGTGGAGACCTCGGTCTGCGCGGTCCTGACCCTCGACGTGACCGGTACCGGTACCGGTGACCCTGACGGTGAGGCTGACCTCGACGTCGAGGATGAGGTCGAGGTGGAGGTGGAGTACGGGGTGCCCGGTGCCGTCTGGGTGCCCACGTACCGTCTGCGCCACCGTCAGGGCGACGGCACCGGACGCCTGGTGCTGCGCGCCTCGGTCGCCCAGCGGACCGGCGAGGACTGGACCGGCGTGCGCGTCGCGCTGGCCACCGCCGATCTCCGTCGCCGTACGGACCTGCCGCAGCTCCGCTCGATCCGGGTCGGACGCCGTCAGGACGCCCCCGCGCCGTCCGGCTGGCGCGAGCCTCCGGCGGGGCTCGCCGACCTGTTCTCCGGTTACGACGCGGCGGGGCCTCGTCCGGCCGTCGGCGGGTCAGCGGCCTGGGGCGGGGCGGCCGTGGCCGTCGGCGGCGCACCCGGATCCGCTCCGTCACCACCGCCACCGCCGCCCGCGCCGTCGATGCCCTCGATGCCTCAGGGTTACGGCGGTGCTCCCGGCGCGCTCCCCGTGCCCGGCGGTCCGGCCCCTGGTCCCTCGCAGGAGCGGCAGCGCTCCGTCGGCGGGTCCTTCGCGGGTGCACCCGCTCCCCTGGCACGCATGGCTCCCCCTGCGCCCTCGGCACCCGGCGCGCCGGCCCCCGCGCCCGCCGGAGCCGCGCCGACACCCCCTCCGGCGCCGGTGAACGGTCCGCCGCGGCCGAGCGGCGCCGAGCTCGACTACGCCTCCCTCGTCCTGTCCGGCCCCGAAGAGCAGGGCACGCGCAGGGGCCGGCTGTTCCCCGACGCCCCGTTCGATCCCGTGGCGGCCGAGTACCGCCGGCGCGCCGAGGCGGTGGCCGCGCTGCCACTGCCCGGGCACGCCAGGCGGCCCCGCGAGTCGGCCGGTTCCTTCGACCACCGCTTCGACGCCGCCGCCCGCGCCGACATCCCCTCGGACGGCACCTGGCACACCGTCACCGTCGGCGAGATCCCGGTCGGTCTGCGGACCGAGTACCTCTGCGTGCCGTCCGTGGAGCCGACGGTGTACGCGACGCTGGTCCTCGACAACTCCACCACTCAGGCCCTCCTCGCGGGCCCGGTCGAGGTCACCGTCGACGACGACTTCCTGCTGACCGCCGCGCTGCCCACGCTCGCCCCGGGCGGAGTCCGCCGGGTCGGCCTCGGGCCTGCCGAGGGCATCCGGGTCACGCGGCGCACGAACGTCCACGAGTCGACCGCGGGCCTGCGCAACAACACCACCGTCCTCGACCACCGCGTCCATGTGGAGCTGGCCAACGGGCTCGCGAGGCCCGTCACCGTCGAGGTCCACGAGCGGGTTCCGGTCACCTCCGAGTCCGACGTCCGGATCGAGGAGCGCGCCGACTGGACGACACCCGCCGCCGACACGGGGGCCGATCGCCACGCACCGGGCACCCGCCTCTGGCGGGTCGACCTCCCGGCAGGCGCCACCACCGCCCTCGACGGCCGTTACGAGATCCGCATCCCGACCGGCAAGGCCCTGGTCGGCGGCAACCGCAGGAGCTGACACCCGCCATGTCCACGGACCCCAAGCCGATCCCCCTCCCCGTCACCGCCGTCACCTGCCTCGAGGACCGCGCCCATGTCGAGCGCTCCACCGTGCTCGACCTGGTGGCCGGGGTCCAGCGGCTGCGCCTCGGACCCGTCAGCGCGCTGGCCGTCGACCGCACCCTCCACGCCGAGGTGACCGCCGAGCGCCCCGCGACCGTCCTCGACGTGCGGATCGTCCGCGACTGGACGCCGCGCGGCCCGCTGCCGTCGGCCGACGACGACTCGGACCTGCGCCTCCGCGTCCACGCCCTCGAAGGCGAGCGGGTCACCCTTGAGCAGCGGCGCGACCGGCTCCGCGCCCGTCTCGACCTGCTCGGCCGCCTCGCCTCGGACGTCCTGCGGGAGATCGGCGAGGGTACGGGCCACGGGGAGAGCGAGCGCCCCCGCTGGGCCCGTGAGCTCGACCGGGTGGACGAGGAGCGCGACGAGCACGGTGAGCGACTCCGTACCGTCGAGGCCCGGCTGTCCGCCGTCATCGCCGAACTCGGCGCCTGCCGACGGGCCATGGAGCTCGCCGAGGAGGAGCCCGCCGAGCTGGTCGGTCACGTCGAGCTGACCGTGGACGCCTCGGCGGCCGGGCCGGGCACCCTGCGGCTGAGCCATCTCACCTCGTGCGCGCTGTGGCGCCCCGCCTACCGGGCCGCGCTCGACGGGGAGTCGCTGACGCTGGAGACCGAGGCGACGGTCTGGCAGCGCACGGGCGAGGACTGGTCGGACGTACGACTGACCCTGTCGACGGCCCGCTCTGCGCTGGCCACCGAGCCGCCCAGGCTCGGCGAGGACCGGCTGACGCTCAAGGACCGCTCGGCGGCGGAGCGTCGTACCGTCGACGTCGAGCTGCGCGAGGAGGAGATCGGGAGTCTCGGCCCGGTTCCGGTGCTCGGCCTGCCGGGGGTGGACGACGGCGGCGAGGCACGGGTGCTGAGGTCCCCCGCGCCGGTCTCGGTGCCGGGTGACGGGCGTGCCCACCGCGTGCCGCTGTCCGCGTTCACGGCGGGCGCCCACCGGGAGTACGCCTGCTCCCCCGAACTGTCTCCCCTGGTGACCCAGGTGGTGCGGTTCGACAACCTCTCCGGCCACGCGCTGCTCGCCGGTCCCGTGGACCTGGTCCGCGACGGCGGGTTCGGCGGTCGGGGCACGCTCGAGTTCACCGCTCCCGGCGCCCCCGTCGAGCTGGCCTTCGGCAGCCGCGACGACTACCGGGTCGTCCGGCGGGCCGAGGAGACGCGCGACACGACCGGGATCACCCAGCGGACCGTGGTCACGCGTACGGTCCAGCTGTATCTGTCACGGTTCTCCGGCCCCGGGGAGCAAGGAGACCGGGTGGTCGCGCTGCGGGAACGGATCCCGGTCTCCGAGGTCGCGGCGGTGGAGGTGCGCCTGCGCGCGGACGCGTGCTCGCCGGCGCCGGACGAGGTCGACGCCGAGGGCATCGTCCGCTGGGACGTCGCCCTGCCGCCCGGCGGGCGCCGAAAGGTCACCCTGGTCTACGAGTTGTCGGCGAGCTCCAAGGTCACCGGTCTCTGACCTCTCCGGTACCTCTCCGACGCGCGCGTCTGCACGGGCGCCCACCCGGGCGCCCTGTCGTCCTGCGGCCAGGCGTACGCGTCGAAGCCCTCCGGCAGCTGGGGCCTGTCCGGCGGATCAGGCCGGATCAGGGAGCGGGGCCGCGATCGCAAGGCGGAGGAGGGAGTCAGCGCGGTGGGGGCACCTCCCGTGCCCGAAGGGCTACGGGGGACGTTGGCGACCGACGACGACGCGGCGAGCGTGCGTGCCGGGCCCTGCGAGACCGGCATGATCCGGAAGACAGGCCCTAGGTGTATTGACCCGCAGCGTTGTTGACGCGGCTGATGGGCGTGGGTCCGTCGAGTGCGGTGTGGCAGCGGTGGTGGTTGTAGGTGTGGAGGAAGTCTGCCAGGCCCGCATCGCCTTCGGCCTTCCAACGGCGGACCCATTTGTGGGCCGTGGGCCTCGATATGCCCATCTCCGCGGCCACATGCGCGACCGGACGGCCGGAACGGACACGTTCGACCAGGATCCGCCTGCCGTGAACGGTCAGACGGGCATTACGGTGGGACACGAAGACCTCCGTGTGCGGTGAAGCCTAGACACCTCCACCACACCGGAGGTCTTCGCCATGATCAAGACCCAGCCAGCGTTAACAACGCTCGTGATCAATACACCTAGGGCGCGCAGACGTGGACCCTCAGCCGACCGCGACGGGTTCACGCCCAGTTCCGCCCGGAGCACATGCCTGGTGATCTTCCCCGAGGCCGTGCGCGGCAGGTCCGCCCGCAGGATCAGTTCGCGCGGGATCTCGTAGCGGGCGATCCGCGACGCGAGCCACTCACGTACGCCTTCCAGGCCGGGGGGTCGCGCCCTCGCGCGGCATGACGACGGCGGTCACGGTCTCGCCCCACGACGCATGGGGCCGGCCGATCACGGCGACGTCGAGCACGTCCGGGTGGCCGCGGAGGACTCCCCTCCACCTCCTGCGAGGCGACGTTCTCGCCGCCGGTGACGATGACCTCCTTCATCCGGTCCACGATCGTGCCGTAGCCGTCCTCGTCCGTCCGTACGACCCCGAGGTCGACGCCGGGCATGCCGCCGCGCCCGATCGCTCCGGCCTTGTCGACCTGCTCGGCCGGTGAGAGCGAGGCTCCGACGGGGCCCGTCTCACTCGACCTCGGCGGTCTGTGTGCCCCGGCCATGGCGGGAAGCTCTGAATGATGCTTCACTTCTTCCATGGCCTACCGCAAGACCCCCGCAGAGATTCGCCGGCTCGAAACCGCCCGTGACCACCTGGTCACCCGGGCGACCGAGGTCGTCGCCGAGGTCGGCTGGGCGCAGGCGTCCGTGACGGCGGTCGCCGACGCGGCCGGGATCGCGGCCGGCTCGGTCTACCAGCACTTCCCGTCCAAGGCGGCGCTCGCCGTCGAGGTGTTCCGGCGTGCCTCCGGGCACGAGGTCGAGGTCCTCGGCGAGGTGCTGCGCGCCGAGGGCGATCCCGTCGAGCGCCTCGCACGGGGCGTCGAGACCTTCGCCCGGCGCGCCCTGGAGAACCGCGGCCTGGCGTACGCGCTCCTCGCCGCGCCCGCCGAACCGGCCGTCGGCGCCGAGCGGCTCGCCTACCGCCTCCGCTACCGGGCCCTGTTCGCCGAGACGGTCGAACAGGGCATGGCGGCGGGGCTGTTGCCGCCGCAGGACGGGCGGATCACCGCCGCCGCTCTCACCGGGGCGATCGGCGAGGTCCTCGTCGATCCGCTCGGTACCCCCGACGAGGGCAGGACCGAGGAGCTCCTCGTCGAACTCGTCGCCATGGCCCTGCGCTGCGCGGGCGCCGCGCCGGCGCCATGATGCCGCGGAGCTCCGCCACCCACGACGGCTCCTCGGCAACGACGCACGCGCACTTCCTTCCACCACTCGCCACCTGGAGGAATCCGATGACCGCCACCGTCCCCCGCACCGCCCCGAGCGCCGTGACGCACGAGGTGACCAACCAGCCGCCGCCGCTCGCGGGCCACGACGTCGCCGACGACCCGGTGCTGATCGAGGGTGTGCGCCGGGAGGGTGCGGAGTGGTACCTCGACGACCTGCACCGGATCGGCCGGCTCGCGGGCAGCGAGGAGACGCAGCGCTGGGCCGAGGAGGCCAATCGGTACGAGCCCGTGCTGCGCACCCACGACCGCTACGGCCACCGCGTGGACGAGGTCGACTTCCACCCCTCGTACCACTCCCTCATGGACGTGGCGGTGAGCGAGGGCCTCGCCGGCAGCGCCTGGGCCGATCCGCGGCCCGGCGCCCATGTGGCGCGCGCCGCCGGATTCATGGTGTGGAGCAGCACCGAGGCCGGGCACGGCTGTCCCGTCTCCATGACGTACGCGGTCGTCCCGGCGCTGCGCCGCTCTCCCGAACTCGCCGCGCTCTACGAGCCGTTGCTCACGAGCCGGGTGTACGACCCGGGGCTGCGCGCGCCCGGCGGGAAGCGCGGCCTGCTGGCCGGGATGGGCATGACGGAGAAGCAGGGCGGGACCGACGTCCGCGCCAACACCACCACCGCCGAGGAGCAGCCGGACGGCACCTGGCGGCTGCGCGGGCACAAGTGGTTCACGAGCGCGCCGATGAACGACCTCTTCCTCGTCCTCGCCCAGGCGCCCGGCGGACTGTCCTGCTTCCTCGTGCCGCGGGTGCTGCCCGACGGCAGCCGCAACACCTTCCGCATCCAGCGGCTCAAGGACAAGCTGGGCAACCGCTCCAACGCCAGCAGCGAGCCCGAGTTCGACGACACCGTCGCCTGGCTCGTCGGCGACGAGGGCAAGGGCGTGCGCACCATCATCGACATGGTGACCATGACCCGGCTGGACTGTGTACTCGGCTCCGCCTCCGGTACGCGCGCCGCGCTCGCCCAGGCCGCCCATCACGCACGCCATCGGTCCGTCTTCGGTGCCCGCCTGGTCGAGCAGCCGCTGATGCGCAACGTCCTGGCCGACCTCGGCCTGGAGTCGGAGGCGGCGACCGCTCTCGCGCTGCGGCTCGCCGGGGCGGCGGACCGCGCCCAGCGCGGTGACGCCGGGGAGCGGGCCTTCCTGCGGCTGGCCACGGCGGTCGGCAAGTACTGGGTCTGCAAGCGGCAGCCGGCCGCGGTCGCCGAGGCCCTGGAGTGCCTCGGCGGCAACGGCTACGACGAGGCGTCCGGCCTGCCCCGCCTCTACCGCGACGCCCCGCTCAACGGCATCTGGGAAGGCTCCGGCAACGTCAACGCGCTCGACATGCTGCGTGCGCTGGCCCGTGAGCCGGAGTCCCTCGAAGCCTTCGGCGCGGAGATCGAGGCGGCCCTCGGGGCGGACCGGCGGCTCGACGCCGCGTGGCGCGAGCTGCGCGCGGAGCTCGTCCTCACCGAGGACGCGCAGCTGCGTGCCCGGCGGCTCATCGAGCGGGCCGCCCTTGTGCTCCAGGCTTCGCTGCTGGTCCGGCACGCGCCGGCCGCCGTCGCGGACGCGTTCTGCGCGTCCCGCCTCGCCGGCGACCGCGGTCTCGCCTTCGGCACGCTCCCGGCAGGAACGGACTTCGCGGCGCTGCTCGACCGCCTGCCCCGGTAGCCGAGGCCCGGCAGGGAGGCGACGGAGCCCTCTCCGGCAACCGAGGCCTATGCCTGGCCGACGCCCGAGCCGACGCATCACGCCCGGCCCGACGCGCCACGCCCGGCCCGTCAGCCCGCCGTTCCCGAGTGGCTCCACCGAACGGCAGTCCCGGCGCCCGCCCTTCTCGTACGGGGGCGGGCGCCGGGGCCTCTCCGGCCGCGCAGACCGGACTTCACGGCGGTCAACGGCACGTATCGCCGTATCTAGGGTGGCCGGCATGACCCCCGCTCCCCCCGCCCACCTGGCCATGTTCTCGATCGCCGCCCACGGACACGTGAACCCGAGCCTGGAAGTCATCCGTGAGCTCGTCACGCGCGGCCACCGCGTCAGTTACGCCGTCCCCGCCCCGTTCGCCGAGAAGGTCGCGGAGACGGGGGCCACGCCCGTCGTCTACGCCTCGACGCTGCCGACCGACGACGACCCGGACGCCTGGGGCACGGAGCTCATCGACCACGTCGAGCCGTTCCTGAACGACGCCGTGCAGGCCTTGCCGCAGCTCGCCAAGGCCTTCGAGGAGGACGTGCCGGACCTGGTGCTCCACGACATCACCGCCTACCCCGCCCCCGTCCTCGCCCACACCTGGGGCGTGCCGTCGCTCTCCCTGTGGCCGAACCTCGTGCCGTGGGAGGGGTACGAGGAGGAGGTCGCCGAGCCGATGTTCGCCGAGCTCAAGGCGTCGCCGCGCGGCAAGGCGTACTACGCGCGGTTCGAGGCGTGGCTGGCCGAGCACGGGGTCGACACCCACCCGGACCGGCTGATCGCGCGGCCGAGGCGCGCGCTCGTGCTCATCCCCCGGGCGCTCCAGCCGCACGCCGACCGGGTCGACGAGTCCGTCTACACCTTCGTCGGCGCCTGCCAGGGCGCCCGCGCCGACCAGGGCGAGTGGCGGCCGCCGGCCGGCGCGGAGAAGGTCGTCCTGGTGTCGCTGGGTTCCTCCTTCACGAAGCGCCCCGAGTTCTACCGGACCTGTGCGGAGGCGTTCCGCACGCTTCCGGACTGGCATGTCGTCCTGCAGATCGGGAGGTTCGTCGACGCCGGCGAGCTCGGCGAGCTGCCGGGGAACGTCGAAGTGCACTCCTGGGTGCCCCAGTTGGCGATCCTGCGGCAGGCCGACGCGTTCGTCACGCACGCGGGCGCGGGCGGCAGCCAGGAAGGTCTGGCCACCGCCACGCCGATGGTCGCCGTCCCGCAGGCCGTCGACCAGTTCGGGAACGCCGAGGTGCTCCAGGCCCTGGGAGTCGCCCGGCACCTGCCGATGGAGGACGTCACCCCCGAACGACTGCGCGAGGCCGTACTCGCCCTCGTCGGCGACCCCGAGGTGGCCCGCCGGGCGGCCAGGATCCAGGAGGACATGGCACACGAGGGCGGCACGCACCGCGCCGCCGACCTGATCGAGTCCGAGCTCGGCCGAGGCCCGCGGCGCGGCTGAGTTCCGGGGGGTCGGCGGCTCGGCTCCCCGAGCTCCCCGAGCTCCCCGAGTTCCCCGGGGTTCGCGGCGTCAGACCACCGCGCCCGTGCGGTCGCGGTCCCGGCCCGTTCCGGTCCGCTGCCGCGGAGCGGTCTCGCCTCGCGGCGCGGGGGCCGGGTGGCGGGACTCCAGAGAGACGGCCAGCGGCATCGCGGTGAAGACGGTGGACGCCATGCCGAACACCACTCCGGCGAGCACGGCCACGGAGAAGTCCGTGAGCGAGTCACCGCCCAGGACGGCCAGGGCCACCAGGACGAAGAGCGCGCCCATGCCGGTGTTGACCGTGCGCGGGAGGGTCTGGGCGACGGCCCTGTCGGCGAGGTCGGGGAGCGGGACGCCGCCGCCCCGGCGCCGCAGTTCGCGCAGCCGGTCGAGGACGACCACGGAGTCGTTGACCGAGTAGCCGACGACGGTCAGCAGCGCGGCGAGGAACACGCTGTCCACGGGCCTGCCCAGCCAGGCGAACAGGCCGACGACCAGCAGGACGTCCTGGGCCATGGCCGCGACCGTGGCCGCCGCGTACGTCCAGCGGAACCGGGCGGTCAGGTAGAGGAGCTGGGCCGCCACCGCGAGACCGAGGGCGATGAGGGCGTGGGTGCGCAGCTCGCCGCCGAGGCTCGGGCCGATCAGGTCGTCGCGCTCCACGGCGACCGGTCCGGCGACACGGCCGAGCGCCTCGCGGATCTCCTGCTGCTCGTCGTCCCCGGTCTCCCGGGTGCGTACCGAGACGGATCCGTCGCCGGTCGTCTGGACGACGGCGTCGGAGAAGCCCGCGCCGACGACGGCCTCGCGTGCCGTGTCGGCGTCCACGGGGCGTTCGGCCGTGTACTGGACGACCCGGCCGCCGGTGAACTCGACACCGAGCTCCAGGCCCCGGACGCCGATCCCGGCCAGAGCCACCATCAGGAGCGCGGCGCAGCCGGTCAGCCAGCTGCGGCGCCGGGCCATCAGCCGGGGCACTCGCCGGTTGAGCCGCTTCCGCAGCCGGCCGATACCGGCGATGCCGGTGATCGCGGGCCGCCGGCGCACTGCGGGCAGCCGCAGGGTCCACTCCGCGAAGAGCCTGGTGATGACCATGGCCGTGAGCATGGAGGCGACGACGCCGATCGCGAGGGTCACGCCGAAGCCCTTGACCGGACCCGAAGCGAAGACGAAGAGCAGGCCGGCCGCGAGCAGGGTGGTGACGTTGGAGTCCGCGACGGCGCTCCACACCTTGCCGAAGGCCGTCGCCACCGGGCGGCGCGGATCGCGCGCGGCGGCGGGGCGGCCCAGGGCCGCGTACTCCTCCCTGGCCCGTTCGAAGACCAGGACGTTGGCGTCGACGGCGATGCCGACGGCCAGGACGAATCCCGCGAGCCCGGGCAGGGTGAGGGTGGCTCCGAGGGCGACGACGGCGGCGTACGAGATCAGCCCGTACAGCAGGAGGGCGAGGGTCGCGAGGAGGCCGAGGAGGCGGTAGACGACGATGACGAAGACGCCGGTGCAGGCGAGGCCGATCACGGCGGCGAGGGCGCTGGCGCGGATGGCGTCGGCGCCGAGCGTCGGTCCCACGGTGCTCTGCTCGACGGTCGTCACGGGCACGGGCAGCGCGCCGCCCTGGACGAGCGCGGCGAGGTCGCGGGCCTCCTCGCCGGAGAAGCCTCCGGTGATCTGCGCGGAGCCGCCGCCGATGCCCGACCCGCACGGCACGCCGGACTGCATGGCGGGGGCGGAGACGATCCGGTCGTCGAGGACGATCGCGACCCTGCGGGCCGGGTCGCCGGGCGCCGCGCAGGCGGCGTCGCCGGTGAGCCGCGCCCAGGCGCCGGCGGCCCGGTCGCGGAAGGAGAGGTCGACGGTCCAGCCGCGGCCGGTCGCGGTGTCGAGGACGGCCTCGGCCTCCTCGACGCCCTCGCCGGTGAGGGCGGGTGCGGCGAGGGCGAGGAAGCGGCCCGGCGCGTCCGGGTCGGCGAGGACGCGCTTGCCGTCGGCGGCGGACGGTCCGGCCGGCCCTTGGGCGGCGCCGGTGACGGCGTGGAGGGTGAGCTGCGCCGTTCGGCCGATGACCTCGGCCGCCTGGCGCGGGTCGCGCAGGCCGGGGAGTTCGACGACGATGCGACGCTCGCCGGAGCGGACGAGCGAGGGTTCGGCGACGCCGAGGCCGTCGACGCGCTTGCGCAGGACCTCCAGGGCGCGGTCGGTGGCCGCAGCGTCGGCGCGGACGGAGGGCGTGTCCCGGGTCTCCAGGACGATGCGGGTCCCGCCGCGGAGGTCGAGTCCGAGACGGGGCGGGGTGGTCAGGGTGATCCAGACGGAGAGCGCGACGACGGCGAGCGCGAGGAGCGCGCGCCAGAGGACGGCACGCGAGGACAAGGAGGACATGGGTGACTCCACGGGCGGCGCACGGTCGGCAGGCCGCCACCTGGTGGGGCCCTGCCGTCCGTGCCGGACGAACGGTCGGATACGCGCCGACGAAGGACCGGTCCGGGACATGCCGATGGCCCGGACGGCGGGCGCGGGAGAACGTCAGCTGTGCCGGGGAGCAGGGGGGCCGCGGGAGTCCCGCGGTTCGTGGCGGTCGCCGGGCGGCGCGCGCTCACGACGGGGATCGCCCGCGAGGAGGCCGCGTGCGGGTACGGAGAGGTCGGGCACCGCGGCGGCCGGCCCGGCGGGCGGCACCGGGAACCGTACGGAGTGCTCGACGGCCGCCGGGAGTTCGGCGACGGTGTCGGACGCGAGTTGCGGATCCGGCGGCGCGATGGGGCGCTTGGCGCCGACGTGCGGGGTGTGGGACACGGAGCCGGTCGACGCCGTGTCGTGCGCCGCTTCGGCCGGCGCCGCGTCATGCGCCGCCTCGGAGCACGCGGATACGGATACGGAGACGCGTGCGGGGGCGGGTGCCGCCTGGGCGCTCGGCGTCTGGAGCAGGAGCAGGGACCACAGGGCGCAGAGGACCACGGTCAGGAGCGCCGTGAGCTGTCGCGCGGCACGTACCACTGGTTCCGCCCCCTCTCCCGTACTCCGCTGTCTCACCGTCACGTGTGTGCCGGGGCCTCAGCGTAGACGAGGCAGCGGCGAGGTGAGCCCGCAAGAGGCCACTTTTTGATCTTGCCGGAGCGGATCGCCCGCCGCGGCGGACGTGAAGATCGCTGTCCGACGGTCGGGTCGCGGCGATAGGGAGTCAGCGTGACTACACCGCTTGAGTTCGCCGTCCTGCTGCGCCTGATCGACGAACGGTCGACCGCCTTCCGCGCCGCGGTCGCCTCCGCGCCCAGCCTCGACGTGCAGGTGCCGACCTGCCCCGAGTGGACGCTCTTCGATCTGGTGCGGCACCTGGGCGAGGGGCGCCGCAAGTGGGCCGGCATCATCGCCCCGGGGCCTGCCGACGCTCCCCCGGCCGGGACCGCTTCGGAGGACGCCCCGGCGGTGCCCCTGGAACGCGAGGCCCTGCTGGCCTGGTCGGCCGAGTCGACGGAGCAGCTGCTGGGCGCCCTGCGAGAGGCCGGGCCTGATCGCGGCTGCTGGACGTGGTGGGGCGGGTCGCAGTCGCCGCAGACCAGCGGCGCCGCCGCCCGCCACCGGCTCCAGGAGATCGCGGTGCACACGTACGACGCCCAGATCACCGTGGGCGCTCCGCAGCCGCTGCCGGTCGAGGCGGCGCTCGACGGTGTCGAGGAGTTCCTGAGCACCTGCTGCGCCACGACGGCCGCCTGGCCGCACAAGCCCGCCGCCGTCGACTTCCACGCCGCCGAGGTCCTCTCCTGGTGCGTCTCACTCTCCGCCGACGGCGCACGGATCAGCCGGCTCCCCACGCCTCGCACGACACCCGTCGCCGGCGAGGGCCGGGACGCGGCCGACGCCTCGGCCAGGGGCACGGCCGGCGATCTGGTCCTCGCCTTCTACGACCGCATCCCGATCGACTCGCTGCAACTCGACGGTGACCCGGGCCTGTTCGAGCTGCTCTGGGCGTGGGAGCCGGAGACGTAGGGCCTCCGGCCCTCTCTGCGCGAGCGCGGCCCCGACCACCGTGCTGTCCCTGGGGTGCCGCGCGCACGGCGGATGAGTACGCGTGCTCATGTCGGCGCCGCGGGGACTCGCGACGATGGTCCTGTTCACCGCTTCGTCCTCGGATCCAGGGGGCCCGCCCGTGCTCAGCCGTCTCGCCGCGAACCTCGTCCCGTTCTTCGGTCGTCTCACCGTCACGACCGACCCCGGGACCCGTCTCGAACCCGGCAGCATCCTCGTCGTCAACCACACCTCGCTCGCCGACCCGGCGCTCGTGCTCGCCGCGCTGCGCGGGCGGCTGGCCGTCGAGCCCGTCCTGCTGGCCGCCGCGGGCCTCTGGCGGATCCCGCTGCTCGGCCGGGCCCTGGCCCGCGAGGGTCACGTGCCGGTCCACCGGAACTCGGCGCGGGCCGCCGCCGCCCTGGACCACGCGGCGGTCGCGCTCGCCTCCGGGCGGCACGTGATGCTGTACGCGGAGGGCCGCATCCCGCCCCGCGGGGACGCCGGGGAGAACCCGCCGGAGCTGTTCCGCACGGGGCTCGCGCGGCTGGCGCGGGCGACCGGGGCGCCGGTCGTCCCGATCGGACAGGCCGGCGCCCGCCGGATCACCTCCGGCGGGCGCACGAAGCAGATCGCCGGGGTCCTCACGGCGCCCGTCCGCCGACCCGGCCTGCACGTGCACATCGGTGCGCCGATCCGGCTGCCCGAGGACGTGGCCGCGGCGACCGCCCTGGCCCACGGCGCGGTGACCGAGGCCTGGCGGACTGCGGCGGGGGCTCTCGGCGAGCCCGCAGCTCTCGGCGAGCCGGCAGCGCCCGGCCACGGGGCTCCTCGCGTCACGCCGTCGCGGCCCGGGTGGCGTCGGTCGGTCCGGCGCCGGGGCTGACGCGCACGCGCCGCCCCGTCAGGCGGTCGCGCTCGGGGCCCGCGGCGCGGGGTTCGCCTTCTCCTCCGCGTCGGCGAGCCAGAACAGCAGCGGGGAGAGGGCGAGTTCGAGGACGGCGAGTGCCACCTGGAACGCGTGGGGCCATCCCTCGACGGCGAGCGAGAGGAGGCGGCCCACGGCTCCGAGCAGGAACACCGCGGTGAGCAGGCGGACGGCGGTGGCGGGGATGGGCCGCTGCCTGGCCGCCCAGAGCCAGGCGAGGCCGTACCCGGCGAAGATCGCGCCGAAGAAGCGGCCCAGACTGTCGATCGTCGGGCCGGCCGACTCGGCGCCCGGGATCGAGGCGTTGCCGAGCAGGACGTGGGCGATCCCGATCGCGAGGCAGGCGTACCCCATGATCAGGACGAGCACGCGAAGGGTCTTGGCTCTGGTCATGTCGACGACCCCCAGTTGGTAGACACGCGTCCAGTAGGTGCGTTCCCGTAGAGTACGGCCGGTTACTAGACACATGTCAAGTAAAGTGGCGGCGTGCCTCCCCGCAGACGCCTCAGCCCCGCCGACCGCCGCGCCCAGCTCCTGGGCGTCGCCGCGCGGCTCTTCGCGGCGCAGCCGTACGACCTGGTCCTGATGGAGGACGTGGCCGAGCAGGCCGGGGTCTCCCGCGCGCTGCTCTACCAGCACTTCCCCAGCAAGCGCGATCTCTTCGCGGCGCTCTACCGCGAGGTCTCCGAGGAGCTGCTCGCCAAGGCGCGGTTCGATCCCGCCGACACACTGGTCGAGCAGCTCGTCGAGGGGCTGGACGCCCACATCGAGTACTTCGCGGAGAACCGCAACACCGTCCTCGCGGCGAACCGCGTCCTGGCCGGTGACCTGCTCGTCCAGACGATCATGTCCGACGAACTCGACGCCCTGCGCGGGCGCCTGCTCGGTGTGCTGCCGCTCGCCGACGAGCGGTCCAGGGATGCCGTGTCGGCCGTGGTGAAGAGCTGGCTGGTCTTCGTCCAGGTGCTGTGCGTCGACTGGCTGACGCACGAGACGTGCACCCGCACCGAACTGCGCGACGTCTGCGTCGGCGCGCTCGTCGGCGCGCTGCGGCCCCTGCTCGACGAGGACCCGGCCCCCGACTGGCCCCGCTGAGGGCCGTCGGGGCCTCACGGCCGGAGAAGCGGGTGTTAGGCGCGCGGGAGGGCGGCCGCCAGGCCGAGGTCGCCGCCGGGCGCGGGCGCGAAGAAGCGGGTGACGTCCGCGTCCGTGACCTCGGGGAGCGTCGCCGGGTTCCAGTGGGGATCGCGGTCCTTGTCCACGACTTGGGCGCGGATGCCCTCGACGAGGTCGGGGGTGGCCAGCGCCGTGCAGGAGACCCGGAACTCCAGGTCAAGGACCTCTTCGAGGGTCGCGAGCGCACGGGAGCGGCGGAGGGTGGCCAGGGTGGCCTTGAGCGCGGTCGGGGACTTCGCGAGGAGGGTGGTGGCGGCCTCCTTGGCGGCCGGGACGCCGGTCTCGAAGAGCTGCTCGACGATCGCCTCGACCGTCCCCGCCCGGTAGCAGGCGTCGATCCAGGTCCGCTGCTCGGCCAGGACGCCGGGCGGAGGCGTCACCGCGTGCCGGGCGACGGCCTCGTCGGCGGGCAGGAGGGTCAGGTCCCGGGCCAGGGCGGGCAGCGCGGCGGAGGGGACGACATGGTCGGCGAGGCCGGCGAGGAGGGCGTCGGCGGCGCCGATGTGGGCGCCGGTGAGGGCGAGATGGGTGCCGAGCTCGCCGGGAGCGCGGCCGAGGAGGTACGTACCTCCGACGTCCGGGACGAGGCCGATGCCGGTCTCCGGCATGGCGACGCGCGAGCGTTCGGTGACGACGCGGACGGAGCCGTGCGCGGAGACGCCGACGCCGCCGCCCATGACGATGCCGTCCATGAAGGCGACGTAGGGCTTCGGGTAGCGGGAGATGCGCGCGTTGAGCCGGTACTCGTCACGCCAGAAGGCCGCCGACGCCGTGCCACCGGCGCGGGCGTCGTCGTGGATGGCGCGGATGTCGCCGCCCGCGCAGAGGCCCCGCTCCCCCGCGCCCTCGATGACGACGGTGGTGACGGCCGGGTCGTGCTCCCACGCGGTGAGGGCCCGGTCGACGGCGAGGACCATGGGGTGGGTGAGCGCGTTGATCGCGCGGGGGCGGTTCAGGGTGATGAACCCGGCCCGGCCCTCCGTCCGGAGGAGTACGTCGGGCGTTCCGGTCGGCACGATCACTCGGCCCTTTCCCTTGGCGGCACGCTTTCCCGATCACCGTACCGGGCCGCCGGGACGCGGCTCGATCCGCATGCCGCACCTGCCGGTCCGGCTGGAGCCGGTCGGGCGTCACGGGTGGGCCGCTGCCCGTGGGGGCAGGCCGAGAGTGATGTGAGGGCGGGAAGGACTCATCCGCTTCTCGCGGATCCTGATTGCACGGTGCACGGCCAGCGATCGACCGCTACCCCGCGTCCTCTGTGGCGAGTCCTTCCCGTCCCTTCCATGGAACCACCGCTCCGGTGGGGGCGCGAGCGCCCGTCGGAGCGGCTTTTCCGGGGTTCGGGGCGGATCAGGCCGGGAGCAGGTCCTGGGGGACGCGCACCTGGCGGGGGGTCGCCATGCGGAGTTCGACGATGTCGCGGACCGTGGGCCATTCCTCGTCGAGGATCGAGTAGAAGGCCGTGTCGCGGACCGCGCCGTCGAGGCCGCGGGAGTGGGCCCGGCGGACACCTTCGCAGGTGGCGCCGAGACGTTCGATCGCGATCCGGGAGCGGGTGTTGCGGGCGTCGGCGCGCAGGGTGATGCGGCGGACGCCCCAGGCCTCGAAGGCGTGCCGGAACATCAGGTACTTGGCCTCGGTGTTGATGCCGGTGCCCCGGGCGTCGCCGGCGATCCAGGTGTTCCCGATCTCGGCCGCGTCCGGGACGGCGGTCAGCGGATCGCCGTGGGGCAGGCCGGGAACGGGGGGCCAGATCAAGGGTCCCCGCCAGTAGTCGAGTTCGAGGAAGCGGGTCGAGCCGATGACTCGTTCGTCGGCCGTACTGACCAGGGCGAAGGGCAGGCACCGGCCTGCCGCCTGATCCGCGAGGGCGCGGGCGATGTAGTCGAGGGCCGATTCCAGGCCGTCGGGCACGGGGGTGAAGGCGTAGGCCGATCGGTCCGCCCCGCCGGCCCGGGCGAGGGCGTCGGCGTGCCGCATCGCCAGCGGCTCCAGGCGCACGGTGCGCCCGGTCAGGAGAACAGGTACTGGCACGGAACCTCGGGTCTTTCACGGGCAGGGGAAGCTCCCGCCGCGGGTGGGCCGCGGCGGCAGCATGGAGGGAGGTTCTCGCCGGGTGCCGATCACGTCAAGCGAGCGACAAACGAGCAGGTAAAACGGTTCGTCACCGGTGCGAGGAGGACAGTATGCAGCCACAATCGCTCGGAGAACAGAACCCGGAACGAACCCGGATCCACGGCTGGGTGAAGCCTCGCGGACACCCGGGTTCGCCGGTCTCACGGGGCGGACGGAGCCGCCCGCCAGTCGGACGCCGAAGGCGCTCAGACGCAGGTGGGATGGCCCCAGCCCTCGGAGTTCTTGGCGATCGTCTCGCCCTTGTCGTACGCCTTCCCGCAGCGGCAGCGGCCGGAGAATCGGGCCTTGAGCGTGCCGCCGTTCGGGCGACCCTTGCGGGCCGCGGAGGAGCCGGACGAGCTGGACGATCCGGAGGGCGCGGAGGAGCGCGAGCGGGGCGCTGAGGAGCGCGTCGCCGGTTCGGGCGGGGGCAGCGGGGCGCCGGCGTCGGAGGCGAGGGGCTCCTGCGTACGGGCGCTGTGGCTGGCCGCGCGGTCGGCGGCGTCGTTCAGGGGGTCTCCGTCGACCTGGTGCGCGGGGACGTACACGAAGTCGACGTCCCGCCCGGTGAGCAGCGCGTCGATCCGGACGACGAGGTCCTTGTTGGCGACGGGGGTGCCCGCCGCCGTCTTCCAGCCCTTGCGCCGCCAGCCCGGGAGCCAGGTCGTGACGGCCTTCATGGCGTACTGCGAGTCCATGCGGACCTCGGCGGGCACTGCCGGGTCGAGGGTTTCGAGCAGTCGTTCCAGGGCCGTGAGTTCGGCGACGTTGTTCGTCGCCCTGCCGAGGGGGCCCGCCTCCCAGCGGTCGACCGAACCGTCGGAACCGCCGATGACCCAGGCCCAGGCCGCGGGGCCGGGGTTTCCCTTGGACGCGCCGTCGCACGCCGCGATGATCTTTTCCACCATCCCACGATCCTGACACGGCGCCGGGGGCGGGCGGGTCCGCCCCCGGTGCTCGGCCGGTCGGTGGGCCGGTCAGAAGTTGCCGTAGTTGACCTGCCAGGTGGGCAGGCCCATGCGGCGCCAGAGGGCGACGACGCGGTCGCGGTCGTCCAGGGAGACGCGGACGGCGTAGCGGTGGCGCACATGGGCGTCGAAGAGCTCCGCCTTCACGATGTCGTCGCCGCGGCCGTCGCCGGAGGCGCGCATCCACAGCTCGTCGTAGGGCACCCCGTGGCGGGCGAGCCAGGCCTCGGTGATCTCGCGGTGGTCCTCGCTGCGCCCCGACAGCAGGACGATCCGGTCGCTCTCGGCGGCCCGGAAGGCGCGCAGGGCGTCGCGCACGGAGATGTTGAGCAGGTCGAGGTCGCAGCGCGTGAAGTCGTACGGGCCGCGGTCGCCGCGCAGCGCGAGGGTGCCGTCGATGTCGCACATCACGGCCGACGGAAGGGCCGGGTCGGCGACGTACGGCGTGCCCGCGGGCTTGTCGCCGAGCCACTCGGCGGTGAGGCGCCAGCCGCCGCGGGCGGCCTTGGCGTGCTTGTCGGCGAGGATCCGGATGATCTCCTCGCCGACGGGCCGCTCGCGGGCGGCGTCCCGTCGGACGCACTCGTCGACGGGGACGTCGGTGAAGTCGTGCACGACGAAGGTGACCTGCCGGCCGGTGACGGCGGCCTTGAGACGCTTCGGGATGTGCGGGGTCAGGTGGGTGTTGTCGACGACGACGTCGAAGCCGTCGTCGACGGCGGACCGGACGGCGGCGTCCTGGATGTCGAGGACCGTCCGCTCGTGGGCGTGCGAGCGGCCCCGCTCGGGGGCCGGCACGTCGAGCATGGTCCGGAGGTCGTCCAGATTGACGCGGCGCACGCGGCCCTCGGCCTCGGCCTGGAGGGCTCGGGCGGCCGTCGTCTTCCCGGAGGCCGGGAGGCCGGTCATGACATGGACCACAGGCACGGTCAGTTCTCCTCGTCGTGAGTGAAGGGGTCGGTGGCCTCGGGGCGCAGCTGGCGCCAGACGAGGAGGTCGGTGGGGCGTCCGTCGAGGCGCAGGAAGAGCAGGGCGCGCAGGGCCCGGTCGGGGACGCCCGCCGCGGCGCGGGCGAAGGCGGCTCGGTCGCCCGCGAGGTGGGCGAGCTCGGCGTACGCCTCGTCGAGGGCACGCTCGCGGCTCGCGGCGGCCGCTTCGAGGCGGGCGATCACCTCGCGGACCCAGGCGTCGAACTCGTCGGGGACCTGCTCCAGGAGGGCGTCGAGCGGCTTGCCGCCGGAGGCCTCGACCTCGGCGACGGAGCAGCCGATGCCCTTGGCCAGCTGTCCGGCGGGCAGGGCGGCGAAGCGCTGGATGCCGTGGCCGCGCCAGATGTCCCGCTCGGTGACGCCGGTGAGCACCTTGTGGAGGCGTACGTACTCGGCGATCTTGGCCTTGGCGCGGACGCCGGAGGCGAAGCGGAGCACGAAGCCCTCGGCGTCGGTGCCGGTGGCGGGGGTGCCGCCCGGCAGGGTGTTGGACTCGGTCAGGGCGACGAGCTCGGCGACGGTCATGGCGGGCCAGACGCGGACGACGGAGCCGATGGGGCCCCAGGGGCCCGCGGCCTCGGCGAGGGGCGTCTCGGTGCCGTCCGGGCCGAAGGCGGCGAGCAGGACGAGGTCGCGGCGGTCGCCGTAGTTCACGACGATGCGGTTCTGCGGGTAGAGGATCTCCGCGAGGTACGTCACGCCGGGGGTCAGGCCCGAGGTGTCGGTGCCGTCGAGCCGGCGCTGCGCCCAGGTGGCCTGGGTGCTCGTGAAGGAGCCCTTGGAGGCGGCGCGCCAGCGGCCGTCGTAGTGGAAGACGACGGCGAGGCTGCCGTCGACCTTGTCGTACACCTCGAAGGGCTCGTCGGGCAGCGGCGGCGCGTAGGGGCGGCCCGAGGCGTGTTCGGAGACGTTGAAGAACTTGGGGAGGGGCAGCGCGACGATCCGTCCGGTGGCGTCGTCGGCGACGAGACCCCGGCAGCGGGTGGTGGCGCGGTTCCAGCGCTGTTCGTACTGGCACGCGCGCGTGTACGTGTAGATCGACAGCGGCAGCTCGGGGTGGCTCCTGCGGGCGATGTGCCCGGCCGCGAGGGCTTCGTCGAGCTCCTCGGGCGCCATCAGGTCGTGCAGAGTCAGGGTCGCCTGGCTCATGGGGTCCCTCCCGTTGGTCCGGTGATCCATTCTCCTGGCGAGGCGGCCCGGAGGACAGCGAATATTCCCCTGTGGGGGCCGGGATCGGGCAGGACGGCGGACTCCCCGAGCCCGGGCGTGTCGGTGGTGCCCCGTAGACTCGCCGTCGCCCCCGCCGGTGACGGAACCGGCGCAGTCGAAGGAAGCGAGCCCCATGAACCACGCGGACGGCACGGCACCGATCTACGCCGAGCTCATACGGGAGCGGGGGGATGTTCCGGCCGACGTCCGTCAGGTCGCCGAGGAGGTGCTGCGTGACCTCAGCCGGGTGATCCAGGTGCCGCCGCAGGGGGTTCCTGGACCGCAGGGCGGCGTCGCGCACGCCGGTGTCGGGGCGCAGCTGGCCGTCGCCGGGCACGCGGGTCAGATGGGGCACGGCGGTCAGATGGGGCAGGGCGGCCCGATGGGCCAGGGGGGTCCGATGGGCCAGGGCGCCGCCATGATGCAGGCCGGCGCCGCCGTCGTTCCGCACCGGCCGATGCGCTAGAGACTTGCGCCCGGCCTCGGTGGTCCGAGGCCAGGGCATTGTCGGTGCCGTGGGTCACCATGTCTCCCGTAAGGCCCGTGCCGGTCGGACGGGCCCCGTACGGAGAACAGGGGATGACCACATGGCCGAGGTTCTGCTCTTCCATCACGCGCTCGGGCTGACGGAGGGGGTCGTCGCGTTCGCCGACGAGCTGCGGCGGGCGGGGCACACGGTGCACGTGCCCGACCTTTACGAAGGGCGGACGTTCGACGACCTGGAGGCCGGGGCCGCGTACGCGCAGGAGGTCGGGTTCGGCGTCCTCACGGAGCGCGGCGAGCGGGCGGCCGAGGCGCTGCCGGCGGAGCTGGTGTACGCCGGGTTCTCGCTCGGCGTGCTGCCCGCGCAGAAGCTGGCGCAGTCCCGGCCCGGGGCGCTGGGTGCCCTGCTGCTGAGCGCCTGTGTGACGGAGAGCGCGTTCGGCCATGTCTGGCCGGCGGGCCTCCCGGTGCAGGTGCACGCGATGGAGCAGGACCCGTTCTTCGTCGACGACGGCGACCTGGCGGCGGCGCGCGAGCTGGTCGCTGACGCCGAGGACCGGGAGCTGTTCCTGTACCCGGGGAGTGCGCACCTGTTCGCGGAACGCGGTGCCGCGTCCTTCGTCCCGGAGGCGGCCGACGTGTGCGTCGGGCGTGTCCTCGGCTTCCTGGCCGGCCTCAAGGCGTAGGGCCGGGGTCAGCCGATCGGTCGACCCCGGGGTCGTCCGTCCGGCCGCCGGTCCGGGGCCGGGCGGCGGACCGTGCGGGGCCCCGCGCGGGCGGAGGATCGGGGCAGGCGCGGAGACCGCTCCCGGGTGGTGCAGTCCGCGTGTGTCCCGTACCGAGGAGTCCTCCATGACGAAGTTCCGCCGTGCGTCCCGCTCCGCCCGGGTCCTCGTGCCCGGCGCGGTGGCCGTCGCCCTGCTCGCGGGCTGCGCGCAGGGGTCGGGGGCTGCGGAGAGCGCCTCTCCCGCCACCGGCGGCACGTCCTCCGCGGGCGCGGCCGGTGCCGTCACACCGGCGCCCTCCGCCTCTGTGCCCGTGCCCGGCTCCTCGGCCGCGCCGGGCACCCTGCTCGTGACCGACTTCGGCTCGGACACCGTCACCTTCATCGACCCCGACCGCGGGGCCACGGGCTCCGTGAAGGTCGGCACCGCTCCGTACGGTGTCGCCCTCGGCCCCGACGGCCGGGCCTGGGTGGCGACCGCCGAGGGGGTGGCGGTCGTGGACACGGAGCGCCGGGAGCGCCTGGCACTCGTCCCGTACCGGACGGACAGCGGTCCCGCGACCACGGGCGAGTACCGGGGCGGCGGCATGGGCATCGCGCTCGCGCCCGACGGACGGCGGGTGTACGTCGGGGTCAACGTGCCCGATGGGAACGGCACGCTGGAGGTCCTCGACACGACGGCCTTGCGGTTCACGGACACGGTGCCGGTGGGGCGGCGCCCCTTCGACGTCGACGTGTCGCGGGACGGCGCGGAGGTGTACGTGACGAACCACGACTCCTTCGACGTCACAGTCGTCGCCGCCGGCTCCCTGAGCCACCGGCGCGTGGAGGTCGCCCCGTACGGGACGGAGGGCGGGCTCGGTTCGTGGCTCAAGCCGCACTACGCGTCCGTGCGCCCCTCGGACGGCAAGCTGCTGATGCCCTTCGAGGGCGAGCGGCTGGCGGTCGTCGATCCCCGGACGGGCCGGACGACGATCGAGCCGATGACGGCCGACACGCACCAGCACGGCACCGCGGTGACCGCCGACGGGACGCTCCTGACGGTGGGCACGGGCCCGATCGACCCGGACGTGGACAAGGGGCCCTCGCTCACCGTGCGGAAGCCCGACGGAACCGAGCGGGTGTACCCGCTGGAGGGCCCCCACGAGAGCGTGGCCGTCTCCGGGGACGGGCGCACGGCCTATGTGACCGGCGGATTCACCCGGGACGGTTACTGGGACGGACTGACCGTCATCGATCTCGGCTCGGGTGACACCCGACGGCTCCCGGCGGGCTCGCGGCCCCTGGGGATCGTCGTCCTCTGACCCTCGGGGAGGGCCGCGAAGCGGACCCGGCCGAAGAGCGATACCACCGCAATGGGGATAAAAAGGGTGGAGCACGGACAGTCGGCGAAAGGGCGGACAGCGTGACTCGACCGAGGATTCTCGTGGTGGGCGCCGGGTTCGCCGGAGTGGCCTGCGTGCGGCGGCTCGAACGGCGGCTGACGGACCGGGAGGCGCTGATCACGCTCCTCTCGCCGTTCTCGTACCAGCTGTACCTGCCCCTGCTCCCCCAGGTCGCCTCGGGGGTGCTCACCCCCCAGTCGGTGGCACTGTCGCTGCGGCGCAGCGAGCGGCACCGCACGCGGATCGTGCCCGGCGGGGCGGTCGGGGTGGACACGGCGGCGAAGGCGGTCGTGGTGCGGACGATCTCCGGCGAGTTCATGACGGAGCCGTACGACCACCTCGTCCTCGCTCCCGGCAGCGTGACCCGGAGCTTCGACATTCCCGGTCTCGCGGAGCACGCGCGCGGCATGAAGACGCTCGCGGAGGCCGTGTACATCCGGGACCACGTCATCGCCCAGCTGGACCTCGCGGACGCGAGCAACGACGAGGCCGAGCGGGCCGCGCGGCTGTGTTTCGTGGTGGTCGGCGGCGGCTACGCGGGCACGGAGACGGCTGCCTGCCTCCAGCTGCTCACCCACAACGCGGTCAAGCGCTATCCGAGGATCGACCCTCGGCTGATCAAGTGGCATCTGGTGGACATCGCGCCGAAGCTCATGCCCGAGCTGGGCGACAAGCTGGGCACCGCCGCGACGGACATCCTGACCCGCCGGGGCATCGAGGTGTCGCTCGGCGTGTCGGTGGCCTCGGTCGACGAGGAGGCGGTGACCCTCACGGACGGGCGCGTCCTGCCCACCAGGACGCTGATCTGGACGGCCGGGGTCGCGGCGAGCCCGCTGATCGGGACGCTGGGCGCGGAGACCCTCCGGGGCCGGCTCGTCGTCACCTCCGACATGGCCGTACCGGGTCTGGCCGGGGTGTGGGGGCTCGGCGACGCGGCGGCGGTTCCCGATCTCGCCAAGGGCGAGGAGGGGGCGATCTGTCCGCCGACGGCGCAGCACGCGATGCGGCAGGGCAAGGCGCTCGCCGACAACGTGGTGGCGACACTGCGCGGCGAGAAGACCCAGCCGTACCTCCACAAGGACCTGGGCCTGGTGGTCGACCTCGGCGGGATGGACGGGGTGTCGAAGCCGCTCGGCGTGGAGCTGCACGGGATGCCGGCGCAGGCCGTGGCCCGCGCCTACCACTGGTCCGCGCTGCGGACGAACGTGGCCAAGACCCGGGTCATGACGAACTGGCTGCTCAACGCCGTCGCCGGGGACGACTTCGTACGGACCGGGTTCCTGGCGGCGAAGGCGGGGACGCTGCGGGACTTCGAGTACACGGACGCCTATCTGACACCGGAGCAGGTACGGCTCCACACGTCCTCGTTCCGCGGCGGGGCGGTGGGGGCGGGCTGACCGCGCCCGGGCGCCCGACGACGAGATGCCCAGACCCCGGGGGCTCCGGCGACACGCGCGCCGGAGCCTTCGGGGTCGCGCGCGGCCGGCCTCAGCGTGCGATCTCGGGGGCCGGGCCCATGACGACGACGGGTTCGCGGGCGGGGTCGAGGGCGACGAGGAGCTCGCGCAGTGTGCCGCGCTCCAGGGCGACGCAGGCCTGTGTGGGGCCGCCGTGGTCGACGTGGATCCAGACGCCGCCGCCCTTCTCGGGGCCGAGCGGCCGCTCCTTGTCGAGGGGGGTGCGACCGGGCACGCGGTTGTAGTCGATGGCGATGACGTGGTCGAAGGAGCCTTCGAGTGACTCGCCGGAGAAGCCGGTGCCGCTGATGGCGAACTCCTCGTCCTGGTCGTACGGCAGTCGGGCACCCGGGTCGGGGAGCCGCCCGCCCGCGTCGCCGATCCTGAAGACGCCGATGGGCGTGCGCAGGTCCCCCGCGTTGTGGTCGGCGGTCCAGCCGCGGAGCGCGTTGTGGGCGGCCCACGGTCCCGCGGCCTCGGTCCACCGGCCGGCCGCGTTCCGCTCGTAGAGCACGGCCGTGGCGGTGTTGCTGTCCGCCGTGGCTCCGGTGACGACGAAGGCCTGGGTGGTGCCGTCGGGGATGCGGGCCTGGGTGAGCGGGCCGACGCCGGGGATCCGGGGGGCGCGTTCGGGGCGGGCGTCGCCGGCGGCGGGGGCTGGGGTGGCTGCCGGGGGCTTGGGAGTGGACGGTGCGGGGGCGGGCGGGGCGGTGCGCGCGCAGCCGGCGAGCAGCAGGGCCGCGCACAGCGTGCCGGCGTATCGCAGCGCGGGGGCGCCCTTGCGGACGGGCATGGGACGGCATCCTCCTGGCCGGGGGCAGTGCAGCGATCCGTACCCGTTCGGCGGTCGGTGCTGCGGCCGGAATCGCGCCCCCACCCGTTCGGAGTACAACCGGTCGCGAAGAGAAGGAGGTTGACCGGCCGCGCCCGGCGGGGTTTCCTGCCCGGATGAACGATCTTCGTATCGAGCGGGCGCGGAGCGAGGGACAGCTCGCGGACTGGCGGACCGTCCACAACACGATCATCCCCACGGCCGTCCTCTCCCTCGACGAGGTGCGGGAGCGGGCGGGGCGGAACCGGCTGGACGTCGCCTATCTCGGGGAGGTGGCGGTCGGCTGCTCGACGGTGCGCCCGCCGGACGAGGAGACGGCGGCGGCGACCGTCATCGCCCGGACGCTGCCCGGCTTCCGGGAGCGGGGATTCGGGACCGCGCTGTACGAGCGGGGGCTCGCGCACGCCCGGACGCTGAGCGACGAGGGGATCGAGACGGTGGTGCTCGCCTCGAACGAGGAGGGCCTGCGGTTCGCGCTGGCGCGCGGCTTCATGGAGGTGGAGCGGTACGTCCTGCCGGGCGACACGGTGCCCTTTGTGACGATGTGCCTGCCCTGAGAACCCGCGGCCTGACGATTCGTCAGGTCATCTCGTCACGGGTATGGGAACCTTCGCGGCCCGACGCTACCCTCCGCGCATGATTCGGACAGTGGTGTGGGGTACCGGAAATGTCGGGCGCGCGGCCATCCGAGCCGTGGACGCCCACCCGGGTCTCGAACTCGCGGCCGTCCTCGTGTCCGACCCGGCGAAGGTCGGCCGCGACGCGGGCCGGCTCGCCGGGCTCGACCGCGATCTCGGGGTGGTGGCCGACGACGACGTCGGCGCGGTGCTGGGCGGGCGGCCGGGGGCGGTGGTGTACGCGGGCTCCGGCGACACGCGGCCCGACGGGGCGCTCGCGGACGTGGCACGGGCGGTGGCGTCGGGCGCGGTGGTGGTCACGCCGGCCCTGTATCCGCTCTACGACCAGCGCAACGCGCCGCCCGAGTTCCGGGATCCGGTGCTCGCGGCGGTCGCCGAGGGCGGCGGTTCGCTCTTCGTCTCGGGCGTGGACCCGGGCTGGGGAAACGACGTGCTGCCGCTGCTCGTGAGCGGACTCGCCGCCACGGTGGACGTGATCCGCTGCCAGGAGATCTTCGACTACTCGACGTACGAGCAGGAGGAGTCGGTCCGGGAGCTGGTGGGGATGGGCCGGCCGATGGAGTACGAGCCGCCGATGCTGTGGCCGTCGGTGCCGACCATGATCTGGGGCGGGCAGGTGCGGCTGATGGCCCGCGCGCTCGGCGCCGAACTCGACGAGATCCGCGAGACGATGGAACGACGGCCGCTGGAGACCTCGGTGAAGACGCGGACGATGGGCGTCTTCGAGGCGGGTACGCAGGGCGCGATCCGCTTCGAGGTGCAGGGGATCGTCGGCGGGGAGCCCCGGATCGTCATCGAGCACGTCACCCGCATCCATCCTTCGTGCGCGCCGGACTGGCCGGTGCCGCCGGACGGGGCGGGGGCGCACCGGGTGATCGTCGAGGGCAGTCCGCGGATCGAGGTGACCGTGGCGGCTACCGACGAGGGCGAGAACCGCTCGGCGGGCGGCAATGCCACGGCGGTGGGCCGGCTCGTCGGGGCGATCGACTGGCTGGCGGCGGCGGAGCCGGGACTGTACGACGCGTTGGACGTACCGCTGAGGCCGGCGGTCGGGAAGCTCGGAAGGGGACCGCGATGATCATCGACATTCCCGAGGGCCAGGAGCCGATCGGGTACGTGTGGGGCGACATGGTCCCGGAGATCGGGACGGCGGCGGCGAACTTCTCGCTGTCGGTGTACGCCCATACGACCCTGGGGCTGCGCGAGTTCGAGGCGGCGCGGCTGCGGATCGCGCAGATCAACGGCTGCGGGTTCTGCCTGGACTGGCGCACCGACCGGGACGGCGAGAAGGTCGAGGACGGCTTCGACGAGGTGGTCGCGGCCTGGCGGGAGACGGAGGTCTCGGAGAGCTTCGACGAGCGGACACGGCTCGCGGCCGAGTACGCGGAGCGGTACGCGCTGGACCACCACGGCCTCGACGAGGAGTTCTGGGCACGGATGACGGCCCGGTACAGCCAGGCGGAGATCGTGGAGCTGACGATGAGCCTGGGCTCGTGGCTGGCGTTCGGGCGGCTCAACCGGGTCCTCGGTCTCGACACGGTGTGCGTGCTGCCGACGCACTGAGCGGTACGGAGAGGGGCCGGCCGGTGTTCCGGCCGGCCCCTCGGGCTGTTCTGGAGGGCTGTTCGCGAGCTCAGAAGTCCTCGGCGACGATCCGTTCGATGTTGCGTTCGGCGAGGGCCGTGATCGTGACGAACGGGTTGACGCTGGTGTTGCCGGGGATCAGGGATCCGTCGATGGCGTAGAGGCCGGGGTGGCCGTGGAGCCGGCCGTAGTTGTCGGTCGCCCTGCCCAGGACCGCGCCGCCCAGCGGGTGGTACGTGAGGTGGTCGCCCCAGATCTTGTACGCGCCGAAGAGGTCGGTGCGGTAGATCGTCCCCTCCTTGCTGTTGATCTTGTCGAAGATGGACTTGGCCATGTCGATGGACGTCTGCTTCCAGGCCCGGTCCCAGCTCAGGTCGACCTTGCCGGTGGCCGGGTTCCAGCTGAACTCGGCGCGGCGCGGGGTGCGGGTGATGGAGAGGTAGAAGGAGGCGTAGGTCTCGATGCCGGTGGGCAGCGGGGCGACCTCCGCGAAGGCGCCGCCGGCGTTCCAGTTGTCGATGCCCGCGGTGGGCATGGAGGACTGCAGTTTGCCCGTGGGGTCCCACATGTGGTTGGCGCGGCCGCACATGACGTTGCCGTTGTCGCCCCAGCCCTTGCCGATGTGCTCGTTGAGCGACGGCAGGGCACCGGTCGCCTTGAGGCGGGTGAGGAGCTTGCTCGTTCCGACGCTGCCTGCGGCGAAGAAGACCCGGTCGGCACGGACGGTCTTGGTGACGAGGGTCGCGCCGGTGGTGTCGATCTGGTCGATGACCACGGTGTAGCCGCCGGCGGCGGCCGGGCTGACGGAGGTCACCCGGTGCAGCGGGGAGACGCTCACCCGGCCTGTGGCGGCGGCCTGGGCGAGGTACGTCTTCTGGAGGCTCTTCTTGCCGGCGTTGTTGCCGTAGATGACCTCGCCCGCCAGGGCGGACTTCTGGACGGACCCGGCGGCCTCCTGCTTCATGTAGTCCCAGTCGTAGACGTTGGGCACGAAGACGAAGGGGAATCCCGAGCGTTGGGCGTGCTTGCGGCCGACGCGGGCGTACTGGTAACAGTCCGCGTTCTCCCACCAGTTGACGTCCACCGAGGTGACGCCGAGGCCCGCGTTGGCGCGCGGGTAGTAGGTGGAGTACATCTCGGCCGGGTCGACGGTGGGGAGGATCTCCGGGAAGCGCTCCCGGAGCGGGGTGACGGCCATCCCGCCGTTGACGAGGGAGCCGCCGCCGACGCCGCGCCCCTGGTAGACGGTGATGCCGGCGAAGTCCTCGGCGTCGAGGATGCCGGTGTGGATGGGCACGTCCTTGTCGAGCGGGAAGCCGAGGAACTGGCTCAGCGGCTGCCTGGTGCGGGTGCGCAGCCAGAAGGAGCGGTAGTCCGGGGTGGTGGTGTTGGCGAAGATCTTGCCGTCGGGGCCCGGGGTGTCCCAGGCCATGCCCATCTCGATCATGTGGACGTCCACGCCCGCGCGGGCGAGCCGCAGGGCGGCGACGGAGCCGCCGTAGCCGGTGCCGATGACGAGGGCGCGCACCTGGGAACCGTCGGTGATGGGGGTGCAGTTCAGGCCGGGGACCTCGGCGCGGGCGGGGGTGGTGATCGTGCCGGCGAGGGCGGCGGCGCCGAGAACAGAACCTGTTCCCGCGAGAAAGCTGCGGCGGCTGACGCGGTGGTTTCCCTGGACGGACAGGGGGTGTTCACTCATGTGATCTTCCTCACTCGCGAGTGAATGGAAACACGTTCTACGACCGCCCGCCGAGGAAGTCACGAGAAACTGCCGGGTAACTTCAGGCCGGACATGCCCTCTTGATCTCCTCTGCTAC
The DNA here is from genome assembly GCF_008642375.1 of Streptomyces venezuelae. Lineage (NCBI taxonomy): Bacteria > Bacillati > Actinomycetota > Actinomycetes > Kitasatosporales > Streptomycetaceae > Streptomyces > Streptomyces venezuelae. Next base: position 8,143,761 of record NZ_CP029194.1, on the reverse strand, counting down.
GTACGCGGCGTGGGTCCGCGCCGCGGGCAGCAGCTCCGCCCGGTCCCCGTACTCCCCCGCCAGGTACTGGTCCCGCGCGGCGGCCGGCACCGGCCGGTGCTCCTCGGGAAGTTCGCCGAGCACGTGCTGCGCCGCCCCGTCCTTCGACCGGATCCGGCCGGTGCGCAGGGTGGTGAGGATCCGGGCCAGGGTCAGCAGCACGTTGCGGGTGTCGCCGTCGAGTCCGGCGGGAGAGGTCCCCGGCGCGGGCCATGGTGAGGAGCGGGGCGAGGTCGGGGCAGGGCCCGGGGGCGTGGACGAGGCCGCGCTCGAAGTCGTCGCGGAGCCATTCCCCGTACAGGTGCTCGCAGACGGGCGGGTAGCGCCAGGGCCGGACGTCGGTGTGGACGACCAGACTCAGTTCGACGGGCCGCGCGGGACCCTCGTACGCCCTGCTGCCCGAGACGGCGAGCAGGGCCTCGGTGAGGGCGCGGCGCTCCCGCTCGGTGGTGCGCCGGGCCAGGGCGACGAGGACGTCCACGTCGCTGGTGGGCCGCAGCCCTCCGAGGACGGCGGAGCCGTGGAGACAGGCCGCGAGGACGGCATCCTCACCGAGGGTCTCGCGGACGATGCGCACGACGCGGCGGGCGGCCGCGTGGTCGGCACCGTCGGGGGCGGCGGGAGTGGCGCTTTGGGGGTCGGTGCTTTCGGGGGCGGTGCTTTCGGGGCGGTGCTTTCGGGGGCGTGGGTGGGCATGCGGCGGCTCCTGGCGGGTGACGGGCGCGGAGGCCCGTCACCGTACCGGAGGCCACGGAGCGGGTGATCAGGCGAGCGACGGGCCCGGAGCGCCCGTGAGCCGCTCGGGCGTGAGCAGTTCGGCGAGCCGGTGCGCGGGCAGCAGCCCCTTCTCCAGGGTGAGTTCGGCGACCCCCCGGCCGGTGGCGAGCGCCTCCTGGGCGATGGCCGTGGCGGCGGTGTAGCCGAGGTGCGGGTTGAGGGCGGTGGCGAGGCCGATGGAGTTCTCCACGGCCGCGCGGAGGGCCTCGGTGTTGGCCGTGATGCCGTCGACACACCGCTCGGCGAGGGTGAGGCAGGCGGCCCGGAGCGAGAGGAGGCTCTTCGAGAGGGCGTGGAAGATGACGGGCTCGAAGGCGTTGAGCTGGAGCTGTCCGCCCTCCGCGGCCATGGTGATCGTGATGTCGTTGCCGATCACCTCGAAGGCGACCTGGTTGACGACCTCGGGGATCACGGGGTTGACCTTGCCGGGCATGATGCTCGAACCCGCCTGGACGGCCGGCAGGTTGATCTCGCCGAGGCCCGCGCGCGGCCCGGAGGACAGCAGGCGCAGGTCGTTGCAGGTCTTGGAGAGCTTGACCGCGATGCGTTTGAGTACCCCGGAGAGCTGGACGAAGGCGCCGCAGTCCTGGGTGGCCTCGATGAGGTTGACGGAGGTGACGAGGGGCAGGCCGGTCAGCTCGGCGAGATTGCGGCGGGCGGTCTCCGCGTAGCCGGGGGCGGCGTTGAGACCGGTGCCGATGGCGGTGGCGCCGAGGTTGATCTCGTGGATGAGCTCGACGGCCTCGGCGAGACGGCCGCGGTCCTCCTCCAGCATCACGGCGTACGTGGAGAACTCCTGGCCCAGCGTCATGGGCACCGCGTCCTGGAGCTGGGTGCGGCCCATCTTCACGACCTCGCGGAACTCCAGCGCCTTGGCGGCGAAGGCGTCCTGGAGCACGGCCATGGCGAGCAGCAGCTCGCGGGCCGCGCCGATCGCAGCGATGCGGATGGCGGTCGGGTAGACGTCGTTGGTCGACTGGCCGAGGTTGACGTCCTCGTTGGGGTGGAGGCGGGCGTAGTCGCCCTTGGCGTGGCCGAGGAGCTCCAGGGCGCGGTTGGCGACGACCTCGTTGGCGTTCATGTTGGTCGACGTGCCGGCGCCGCCCTGCACGACGTCGACGACGAACTGGTCGTGGAGCTGCCCGGACCGGATCTCCCTGCAGGCACCGGCGATGGCGTCGGCCTTGTCGGCCGGGAGGAGACCGAGCTCCTCGTTGGCTCGGGCCGCCGCCTCCTTCACGGCGGCGAGCGCGTCGATCAGCAGGGGGTAGACGGAGATCGGCGTCCCGGTGATGGCGAAGTTCTCGGTGGCGCGCAGCGTGTGCACGCCCCAGTAGGCGTCGGCCGGCACGTCCCGGTCGCCGAGCAGGTCGTGCTCGCTGCGGACGGGGGTGGAGTGCGGGGCGGGTGCGGGAACCATGGGTGCGGTCCTAGGGGTGCTTGGCGCGCCCAGGGGGCAGCGGGGTTTCGGCGGGATGGGGTGTCGCCCGTGATGGCTGGGCGAAGGGGCATTCGGAAGCAGTGAGGCGTTGGGCCGTTCGCGGAGGGGGACGTCGCGAACGGCCATGGGCGTCGGGGCGGGGGCACGGCGGAGGCGGCCGGGTACACGCGGCCACGTACGGGCGCCGGTGTCCACGCACGGGGTGAGGAAGCACGGCCGGGCTCGGGGCCGTACGGCAGCAGGGAGTGGGGCGGGAGGGTGGCTCCGGCTCGCGGGCGGGTGGGGAACACTCCGTCCGCGAGCCGGGGTTTCGGGGCCCGCTCAGGGGCCTGTGGGTCGGGGCGGCGGTCGAACGGTCCGGCCCCCGCGTCACCGTCCGGGTCAGGCTCGCGTGGCGACGGCCGAGGCCGACCGGGAGCCGCCGGTGGCGAGCGCGGGCTCCACGCGGACGGGTCCCTCCAGGAGGCGGCGCAGGAGAGCGGAGCGGCGCGCGGGGTCCGTGGCGCCGTCGCCCTCCGCGAGCAGCGCGGCGAGGACGGCGATCCGCGCCTGGGAGGCCCGGAGCGTGCCGGTGAGCAGCGCTCCGGCGGCGACGAGGTCGACCGCTCCGCCGCCGGTGTAGATCTCGGCGAGCGGGCCTGCGGGGACGCGGGTGCTCACGGCGACGAGGACGCCCTGGGCGACCGCGTCCGCGACGGCGGCGACGATCTCGGGGGTGGCGTTGCCCGCACCGGTCGCTTCGAGGACGATGCCCCGGGCGCCGGCGGCCAGGGCCGCCCGGATGAAGAGCGGGTCGCCGTCGGCGTGGTGCGTGACGATGTCGACCCGCGGCGGCGTGGTCGTACCGGGGCCGGTGGCGCCGGGGTTCGCGGTCAGCGCGGCGTCGGGGAGCGGCAGGGGGGCGGGGCGCTCCGGGAGGCGCTCGACGTCGACGCGGGAGAAGCCGACGCGTCCGAGGCGCTCTGCGGAGGGGTCGGAGAAGGCGTCCGCGGCGATGGTCTGGGTCTTGACGGTGCCGCGGGCCGCGTGGACGCGTCCGTCGAAGACGACGAGGACGCCCAGCTCGCGGACGGAGGCGGCGACCTGGAGGGCGTCGTAGAGGTTCCCGGGGCCGTCGCCGTCGCCCGTACCGAAGGGGCGCTGGGCGCCGGTCAGGACGACCGGGCGGGCGTCGCTGTGGTGGAGGTCGAGGAGGAAGGCGGTCTCCTCCAGGGTGTCGGTGCCGTGGGTGACCACGATGCCGTCGACGCCGGGGTCGGCGAACGTCTCGTGGACGGTCCGCAGGAGGGCGAGCTGGTGGGCCGAGGTCATGCGCGAGCTGTTCACGTTGAACAGGTCGACGACCTCGACGGTGACGCCCTCGGGGAGGGGCGCGGTGGCCAGGACGTCGCTGCCGGAGGCGTCGGCCGCGTAGCCCGTGCCCTGCCAGCGGCTGGCGATCGTGCCACCGGTGCTGATGACGACGATCCGGCGCGGTCCTCCGTCGTTCGTCCGCATCATTGCCTGCCGTCCTTACTGGTCACGAACCGAAATCACCCTGCTCCGCAACGATAGGGCAGGGAGCGCGCAAGGCGATTGCGAAGTCAGCCGCCGGATCGTTTCACCGTGGTAGATAATTGCGCCATGGACCGAATCGATCTCCACATCTTGCGCGAGCTCCAGAGCGACGGCCGGCTGAGCAACCAGGAGCTGGCCCAGCGGGTCGGGCTCAGCCCCTCCCCCTGCCTGCGCCGGGTGCGCCAGCTGGAGCAGGACGGGGTGATCCAGGGCTACCGGGCGATCATCGACCCGGAGGCGGTGGGGCGGGGCTTCGAGGTGCTCGTCTCGGTGGAGGTGCGCCGGGACCGCGAGACGGTGGAGGCCTTCGAGGAGGCGCTCCAGGACGTGCCGGACGTCATCGAGGCGTACCGGCTGTTCGGCAGCCCCGGCTGCCTGCTGCGCATCGCGGTGGCCGACCTCGCGGCGTACGAGCGGCTGTGGATCGAGCGGCTGACGACGCTGGCCGGGGTCACCGAGGTCAACTCGCAGATCATCATGAAACGGATCAAGGAGCCGAAGGGGATGCCGGTGGACGTCCGGGGCGCCTGAGGACACGGGGACACCTGAGACCACCAAGGGCCCGACTCTTCGGCGGCGTTCGGGTTTCCCTATACGAGAACGTCACTGAACAGCCTCTTTCCCGTTACATGACAGGTACCTGACCTGTGCCACCCTCCCGGTGACACGAAGTCAACACGCGTAGACAGCGGGAGCCTTGAGCCGGTTCCCGCCGCCCCGCGCGCACCGTCCCCGGGAAAGGGCCCCCCATGTCCGTTGTGCGGATCGGCAGATGGAAGGCGTGGGCAGCGGCCCTCGCTGCCACCCTCGTCAGCGTCACCCTCCCCGCGATCACCGCGACGCCCGCCAGTGCCACGACGACCGCGTACGACAGCACGTACTACAAGAACGCCGTCGGCAAGACCGGCACGAGCCTCAAGTCCGCGCTGCACACGATCATCAGCAGCCAGACGAAGATCTCGTACGACGCCGTCTGGAACGCGCTGAAGGTCACCGACCAGGATCCCGCCAACACCAACAACGTGACCCTGCTGTACAGCGGCATCTCGCGCAGCAAGTCGCTCAACGGCGGCGACGTGGGCGACTGGAACCGCGAGCACGTGTGGGCGCAGTCCCACGGCAACTTCGGCACCTCGGCCGGCCCCGGCACCGACCTGCACCACCTGCGGGCGTGCGACGTCCAGGTGAACAGCACCCGTGGGAACAAGGACTGGGACAACGGCGGCAGCGCGGTCAGCGGCGCCCCCGGCAGCTACACGGACTCCAACTCCTTCGAGCCGCGCAACGCCGACAAGGGCGACGTGGCCCGCATGATCCTCTACATGGCCGTCCGCTACGAGGGTGACGACGCCTGGGCCGACCTGGAGCCCAACGAGTCGACCTCCAACGGCAGTGTCCCCTGGCACGGCCGCCTCTCGATCCTGAAGCAGTGGAACGAGCAGGACCCGCCGAGCGCCTTCGAGGAGCGCCGTAACAACATCATCTACGGCACCTACCAGGGCAACCGCAACCCGTTCATCGACCACCCCGAGTGGGTCGAGGCGATCTGGTAGGTCCAGCGCGACCGCACGAACGGAGCCGGGCCGGGCTCGCCACACCCCGGCCCGGCTCCGGCGCGTTCCGGGACGGTTCCGTACGGCGACGCACGCGGGCCGACCCGTACGCCTGACCGCTCCAGGCGGCTTCAAACGCGAAATCCCGGATCTTCTCACGCTCTTCGCGCATGCGTCAGGGGTGCACAAGAGGCGTTACCCATCCGTTATAAACGGTGATTTTGCCCCGATACGGACCCGCTTTCCGCGTGCCGAAGCATGCATTCGCGCCACATCGACCATCGGCGCACCTATCACGATCCCTCGGCCCCGAACAAGGCCTCCGGACCAGGAAGTTCCGAGATCCACTGGGTAGCTTCGGCGCCCATGACCACTGCCACTGCCACTGCCCGTACGACACCCCCGACGATCGCGGACGGCGCCGAACTCTGGCGGATCGCCCACGGCTCGGGCGAACTGGACCTCAACTCGCCGTACAGCTACCTGCTGTGGTGCCGCGACTTCGCCGACACGACCGCCGTCGCCCGTGACGCCTCCGGACGCCCGATCGGATTCGTCACCGGCTATCTGCGGCCCGACGCGCCGGAGACCCTCTTCGTCTGGCAGATCGCCGTCGAGGGTTCGCACCGCGGAAGCGGGGTAGCCGGAACCCTGCTGGACGCCCTGTCCGCTCGGGTCACGGCCGAGCACGGAATCAACCGGGTCGAGGCGACGGTCACCCCGGGGAACGTGGCGTCCGACCGCCTGTTCCGTTCCTACGCGCGCCGCCAGGGCGCGGACGTGACGCAGGAGGTCCTCTTCCCCTCGGCCGCCTTCCCGGCGGCGGGACACGACTCCGAGGTGCTGTACCGCATCGGCCCGGTCGGCCCGCCGGCCTCCTGAACCGCTGCCGCCGCCCGCGTACGCCCCACCACGTTCCGCCCCCCATCTGGAGACGAGACCTCGTGACCCTGACCGACTTCGCCACGACCGACATCGCCGCCCCCTCCGTCTTCGAGACCCTCGAATCGGAGGTCCGCAGCTACTGCCGCGCCTGGCCCGTCGTCTTCGCGCGCGCGACCGGGAGCCGGCTGTACGACGAGCAGGGGCGCCCCTACCTCGACTTCTTCGCCGGCGCCGGCTCCCTGAACTACGGCCACAACAATCCGGCGCTCAAGCGGGCCCTCCTCGACTACCTCGCCGACGACGGGATCACCCACGGCCTCGACATGTCGACGACCGCCAAACGGGACTTCCTGGAGACCTTCCGCAGCGCGGTCCTGGAGCCCCGCGGACTGCCCTACAAGGTGATGTTCCCCGGCCCCACGGGCACCAACGCCGTGGAGGCCGCGCTGAAACTCGCGCGGAAGGTCACCGGGCGGCAGACGGTCGTCTCCTTCACCAACGCCTTCCACGGGATGTCGCTCGGTTCTCTCGCCCTTACCGGCAACGCGGCCAAGCGCGCCGGCGCCGGCGTCCCGCTCAACCACGCGATCCGCATGCCCTTCGACGACTACCTCGACGGACACCTCCCCGACTTCCTCTGGCTCGAGCGGCTCCTGGACGACGCCGGCTCCGGCCTCGACCACCCGGCGGCCGTGATCGTCGAGACGGTCCAGGGGGAAGGCGGCATCAACGTCGCCCGGGCCGAGTGGCTGCGCGCGCTCGCGGAGCTCTGCCGCCGGCACGACATGCTGCTCATCGCCGACGACATCCAGATGGGCTGCGGACGCACCGGCGACTTCTTCTCCTTCGAGGAGGCGGGCATCACGCCCGACATCGTCACCCTGTCCAAGTCCATCAGCGGCTACGGCCTGCCCATGGCCCTCTGCCTCTTCCGCCCCGAGCTCGACGTGTGGCAGCCCGGCGAGCACAACGGCACCTTCCGCGGCAACAACCCCGCCTTCGTCACCGCCACGGCCGCCCTCGACGCCTACTGGCGCGACGGCGCGCTGCGCGAGCGCACCCTGAGCCGGGCGGACCGGGTCGAGCGCGCCCTCCTCGACCTGTGCGCGGGCGACGGGCGCACCGGCCTCGCGGTCCGCGGCCGCGGGCTGGTGTGGGGCCTGGAGTTCGCCGACGGGGAGCGCGCCGACGCGGTGTGCCGCCGCGCCTTCGAGACCGGCCTGCTCGTGGAGACCTCGGGGCCGCGCGGCGAGGTGGTCAAGCTGCTGCCGCCGCTGACCGCGACGGACGACGAACTCGACGAGGGCCTCGGCATCCTGGCCCGCTCCGTCCGTCACACCGCCTGACCCCCGCCGCCCATCCCCGGCAGTACGTATCCAGAACACGTATCCGAAAGGCGACACCCCATGATCGTCCGTACCTTCGACGAGCTGGAGAACACCGAGCGGCACGTGAGGGCCGCGTCCGGCACCTGGGAGAGCAAGCGCATCGTCCTGGCCCGCGAGCGGGTCGGCTTCTCCCTCCACGAGACGGTGCTGTACGCCGGCACCGAGACCTCCATGTGGTACGCGCACCACGTCGAGGCCGTCGTCTGCACGGCCGGCGAGGCCGAGCTCACCGACCTGGAGACGGGCCGCTCCTACACGATCGTGCCCGGAACGATGTACCTGCTCGACGGCCACGAACGCCACACCCTCAGGGTCAAGCGGGACTTCCGCTGCCTGTGCGTCTTCAACCCGCCCGTCACGGGCCGCGAGGACCACGACGAGAACGGCGTCTACCCCCTGCTCACCGAACCCGGCGTGACCGCCGGGGACGACGCCTGAGCCCCGGCACGACACCGGACGAAACGGAAAAGATCCCTCCGAGAAAGGCGGCACGCTTCCTCATGCCCTCCGCACCCACCCGCCCCGTCGACCTCTACCCCACCCGTGGCCCCAAGGAGGAGCTGATCGGCCGCAAGGACCCCGTCGTGTGGTCCGAGCCCGGCACGGCGGGCCCCTTCTGGGCCCGCGAACTCGCGGAGTACGACCGCGACGGCTTCGTCACGGTGGACGAGCTCGTCACGCCTGCCGAGGTCGACGAGCTCCGGGCCGAGCTGGACCGGCTCGTCTCCGACCCCGCCGTGCGGGCGGACGAGCGCGCGATCGTCGAGCCCCGCTCCCAGGAGATCCGCTCCGTCTTCGAGGTGCACCGGATCAGCAAGGTCTTCGGCCGGCTGGCCGAGGACCCCCGGGTCGTCGGGCGCGCCCGCCAGATCCTCGGCTCCGAGGTCTACGTCCACCAGTCGCGGGTCAACGTGAAGCCCGGCTTCGGTGCCAGCGGCTTCTACTGGCACTCCGACTTCGAGACCTGGCACGCGGAGGACGGCCTCCCGAGGATGCGGACCGTCTCGGTGTCGATCGCGCTCACCCCGAACCACACCACCAACGGCAGCCTGATGATCATGCCGGGCTCGCACCGCACGTTCCTGGGCTGCGCCGGTGCCACACCCCAGGACAACTACAAGCAGTCGCTCCGGATGCAGGACGCCGGTACGCCGTCCCACGAGGCACTGACCACCTTCGCCGACGCCTGCGGCATCCGGCACTTCACCGGTCCTGCGGGCTCGGCCACCTGGTTCGACTGCAACGCCCTGCACGGCTCGGGCGACAACATCACCCCGTACCCGCGCAGCAATGTGTTCCTCGTCTTCAACAGCGTCGAGAACCCGCCGGAGGCCCCCTTCGCCGCCCCGGTCCGGCGGCCCTCCTTCGTCGCCGCGCGCCCCGGGGACCGGTCGTGACCGGCCCCGCGCCCCTCGACCGCCGCCGCTTCCTCGGCAGAACGGCGCTCCTGGGCGGACTCGCCCTGACGCCCGGCCTGCTGGCCGCGTGCACCCGCACCCAGGCCGGGACGGGGGCGCCCGAGGACGACGGCGCGCTCCTGGCGAAGCTGCGGAAGCAGGGCTTCGTGCGGGTCGGGTTCGCCGGCGAGGCACCGTACGGCTTCCAGGACGGCGCCGAGCTCGCCGGCGAGGCCCCGACGCTCCACCGCGAGATCTTCACGGCCCTCGGCGTACGCGAACTGCGGCCCACGCTGACCGAGTTCGGGGCACTGATCCCCGGGCTCCTGGCCGACCGGTTCGACGTGGTGAGCGCGGGCATGTCGATCACGCCCGAGCGCTGCGCCAAGGTGATCTTCTCCGAGCCGGAGTTCGTCTCCCCCACCGCGCTGATGGTCCGAAAGGGCAACCCGAAGGGGCTGAGCGACCTCGCGTCCTGCGCGGCGAAGGGCGCCACCGTCGGTGTGCTGACCGCCGCGGTGGAGGCGTCCTTCGCGAAGGCGGCGGGGGTTCCGGAAGGGTCGGTGAAGACGCTGGCCAAGCAGCAGGACGGGCTCGACGCCCTCCTCGCCGGCCGGATCGACGCCTTCGCGCTGACCGCGATATCCCTGCGCTGGCTCGCGCGGACGAACCGAGGCGCCTCGGTCGAGGTGGCCGAGCCGTTCGTCCCGGTGGTCGACGGCGTGCGGCAACTCGGCGCGGGCGGGGCCGTGTTCCGCCCGGGGGCGACCGGCTTGCGGGACGCCTTCGACACCGAGCTCCGGAAGATCACCGGCGCCCCCGACCGGTTCGTGGAGCTGATCGGACGCTACGGCTTCACCACGCGCGAGGTGCCGCCCCGTTCCCTGCGGACCGCCGACCTGTGCACCGGGTGAGGGGCGGCCGGCATGGCTGACTTCCTCCCCGAGCTCAGCCGCGCAGTGCCGCGGCTCGCCGACGGGCTGCTCGTCACGGTCGAGGCCACGGTGCTCGGCGCCGCGCTCGCCCTGGTCCTCGCCTACGCCCTCGGCCTGCTGTCCCGGTCAGCGCGGCCACCGGTGCGCGCGGCGGCGCGGCTCGTCGTCGAGTTCTTCCGCGGCACCTCGCTGTACGTGCAGCTCTTCTGGCTGTTCTTCGCGCTTCCGATGCTCGGTTTCCGGCTGGAGCCGCTGGCCTGCGGCGTGCTCGCGCTCGGCCTCAACTTCGGGGCGTACGGCTCCGAGGTGGTGCGGGGCGCGGTGGCCGCGGTGCCCCGCGCCCAGACCGAGGCGGCGATCGCGCTGGGCATGGGCCCGGCGCTGCGGCTGCGGCGGGTCGTGCTGCCCCAGGCGCACGCTCTGATGGTCGCGCCGTTCAAGAACCTGCTCGTCCAGCTGCTGAAGGCGACGCCACTGCTCTCGCTGGTCACGGTCCCTGATCTGACCTTCCAGATCGACCAGTTGCGCTCGTCGACGGGGGCGACGGCCGCCTCGTACCTGCTGCTCCTGGGGCTCTACTTCGGCCTGGCCGTCGTACTGAGCCTCGGCATGAACGCCCTGGAGCGGGCCGCGAAGGCCCGTGCCGGGCAGGAAGGAGGCGTGTGATGTGGGACGGGGAGGCGGCCGTGGCCGCTCTGCCGGCCGTACTCGAAGGGTTCGGCGTCACCCTGGTCGCGACCGTGCTGGGCTTCGCCGTCGCGGCGGTCCTGGGTCTCGTGCTCGCGCTCGTCCAGCGTGCGGGTCCCGTGTGGCTGGCGCTGCCGGTGCGCGGGGCGGCCGGGTTCGTCCGCTCGACTCCGCTCCTGGTGCAGCTGTTCGCGGCCTGGGTGCTGGTCCCGGGGCTCGACGCGCCGGTGCTCGGCGTCCTGGTCCTGGGCGTGCACTACGCCACGTACCTCTCCGAGGTGTACCGGACGGGCATCGACGCCGTGCCGAAGGGGCAGTGGGAGGCCTGTACGGCCCTGTCGCTGCCGCGCCGGCGGGTGTGGGCGGCGGTGGTGCTGCCGCAGGCCGTGCGCAATGTCCTGCCGCCGCTGGGGAACTACGCGGTGTCCATGTTCAAGGAGACGCCGCTGCTGTCGGTGATCACGGTGCACGAGATGGTCCACGAGGCGAACACCTACGGCAGCACCCACTTCGCCTATCTGGAGAGCTTCACCCTGGCCGCCGCGGTGTTCCTGCTCGCGAGCTGGCCGACGTCCGTACTGGTACGACGACTGGAGGCACGCCTTGCCCACTGAGGACCTGGCAGTCCGCTTCGACCGGGTCACGAAGCGGTACGGCGACCACACCGTGCTCGACGGGCTCGACCTGGAGGTCGCCCGCGGGGAGCGGGTGACCCTCATCGGCCCGAGCGGCTCCGGGAAGACCACGATCCTCCGGCTGCTCATGACACTGGAGCGGGTCACCGACGGGGTCATCCACGTGGCCGGAGAGCCCTTCTCCCACATGCCGGGCCGGACCCCCGGGAAGCTGGTGCCGGCGAGCGAACGTCATCTGGCCGGGCGACGGCGGCGGATCGGCATGGTCTTCCAGCAGTTCAACCTCTTCCCGCACATGAGCGTCCTCGACAACGTCGTGGAGGCGCCCGTGCACGTCCTCGGCGAGAGCAGGGACGAGGCCGCGCGGCGGGCGCGGGACCTGCTCGACCTGGTCGGGCTCGCCGACAAGGTCGACGCGCGGCCGACCCGGCTCTCCGGCGGCCAGCAGCAGCGGGTGGCCATCGCCCGCGCGCTCGCGATGCGCCCGGAGATCCTGCTCCTGGACGAGGTGACGTCCGCGCTGGACCCGGAGCTGGTGGCGGAGGTGCTCGACGTGCTGCGGGACGTCGCCCACCGCACCGACATCACCCTGCTGTGCGTGACGCACGAGATGGGGTTCGCCCGGGACGTCTCGGACCGGATCCTGATGTTCGACGGCGGCCGGATCGTCGAGTCGGGACCGGCGGACGAGCTCCTGGACGCGCCGGCGGAGGAGCGCACCCGCGCGTTCCTGAGCTCGGTCCACTGAGACCACCGGCCCCGGGCCGCCCCTCAGGCCTCACCGCCCTGCACGGTCATGCCGTCCCGCAGCCGGTCGAGGCTCCGTGCGAGCAGCCGTGAGACGTGCATCTGGGAGACGCCGAGCCGCTCGCCGATCTGCGTCTGGGTGAGTTCCTCCACGAAGCGGAGGTGCAGCAGCAGCCGGTCGCGGGGCGGGAGGGCCTCCACGAGCGGGGCGAGGGTGTGGAACTCCTCGAAGAGGGCGAGCGCCGGGTCCTCCTGGCCGATGAGGTCGGCCAGGGCCGCGTCCTCGTCCTCGCTGTCGCCTCCGGCGAACGTGGCGTCCAGGGACGTGGAGTGGTAGCCGTTGGCGGCGACCTGGGCCTCGATCACCTCCTCCTCGGACAGGTCCATGGCCGGCGCCAGCTCCGCGATGCGCGGGGCCCGGCCGAGCCGTGAGCTCAGCTCGTCGGTCGCCTTGGCCAGCTCGACCCGCGCCTCCTGGAGGCGGCGCGGGACGTGCACGGCCCATGTGGTGTCGCGGAAGAAGCGCTTGATCTCACCCACGATGTACGGCACGGCGAAGGTGGCGAACTCCACCTCGCGCGACAGGTCGAAGCGGTCGATCGCCTTGATGAGACCGACCATCCCGACCTGGAGGATGTCCTCCCGCTCGGGACCGCCCGTCCGGAACCGTTCCGCCGCGTACACCACCAGTGACATGTTCATCTCGATGAGCGTGTTCCGGACGTACTGGTGCCCCGCGGTGCCCTCCTCCCGCGCCGCCAGTTCGCGGAAGAACACCTTCGACAGGGCGCGCGCGTCCCGGGGTGGAACCTCGTGCGGCACCTCGGGAAAGGGCAGGTCCTCGCCCACGCCGTTCGTCGCGTACGTCGTCGTCGCCTCGGCCGGATCGGTCCGCACGGGACAACCTCCTCTGGCTCGCGGTCCGTTCAGCGGTCCCGGTTCTCGTACCCCCGCTTCCTCAAGGCACTCCTCGTCCGTTCCCGACCGATTCCGACCGGAAAGAACACATCACCCCGGATCGAACGGGCAGACGAAACTCAACACCTGCCGAGGAACCGGCCAGGAACAGGAAGAAAGGGATCCGTGATGAAGACCTGGAGCGACACCCGGTCCCGGGCCCCCGGGACGGACCCGCGCGGCGCCGGGAACGCCGGCACGTCCCCGGTCCGTACCCCGGCCCAGGCGCGGCAGCTCGTCCGGCACACCCTCGCGGCGCTCGGCCCCCTGTGGCCCTCCCAGGTCGAGGACCTGCTGCTCGTCACCTCGGAGCTGGTCACGAACGCGCTCCGGCACGCGGGCGGTGTCACGGGCTTCGGGATCGGGGTCGGACGCGACCGGGTGACGGTGTCCGTGTCCGACGCCAGCGGGAAGGTCCCGCTGCACCAGCCCAGCCAGGGGCTGCGCCCCGGGGGCTACGGCTGGCCGATCGTGCTCCGTCTGTGCCGAGACGTGACCGTGGACGCGGGCCCGGGCGGGAAGACCGTCCACGCGACGGTGGCGGTCGACCGCCGGTGACCGGCGCCGCGCCGACGGGCGAGCGCGGGGCGCACGCCAGGGCGGGCACGGGCTGTGCAAGGGTGAGCCGATGACCTCACGTTCGTACGACGTCCTCGCCGGCGCCCCGGACTCCCCCGTCCTCCTCCATGTCCCGCACTCCTCGCGGGTGATACCCCCTGACGTGCGCGAGGGCCTCCTGCTCGGCGACGGGGAACTGGACCGCGAGCTGGACCACATCACCGACGCCCACACCGCGGAGATCGCGGCCGTGGCCGCGGCGACCGCCGGCGTGACCCCCTGGCGGTTCGTCAACCGCCTGTCACGCCTGGTCGTCGACCCCGAGCGGTTCCCCGACGAGCGCGAGGAGATGCTGGCCGTCGGGATGGGCGCGGTGTACACGCGGACCACGCACCGCGCCGCGCTCCGCCCCGCCGGCTTCGACCCGGCGCCGCTGATCGACCGGTACTTCACGCCGTACGCCGAGGGCATGGCCGCCGCCGTGGCGGGGCGCCTGGAGGCGACGGGGCGGGCCGTGATCGTCGACGTCCACTCGTACCCGACCGGGCCGCTGCCGTACGAGCTGCACGGCGAGGGCCCCCGTCCGCCGGTCTGCCTCGGAACCGACGCCTTCCACACGCCGCCGGCCCTGCTGGACGCGGCACGGGAGGCGTTCGGCGGGTTCGGGGGCCTGGCGAAGGACACGCCCTTCGCCGGGACGTACGTACCGCTGTCGTACTACGGCAAGGACCCGCGGGTCGGCGCGCTCATGATCGAGATTCGCCGTGACGTCTACATGACCGAGCCGGGCGGCCCGGCGGGGCCTGGAGCGCAGGCGCTCGGGGAGGCCCTGGCGGCGCTCGTCGACGCGGTGCCGCCGCACCCGTCGGCGTAGCGGCGCCGGCACGGTCCCGGCTGCCTCCTCGGGCGTTCGGTCACGGCCGAGGCCCGGGGGCGAGGGCGTGCGCGGGCTGGGGGTGGGGCCGCCCCCAGCAGCGAGAGTCCTGCCGCCCGTCTCATCCGTTGCTTGGCCTGGAACGCCGTCTGACGCAGAGCTGGCGCAGAACCTTCCCGTTGCCGGCGGAACGACATCTTCCGGCACGTACATGCTCACGCCGTGCCGTGAACGAGCGCAAGCCGTACCCCAGCGGCCTGCCCGACACCCCGATGGGCCCTGATCGAGCCGACGTCGACGGCCTGGCGGAATGCCCGGCTCGAACGTGGACCCACGGGCCGGCCGGCCAAGGCTGAGTTGCGCGATGCCTTGGCCCGGCCTCGGGCGCACCCGCGCCGTCGGCTCTCAAGTGACTCTTTAGCGGGCGGTCCCACTGTGGGGGGTCAGCAACGCCTCCGCCCGCCTCCGCCGATCTGGAGATCCAAGGTGATCACCGACACCGACCTCACCCGTCGCCTCCTGCCCGGTGACGGGCCGGGAGAGTTCTTCCTGCCGCCGCTGCCGCGGCTGCTGCCCGCTGGTTACCACCCCGACGCCGCCCGCATCGAGATCGCCTCCAACGGCTGGGTGCGGCGGATGCTGGCGGACTGCTTCGACTCCGAGGAGTCGCTGCTGTTCTTCCTGCGTCAGCGCAACGGGATCTACGGGCCTCTGACGGTGCCGTACGCCGAGGCGGGCAGGGCCCAGAACATCGCCGACTGGTACCAGTTCGTCACGGTGATCGACAGCTTCGTCTCCGACGAGGCGGCACTGGGCGCCGACCACGCGGCGGCCGCCGAGACCTTCGCCGCCGTCGTCGCCGACCTGCGCGAAGGCGGGGTCGGCGGCCCCGCCGCGAGCCTGTACGGCCGCGCCGCCCAGGACCTGTGGCGGCGCATCGCGGCCGGGATGAGCGCACGGCAGGTCGATCGGCTCGTCGCGGCCCTCGAGGCGTTCCTGCGCGGGTGCGCGGAGGAGATCCGCAGCAAACTCGACAGGCGGGTTCCGCAGTTCGAGGCGTGCATGCGGGTGCGGGTCGACAGCTTCGGGTGCGAGTTCCTTGAACTGCTCACCGAGTACGCGGCCGAGGTCGACATGAGCCGGGCCGCCGCAGAGGGCCTGTTCGACGAGGTCCACCACCACGGCATGCGGCAGTTGATCCTCGTCAACGACCTGCTCTCGTGGCGCAAGGAGTACGCCCAGCGGGACACCATGACGACCGTCCGCGTGCTGTGCGAGGTCGAAGGGCTTGAGCTGCAGGACGCCGTCGACCGGCTGTGCGCCCTCGTGGAGCACCACGAACGCGCCTACATCGCGGCACGTGACGCGGTGCTGGCCGGCCCCCACGGGCACGACGAGGACGTCCGCGCCTATCTGTCGGGGCTCGACCATCTGATCGGCGGAAGCCAGGAGTTCGAGTATCTGACGCCGCGCTACTTCGGCGACGGCTCGGTGTGGGACGGCTCGACCTCCGGCTGGATCAGTCTCACCGCGTCGGTGGCCCGCTTCCGTGACGCACCCGCTGCCCCGCCGAGCGCCCGACCCACCCGACCGCTGGTTTGAGGAGCGCCGTGACCACCGTCTCGCCACCGCCCCGCACGATGTCCTACGCGCTCGCGCCCGGCGCCCTGCCCCTGCTCGGCCACGCCGTGCCGCTGGCCCGCCGGCCGCTGGAGTTCCTGACCGGGTTGCCCCGGCACGGGGACCTGGTGGAGGTCCGGCTGGGGCGCCGCCCCGCCGTCATGGTCTGCCACCCCGAGTTGATCAAGCGGGTGCTGCTGGAGCCGCGGACCTTCGACAAGGGCGGGCCGCTGTTCGAGAAGGCCGAGCAACTCGTCGGCAGCGGGCTGTTCGCGGCGACCTGGGAGCCGCACCGCAGGCAGCGGCGGATGATGCAGCCGGGCTTCCACAAGTCGCGGATGCCCGGGTACGTGGCGGTGATGCGGCAGGAGATCGCGGCGCTGCTCGACGACTGGGCCGACGGCCAGGAACGCGACGTACGCGATGAGATGCACACGGTGACGCTCCGCATCGCCTCGCGCACCATGTTCACCAACCCGATGAGCGGGCGCGCCGCGGCCGAGGTGCAGGAGTGCATGCCGATCATCAACCGCGGCGTCTACAAGCGGATGGTGGCGCCGACCTCGCTGCTGGAGAAGCTGCCCACCCGGGAGAACCGCGAGTTCCAGCTCGCGCACGAGCGGATGGAGCAGGTCGTCGACGAGACGATCGAGCAGTACCGCAGTGCGGGCGTCGACCACGGCGACCTGATGTCGATCCTGATCGGCGCGGTCGACGAGGGCTCCGGGCAGAACATGTCCGAGACGGAGATCCACAAGCAGGTCATGACGCTGCTGGCCGGCGGCATGGAGACGACGGCGAACGCGATCTGCTCGGCCCTGCACCTGATCACCGAGCACCCCGAGGTCGAACGGCGACTGTGCGCGGAGCTCGACGAGGTGCTGGCCGGCAGGCCGCCGGCGTTCGAGGACCTCCCCCGCCTGCCGTACCTGTACCGGGTGCTGTACGAGACCCTGCGGATCCGTCCGCCGGTGTGGCTGCTGACCCGGATGACCACGTGCGACACCGAGCTGGGCGGCCACCGCATCGGCCGGGACTCCATCGTGCTGCTCAGCCCCTATCTGCTGCACCACAACCCGGATCTGTTCGCGCGGCCCGAGACGTTCGACCCGGACCGGTGGCTGCCGGAGCGCGTGGACGACATCACCGAGGCCGCCATGCAGCCCTTCATCATGGGCAACCGCAAGTGCATCGGTGACAAGTTCGCGCTGAACGAGGCGATGATCGTCATCGCGACGATCCTGTCGGGCTGGTCGCTGCGGATGGTCCCGGACGCCGAGCGGGTCCCGCTGCCCGAGGCGACGCTCGGCCCCGGCCCGATGCCGATGGTGCTGCACCGCCGCGCCGCCGCTCATCACACCCCGGCGCCCTCGGCCCGACCGGCCGAATGCCCCTACCAGGGCGGGCGTTCATGACCCGGGCCGCTGCGGCACCGGCCCAGGCCCCGCACGGGCTGCCGGTCGTGGGCCATGCCGTGCAGTTGTGGCGGCGCCCGCTGCCCTTCCTGCGTGAGCTGTACGGGCGCGGGGACCTCGTGACGCTGCGCCTGGGCCGCCACCGCGCCTATCTGGCGTGCGGCATCGACGCGGTGCGCACCGTGCTGCACGATCCGCGGACGTTCGACAAGGGCGGCCCGCTGTTCGAGAAGGCCCGGCTGCTGGTGGGTGACGGTCTGGTCAGTTCGGACTTCGCCACGCACCGCAGGCAGCGCCTGCTGATGCAGCCCGCGTTCGGCACCTCGCGGCTTCCCGGCTACACCGGGCTGATGGCCGAGCAGATCGACACGGCACTGAACCGGTGGCAGCACGGCCGGACACTGGACGTGGGCCGGGAGATGCACACGCTGGCCCTCGAGGTCGCGGCACGGACGATGTTCGGTGCCCAGCTGGGCGAGCGGGCCGTCACCGAGGTCGTCGCGTGCATGCCGCTGGTCATGCGGGGCGTCTACCGGCGCATGCTCGTCCCGGCCGACTGGGTGCACCGCCTGCCGCTGCCCGCCAACCGCCGCTTCGACCGGGCCCGGGCCACGATGCACCGCGTCATCGCCGACACCGTGCGCTCCTACCGCGACGCCGGGAAGGACCACGGCGACGTCCTGTCGATCCTGGTGAGCTCCCGCGACGAGCACGGTACGTCACTGAGCGACGCCGAGATCCACGACCAGGTCATGACGCTGCTCATCGGGGCGACGGAGCCGCCGGGCTCCGCGCTGACCTGGGTGTTCCAGCTGCTGTCGGGGCATCCCGAGGCCGAGCGCGCCCTGCAGGCCGAGGCCGACGACGTGCTGCGCGGCAGGCCGGCCCGCGCCCTGAGCGCGGCGGACCTGGCGCGCCTGGAGCACACGCGGCACATCGTGCTCGAGGCACTGCGGCTCTACCCGCCGGCGTGGCTGCTCAGCCGCGTCGCCACCAAGGACACCGACCTTCTGGGCCATCCGGTGCCCAAGGGTGCCACGGTGCTGTTCAGCCCGTACCAACTCCACCACGACCAGGACGTGTTCCCGCATCCGTCGCGCTTCGACCCGGGCCGCTGGCGCTCCCCCTCCCCCGCCGCCCGCGCCGCACTGCTGCCCTTCGGGGCCGGCAACCGCAAGTGCATCGGCGACGAAGTGGCCCTGACGGAACTGTCCCTCGCGGTCGCCGCCGTGGCGTCCCGGTTCAGGCTGCGGGCCGTTCCCGGTACGACGGCACGGCCCCTGGTCCGTGCTTCGCTCGGTGCCGAGCACGTGGTGCTGAGAGTCGAAGCACGTACCCCCCACGCGGCCACCGGCGGCGCGCCGGTCGGGTCCCGGGCGGTGGCGTCATGACCCAGACGACACTGCCGGCCGGGCTCGTGGACGCCCCCCTCCTGCGCCCGCCCGTCGAGGGCATGCGGCCCACCGCGGCGTACGGTGTGCTGGCCGGGCGACTGGGAGCCGCCACCGTGCACGCGGACCTGCGGGCCTGCCTGGAGGGCATCGACACCGTCGTCCGCGCCGCGCCGCTGGTCATCCCGCCGGCCATGGCCGACGTCTTCTCGGGCGGCAAACGGCTGCGTCCGCTGCTGGTCCTGGCCGGCGCGCACGCCGCCGGCCCGCCGTCGGCGAGCACGCGCGGCCGCGCCGTCAGCGGTGCCCGCGCCGTGGAACTGCTGCATCTGGCAAGTCTCGTCCACGACGACATCATGGACGAGGCGGTGACCCGGCACGGGGTCGCGACCATCAGCGCACGGGCCGGCAACAGCCGCGCCCTGCTCGCCGGCGACTACCTCATCGGCCACGCGTACACCGCCGCTTCCGGCCTCGGCGCCGAGGCCGGAACCCTCCTGGGCCACACCCTGGTGCGCCTGTGCGAGGGCCAGGCCGAGGAAGCCTCCACACTCTTCGACGCCGACCGCAGTGAACAGTCGTACTTCAGGTCGATCGGCGGGAAGACCGGTGCCCTGATCGACGCGGCGTGCCGCACAGGCGCGCTCGCCGCAGGACTGGACGCCGCCACGACCCGGGCCCTGGGACGCTTCGGCCACCATCTCGGCGTGGGGTTCCAACTCCTCGACGACATGCTCGACCTCACGGCGAGTCACGCCTCCACGGGCAAGCCGGTGGGGCACGACATCGCCAACGGCATCTACACCTACCCCACGCTCTGGGCGCTGCGCCGCGACCCCGGGCTGCGGCGGCTGCTGGAGGAACTCGCCCGGTGCGAAGGGCCCCGCACCGGGCCGGCCGGCGAGGCGGCACACCGGGTCCGCACCTCGGGTGCGCTCGCCGCGACCCGGTGGGCGATCGCCCACCGGCGTGAACGCTGCCTGGGAATCCTGGACGAGGCGGTCGACGGCATCGGCCCCGACGGCGTCGGCCTGCTGGCCGATCTCGCCATCGCCGTCCTGAGCCACCGCGGCGGATGACTGCGGAACAGGGGGCGGTGAGGGTCCGAGACCCCGCCGCCTCCACCGTGCTTCCCGCTCCCGCTTCTCTCCCCGTCTTCACATGCCGATGCCGGCCTGCCGCGCCGGACCCGCGCAGGCGTGGGCGTGGACGAAGCAGGAGAGTTCCGCGGCCGTCCCGCCGGCGTCCACCGCGGCGGGTGGCCGTCCCGCCGGCGGTTCGCCGAACGCGCCGTGGGCGTGCGCGTCGGACACGATGCGCAGCAGACGCGTCCCAGCCGTGCCGCGGGTGCGAGGGCGCCGGCGGGCGGGGTGTATCCGGGGGCCGGCCGTAGACCAGCACGTACGCGTGCGGGTGGCGAAGGGCCCAGGTGCGCGCCGCCCGGCACAGCGCGGTCCACCGGTCCATCGCGGGCGCGCCCGCCGAACGCGCGGCGGTCTCGTTTCCACGAGCCGAGGTACTCGGGGAGGTCCATCCACGGTGTCCCGGTGCGGTACCTGAACGCGATCGCGTCGATCACCTGCCGGTGACAGCTGATTCGGGGATACATGTCATCGGTGCGGGGCCATGCGGGTGATCGGGGAGCCGGCTCCGCGACCGATGGCGCGGCGACCGGCTCTTCCACCCGACGAGGCGAGACAGTGGACCGGATCTTCGGCCGGACCAAGCGGGGGCACTGTCGACGTCGGCAGCCGGGTGTGCTTGACCGGCTGACCACCCAGCTCGTCCGCAAGGGGACACATCGATGACCGACTCCGGCGCTTCCTACAGGGACCTTCGCGCCCTGGTGATCAACTGCACGCTCAAGCGTTCTCCGGAGCGCAGCCACACGCAGGGGCTGATCGACATCAGCACCGGGATCATGGAGCGCCAGGGCGTCGAGGTTGAGGTGCTGCGCGCGGTGGATCTCGACCTCGCCACCGGTGTGTGGCCCGACATGACCGAGCACGGGTGGGAGACCGACGAGTGGCCGGTCATCTACTCGAAGGTCATGGCCGCGGACATCCTTACCTTGGCTGGACCCGTATGGCTGGGAGACAACTCCTCAGTCATGAAGAAGGTGATCGAGCGGCTGTACGCCTGCTCGTCGATCCTCAACGAGCGTGGCCAGTACGCCTACTACGGTCGTGTAGGCGGCTGCCTGATCACCGGCAACGAGGACGGCGCCAAGCACTGCGCGATGAACGTCCTCTACAGCCTCCAGCACCTCGGGTACGTCATTCCGCCGCAGGCGGACGCGGGCTGGGTCGGCCCGGCGGGCCCGGGCCCGTCGTACCTCGACCCCGGCTCCGGCGGTCCGGAGAACGACTTCACCAACCGCAACACGACCTTCATGACCTGGAACCAGCTCCACCTGGCGAGGATGCTCAAGGACACCGGCGGCATCCCCGCCCACGGAAACCAGCGCTCCGAGTGGGACGCCGGCTGCCGGTTCGACTTCGAGAACCCCGAACACCGTTGAGCGATGAGCGCGGACCTGGGGAATGCGGCTGAGGAGGACCCGGCTTGGGGTGCCGATCGGTGACGCGGTCCGAGCTGCGGTGCGGCAGCTGTCGTCCTGCACCGGCCTTGTGGTGACGGCCAGGCAGGTCAGTTGTCGGTTTGGTCGTGGGCAGGGAACCGGTGACCGACCGTCGCGAGCTGGGCGCGCACACGCCTGCCCACGGCGCGAAGCGACGACGGCCGGCGGATGTCCACCGGTCGCCGTCGTGTGTCACGCGAGCGTGAGGAAGAGCTTCTCCAGTTCCTGCTCGCTCATCGGGGGTGCGCCGTCCTCGCTCTCGGCCAGGCACTGGCGCATACCGCTCGCGACGATCTTGAAGCCCGCCCGGTCGAGGGCGCGGGAGACGGCGGCGAGCTGGGTGACAACGTCCTTGCAGTCGCGGCCGGCCTCGATCATGGCGATGACGCCCGCGAGCTGCCCTTGAGCGCGCCGCAGCCGGTTGAGGACCGCGGTCGCCGCCTCTTCTTCCACCTTCACCGGGTTCCTCCTTCTCACCGACCCTGGAATCAAGAATACCCCTTGGGGTATAACGCTAGGGGTGTGCGGCCGATTCCCGGGAACCTACCTGGGGCGCGTCCGTGGCGGGTGGGCGGCGTGCCCGCACTGTGCCCCAGGTCACTGCGGTCGCCACCGCGAGGCCGATACCGGTCCAGGCGAGCGGGCTGACCCAGATTCCGGTGGGCAGTTGCCGGCCGAGGACGAAGACGCCCATGACGACGACGAACCAGCCGAACGCCTTGCGCAGGGTGTCCTGGGGGATGCGTCCGGCGAAGCGGCTGCCGACGAGGCTGCCGACGACGGCCGCGGCGGTGACCATCAGGGCGAGGTTCCAGTCGATCTGTATGTCGGCGAGGTGGCCGGCAAGTCCGGAGAAGGACTTCATCGCGATGACCAACAGCGAGGTGCCGACGGCGACGCTCATGGGCAGTCCGCCGAGCAGGGCGAGGGCGGGGACGACGAGGAATCCGCCGCCGGAGCCGACCAGGCCGGTGACCGCGCCGACGACGAGGCCCTCGACGATCACGTGCTTGACGGGCAGTTCGGCGTGGGCGGGCTTGGCCGCCTTCGCCTTGCGGGACTTGCGGAGCATGGCGGCGGCGGTGGCGAGCATCATGAGCGCGAAGGTCACAAGCAGGACAGTGCCGGGGATGTACTCGGCGAGGCGCCCGCCGCCGTAGGCGCCGATCATGCTGACCGCGCCGAAGATCAGGCCGGTGCGCCAGCGCACCCGGCCGGCCCGGGCGTGCGGGACGAGCCCGACCAGGCTGGTCACGCCGACGACGAACAGGGAGGTCGCGATGGCCTCCTTGGTGTCCTGACCGGCCAGGTAGACCAGGATCGGCACGGTCAGGATGGAACCACCGCCGCCCAGGATGCCGAGACTGACGCCGATGAGGACGGACGCTACGAGGACGAGGGTGATCACGAGCGGTCCCGCAGGGAGGCGATCACGGTACGGATGTCGGTGCGCGGACCACGGTTGTAGGGCAGCTTCGAGAGCAGGACGCCCATCATGCAGGAATTGCTGAGCGCCGCGTACGTCAGGCCCGCGCCGATCGCCGTACCGATCAGATGCACACCGGGCACCAAAACACCGACGAGGCCGGTGGCCAGGACGACCGAGCCGGCGACCAGACGGACCTGGCGCTCCATGTCCCAGCGCGCCTCGCCCCGGTTGACCGGGGCCCCGGCGGCCTCCCAGGTCATCATGCCGCCGTCCAGGACGCGCAGGTTGGGCAGGCCGGCCTCGGCGAGGGCCTGCTCGGCCTGGGCGGCACGGGCCCCAGAGCGGCAGACGAGGACCACGTCCTCGTCGAGGTGGGTCAGGAGTTCGGCCCGGTGCTCACGCAGGGTGTCCAGCGGGACGTTGTAGGAGCCGGGGATGTGGACCGTCCGGAACTCGCCCGGGGTGCGCACGTCCAGTACACGGGGTCCGCGTCCGTGCTTGATCAGCTGCTGGAGGGTGGCGGGGGTGAGGCCGGTGGCGCGGGAGGCGTCGGTCGTCATGAAAACTCCGTCGTGGTGAAGTGACCCACCCTGGACAGGAATACGGGGCGGGGTATACGTGGGGGTAGGGGGGCCGGCGTTCCCGGCGGTACCCGTCAGGGCGGCGAGGGCCCCGTCGCGGGTGCGCCGGCTGCTGCGGCCTGCCGGATCAGACGGCGGCGGGGACTTCCGTCAGGGCCCAGGCGGCGTAGCCGCCGAGGATGTCGGAGACGTCGGCGAAGCCGTGGTGGCGCAGCAGGCTCGCGGCGATCGAGGAGCGGTGGCCGCCCGCGCAGTGGAGGACCAGGGGCCGATCCCTGGGAATCTCGTCCAGGCGGTGCGGCAGTTCGCCGAGCGCGATGTGCAGGGCGCCGTCCATGAAGCCGCTGTCTCCGCGCTCGCCGCAGTTGCGGACGTCGATGACGACCGGCGGGTTGGCGCCCGTGAGGGCGGCGCGGACCTGAGCGGCGGTGAGGCGGCTGGCCGGGGTGACCTCGTCGGCCAGTGCGGTCAGGGCGTCGTCCGGGGAGCGCAGGTAGCCGGCCACGCGGTCGAAGCCGATCCGGGCCAGGCGCGTGACGATCTCCTCCTCGCGGTTCTGGGGGGCGACGACCAGCAGGTCGGCGTCGGCGGGCAGGATGGTGCCGGCCTGCTCGGCGAACCGTCCGTCGGCCGGAACGTTCACCGCGCCGCGCAGGTGTCCGGCGGCGAACTCCTGCGGGTCTCGGGCGTCGACGACCACGGCGCCGGAGGCACGGAGGCCGGTGAAGTCCTCGACGCTCAGCGGCCTGGGCGCGGAGGCCGGGTCGAACAGCGGACGCTCACTGCGGTTGAGGATCGCGTCGTAGGCGAAGTAGCCGGGGGCGGCGGACTGACCGGCCGTCACGAGGGCCACGAAGTCGTCCTGCGCCATGGGCGCGCAGGCGTAGTTGGTGGCTCGCTGCTCGCCGATGGTGGACTGCCTCTCGGTCGAGAGGTTCTTGCCGCAGGCGGACCCGGCGCCGTGCGCGGGGAAGACCCTCACCTCGTCCGGCAGGCCCATCAGCTTGTTCTGCACGCTGTCGTGGAGCATGGCGCCGAGTTCGTCGGCGGAGACGCCGATGGAGGCGAGCAGGTCGGGGCGGCCCACGTCGCCGATGAACAGCGCGTCGCCGGTGAGCACCCCGTACGGGACGGTGTCCTCGCCGTGCTCGTGGACCAGCACGCTGATCGACTCCGGGGTGTGCCCGGGCGTCTCCATGATCTCCAGAGTGACGTCGCCCAGGCTGATCATCTCGCCGTCGGCGAGCTTGCGGATGGGGTACTCGGTCTCGGCTCGCCGGCCGTAACCGATCCACGCACCGGTCTCGGCCGCCATCTCCAGGTGGCCGGCGACGAAGTCCGCGTGGAAGTGGGTGTTGATGACGCCGATCACGCTGAAGCCGCGGGCCTCGGCGTCCGCCAGGTACTCGGAGATGTCCCGGCGGGGGTCGACGACCACGGCCCGACCGGTCGTCTCGTCGGCGATCATGTACGACGCCTGGGAGAGGCAGTCGAGGTAGTACTGGGCGAAGAACACGGAAGCCTCCGTAAGCGGTGACTCAAATACCCTGGGGGGTATTTGAGAGGTCAAAAAGCGGCCCACTCCCCGAAGGGCGGGCGCAGGAACAGGGAAGAGTCAGACCGCCCCGGGGGCGGACCCCGTCACGACCGGGCGGCCCGCGCCGGCCCAGCCCCGGGTCCCACCGGCGACAGAAAGGGCATCCATCCCGGCGGCGGCAAGGCGGTCCGCGACCCACTGGCTGCGGTTGCCGCTCGCACAGATCACATACACCGTTCGCCCTTCGGGCACGCGGGGCGGCGCGGCGCCCAGCGTCGAGAGTGGGGCGAGGTGCGCACCGGGCACGTGCGCCGCCCGATACTCCTCCGGCTCCCGCACGTCGAGAACGACGGCGCCGGCACTCCAGGCGGCGGCGAAGGTATCCAGGTCCACTTCACGAGCCATGAGCGAGATCCACCTCCAGATACCCCCCTGGGTATTACATCGTCGACGGTAAGCGCCTCCCGCCGGCGATGTCAAATACCCCCCCAGGTATACGAGAGGCAATGGAGCGCGAGGGCATGGAACACACCCACCCCTACGCCCGTTGAACCTGTCGTATACCCCACCGGGTATACGGGAGGAGAGTGGAACCCATGCCGACCATCGAGCTGACCAAGGAAGACTTCGAGGACACCGTCACGGGCTCGGAGATCGTGCTGATCGACTTCTGGGCCGGATGGTGCGGACCGTGCCGCATGTTCGGTCCCGTCTATGAGCGGGCGGCCCAGCGCCACCCGGACATCGTCTTCGGCAAGGTCGACACCGAGGCGCAGCCGGAACTCGCCGATGCCTTCCGGATCTCCTCCGTCCCCACCCTGATGGCCGTCCGCGACCGGACCGTGCTCTACGCACAGCCCGGCGCACTGGCGCCACAGGCCCTGGAGGAACTGATCACCGGGATCCGGTCCATCGACATGGACGACGTCCACAGGCAGGCTGCCTCCCGCACGGCCGAACCGAAGGACTTGGGATAGTCCCTCAGCGCCTGTCGTCCACCTCTGGGCGGTACGTCAGGACATCATGCTGTTCGCGGCCTTGCCCCGGGCCGACCGCCAGCAGCACGACGACCGCGGCGGTGGCACGCCGAGGCGGTCGCCATCCGAACAGCGAGGTGAAGACATGCACTACGACCGCACCATCAGAGTCGCCGGAGCCTTCGACGAGACGGTGGAGACCGTCCGGCGTGCCCTCGCCGGCCAGGGCTTCGGCATCCTGACCGAGATCGACGTACAGGCCACGCTCAAGGCGAAACTCGGCCACGACATGGAGCCCTACCTGATCCTCGGAGCATGCAACCCCCCACTCGCCCGTCAGGCCCTGGACGCCGACCGCTCGGTCGGACTGCTGCTGCCCTGCAACGTCGTGGTCCGCACCGAAGGCGACGAGGTGATCGTGCAGGCGATCGACCCCGTCACCATGGTCACTCTCACCGGCGTCGAAGCCATGGCCCCCGTCTCGGACGAGGCGGCACGCCGCCTCGACGCCGCACTCGCCACCGTTGTGGAAGGCAGTACGTGAGCCTGTCGGAATGCCGCGCAGAGCTGACCCACCGGCCGTCCCCGAGGCCGCCGTACGGTGCGCCCAGCGGATCCCGCGTAGCGGCGTCTCGTACGCCGTCTCTGCCCATGCTCGCCGCTTCTGGCAGCTGCCGACGGAAGCGGAGCTGGACCACGCCTCCATCGACGACGCCGAAACCCCCGCCGGACACATCCCAGGCGCCGCCACCACCGCACCCGCATGGGGCTCCGCAGGGCGGCCCTACGCAACGCCGGAGTTCGCCTTGCGGCACCTCCGGCCTTGAGAGCCTGCCCGGGGTGCCGGCCTGGGTATTGCTGCAACTACCGCGTCACGCTGCGGGCTGTGGCTGGCGAAGTTCGGGCTGACCGAAGAGGAGTGCGTAGCCGGTGGGGAGTTGGTGGAGGATGCGGGTGAGGAGGTCGGGGCCGGTGAGGCGGGTGACGACGGCGAGTACGGCGCCGGTGTCCCAGCGGGCGATGGCCGGGCTGGTGCCGGTGCGGGCGGCGATGTCCTTGACGAAGTTCCAGCCGGTGAGCCGTTCGGTGGCGGGGATCTGGGCGGTCAGGGCGAGGGCGGCTTCGACGGGCAGGGCCTGGGCGAGGTCGACGCGTTCGTCGCCGACGAGCTGTCGGCCGAGGGCGGCCAGGACGGTGCGGACGGCTTCCTCGGCGCGTTCGCGGGTGGGGTAGGCGCCTTCGTAGCGCACGCGTTCCAGCATCCGTTCGAACGTCATGGCAGGCTGTGCCTGGTGCGGTCGAGGCTGGTCGTACATGGTGCTGCGGTTGCCTTTCTCGTCGCTGGTTCGGTGTCCGGCCGGTGGCGCCGGCCGGTCAGGTGGGCCGGGGGTGGCCGAAGAGGAGGTCGTAGCCGGGCGGGAGCTGGAGCAGGGCTTCGCGGGTGAGGACGTCTCCGGCTGCGGCGGCCACGGTGGACAGGACCGCGCCGATGTCCCACAGGGCCGTCTTCTCGGTGGCGCCTTCGATCCAGGCCGCGGTGGCCCGGACGAAGCGTTCGGGAGAGAGCGGCTCCGCGGCCTGCAGGGGGTTGAGGAGGATCAGGGCGTAGGTCTCGGGGAGCCGGGCGGCGAGCTCGGCCCGCACGGTGCCGATCAGATGTGCGCCCAGCAGGGCCAGGACGACGCGGGCCGCGCGTTCGGCTTCCTCCTGGGTCTGGTACTCGCCGCGTTCCTGGACATGGGCCAGGAACGACTCCCGGCGCATCGACATCTCACGTCACCTCCGTGGGCGGGGCGAAGGGGGCGAGGCATGCGGAGGACGGGGTACCGGAGGGGGATCGTGTTCCCCGTCCTCCGGGCGCTGATACCGGCCTGTCAGCCGGAGATCTGCTTGCGGCCAGCCTCGCCGCCGATGGCGATCTTCCGCGGCTTGGCGCGCTCGGCGATCGGGATCCGCAGGGTGAGGACACCGGCGTCGTAGTCGGCTTCGATGTGCTCGGTGTCGAGAGTGTCGGCCAGCATGATCTGGCGGGTGAAGACACCGAGGGGCCGCTCGGACAGCTCCATCTGCACGCCGTCGGACGTCCCCGCGGGCCGGCGCTCGGCCTTCACGGTCAGCATGTTCCGCTCGACGTCGATGTCGATCGCCTCCGTGCTGACACCGGGGAGGTCGAAGGCGATCACGTACACATCGCCGTCGCGGTAGGCGTCCATCGGAATCACGGACGGCTTCGACCACGTGCCTGACGCACCCGAAAGCTGCTGAATGATCCGGTCCATCTCGCGGAACGGGTCGGTGCGCATCAACATCGCGAAACACCTCCAGTTGGTTCAGGCAGGAACTGCCAATGCGCTTCAACGTGCTTCCGTTGTAACATGTCATCGAAACGATGACAAGCAAGAAGTCATCTGGAGGATGACAGACCACGGAGACAGTCATGACCGAGGCCGCAGAGCCGACCGTGCCCGTTACCTTCCTGGCCGCAGCCGCGGCACTGGAGACCATCAACCAGGCCGTCAAGGACGCGCAGCAAGCCTCCACGAGCACGTCGGCAGCGGCGCCGGCACCGGCCGCGGGCCCGCACCCGGCCCTGGCCTCACTGCTGATGCTGCGCGAGGTCCGCGAGCAGCTCGCCGGCTGGGAAACCGGCCTGATCGAAACCGCCCGCAGCGAGGGCGCCAGTTGGGCCGACCTCGCAGGCCCCCTCGGAGTCGCCAGCCGCCAGGCCGCCGAACGCCGCTACCTGCGTCTGCGGCCGGGGAAGGCAGGAAGCACGGGCGAGGAACGCGTCCAGGCCACCCGCGACACCCGCGCCGCCGACCGCAGCGTGGACGCCTGGGCCCGCGACAACGCCGCCGACCTGCGACGTCTCGCCGGCCAGATCACCGCCCTGGCCGGCCTGCCCGCCGACGCCGAGGGCGCCATCGGCGACCTGAACCAGGCCCTCGCCGACAACGACACCGCCCGCCTCGTGCGCCCGCTCGCCGACACCCGGCCCCACCTTCGGCCCGAGGACGCCGAGCTCGCCGAACGCATCGACGCCCTCACCCGCCACACCGACCAGCTTCGCCGGGACACCCACGACCAGCGCAGCACATGATCCGCGATCGATACGGCGTGGCCCCGGCCCGGACGTGAAGTCACCGCCCACTCTCCGGGCGCCTGCTCTGCCCTTGCACGACGGGGGCAAGGAGCGCAGCACGGTGGTCCTGGACGTGCGGGGCATGATCCGGTCCACTCAGCAGAACACTGTCGCTGCTGTGCTGGCAGCACGGGCCGGAGGGTGGGGGCCGTCACCCGACGAGGAGGCGGGCCACGGTGGCCATGCGGGGATGTCGATGGCAGCCATGGTGGCCGACATGCGCAACCGCTTCCTCGTCGCGGTGGTCCCCTCCGTCCCGATTGTGGTCCGGTCCCCGATCGGGACGGAGGTCTTCGGCTGGCACGCACCCGTGCCGTTCGGACTCCGGCAGGACGTGTGGGCGCTCCTGCTGAGCCTGCCGGTGGTCTTCTGCTCGTGCGGTCGCAAGAGTGAGCGCGCCGCCCACGAGGGAGACGAGGACCAGCCAGAACGCGGCCCGGCCGACGAGCGGGGGCGGGCCCCGCAGGGCCAGCACCGTTCAGGCGTGGCGGCTGGCCTTGAGGTCGGCCAGGAGTTCGGCCTGACCTTCCAGGACGCCGGAGAGGATGCCGCGGGCGACCCGCAGGAGCTCGGCGATCTGGGGGTGGCTGAGGCTGTAGTACACGTTCGAGCCCTCCCGGCGGGTGATCACCAGGTTGGCCTTGCGCAGGACGGCGAGCTGCTGGGAAAGGCTCGCGGCCTCCACCCCGACCTCGGGCAGCATCTCGGCGACCGCGTGCTCGCGCTCGGCCAGGAGTTCCAGGACGCGGATGCGGACCGGGTGCCCCAGCGTCTTGAAGAACTCCGCCTTCAGCTGGTACAGCGGTGTGCTCACCTGGGTACCTCTCTCATGACTGCCCATCTCATCCACCCGGAACCGTTCCTTCGTAGAGGCATCCGTTCGCCCCTCTTCACACCTTGCGACCTCCACAATTGCAGATCCTTGCAACTCGCGGACCCGGCGGGGCACCTTCGTGACGTTCGCCTACCGCCGTAGGACCTTCGCCGGTCAGGCCTTCTTGAGGAACTCGGTCCTCAGGACCAGGCCCTTGACCTTCCTCGTGTTGCACTCGACCTCGCCCGGGCGGGAGGTGAGGCGGATGTTCTTGCGTCGCCTCGGGGGCTGCGGAGTGGGACGGTCATCGGTGGTCCACTGCATGACCGTCCCGTGGGCTCCGCGTTCCCTCGTCATTTCGACCACCATGGCCAGGCCGCCGCCCGGGGCGGTGGCGAGCGCCCCGGGCAGGCGGGCTGGTAGGGGTGGCGGTCGTGGACGGCGAACGCGAATGCACCCGGCCCGTGTGCGTAGTGGCCGTGATGATCGGGTACAGGACTGCGGCATGGCGGACGGCGTCGGTGACCGGTTCGGCCGGGATCAGCAGCGCCGGGCCGACGCTCGGGCGGCGAAGGTCCACCCCGCATTTCGACGCGGACGAGTGCGGTGGTCTCGCGGGCGATGCGCACGGCGGCCCCATGGCCGGCACGTCCAGCACGTGCCGGTAGGGCATCGCCTCGACCTGGACGCTCACCGGCCCGCCCCGTTCACCATGCGGGCCAGGCGGAACCCGGACGGGGACTGCGGGTGCAGACGCAGCAGGGTGTAGTGGGGGCCGTGGGCCCAGCCGGGCAGGGTGCGCCGGTGGTGGGCGGCCTCGTCGGGGCGGTCATCGTGCGGCCTTCCGGATGCGGTGCGGTCGGTGATGCGTACGGGGCAGCAGGCCCGCCTGCTCCAGGTGTTTGCGGGCGCCGACGATCGCCTCAGGGGTGGTGGCGTACTCGCGGCCTTCCAGGCGCAACAGGTCCAGGACGCCGACGGCGTCCAGGGCCTGGCGCTGACCGGGCCGGATGCCGGAGGTCATGACGGCGATGCCGCGCCGGTGCAGCTTCTCGACGGCGTCCTTCAGGACGAGGGCACCGGTGGCGTCCAGGGTGGTCACCCTCGCCATGCGCAGGATCACCACCTTCACGTCGGCGACCTCGGAGAGTTCGAGGAGGAAGCGGTGGGCTCCGGCGAAGAAGAGGGGGCCGTCGATGCGGTAGGCCACGATGTGCTCGGCCAGCAGCGCGTGCTCCTCCTCGCTGTGCTCTCCGGGCAGGTCCGGGCGGAAGTCGACCTGCTCCATCCGCGCCTGCCCCGCCACCGCCTTCAAGGCGAGGGCTCCCGCGACGACGAGGCCGATGATCACCGCGTACACGAGGTCGAGGATCAGGGTGGCCGTGGCGGTCAGGACGAGCACGACGGCGTCCGAGCGGGTCGCCTTGGCCATCGCGCGCAGCGAGCCGACCTCGACCATGCGGATGGCCGTCGCCAGCAGCACGCCGGCCAGCGCGGCGAGAGGGATCTTCGACACCAAGGGGGCCGCCGCGAACACGATCACCGCGAGCACCGCGGCGTGGGTGAGCGCGGCTAGCCGGGAGCAGGCCCCGGTGCGGACGTTGACCGCCGTGCGGGCGATCGCGGCGGTGGCCGGCACCCCGCCGAACAGCGGGGCCGCGAGGTTGGCGACGCCCTGCCCGAAGAGCTCCTTGTCCGGATCGTGCTGCTGCCCCACCGTCATCCCGTCCGCCACGGTCGCCGACAGCAGGGACTCCAGCGCGGCGAGCGCCGCGACCGCGACCGCCGGGGCCAGCAGCGACCCGAACGCGGAAGCGTCGAGGAAGGCCAGGGACGGAGCGGGGAACCCGGTGGGAAGGTCACCGATCGGGGCCGCGTCAAGACGGAAGACCTGCGCGATCACGGTCGCGACGATGACTGCGACGATCGAGAACGGGACCGTCGGCTTCCACCGGGCCCCGGCCAGCATCACCGCAGCGACACCCACCGAGAGTCCGATCGCCGTCCAGTTCGGGAAGGCGACGGACTCCACGAGCGCCCGCCACGCCACGAGCAGGACCTTCTCCCCCTCCGGCTTGGCGACCCCGAGGGCATTGGGTATCTGCTGGAGGCCGATCACGCACGCGATCCCCAGGGTGAAGCCCTCCACCACCGGTGCCGGCACGTACCGCATGTACTGCCCGGCCCGCAGCAGGGCGAGACCGATCAGAAGGACACCGGCCATCAGACCCACGGCGAGGACGCCGCCGGGTCCGTGCCGGGCGACGATCGGCACCAGGACCACGGTCATCGCACCGGTCGGCCCGGACACCTGGAGATTCGACCCGCCGAACAGGGCGGCGAGCGCGCCCGCGACCACGGCGGTGACCAGCCCCGACTCCGCGCCCAGCCCGGAGGAGACCCCGAACCCGAGGGCGAGGGGAAGGGCGACGATCGCCACGGTGAGGCCGGCCAGCAGGTCCCGGCGAGGACTGCGGGCCATGACCGCATAGTCCGCCCGGGCGGGCAGGACGGAGCGAAACCGGCCCAGCACGGCCGTCACCGCAGTGTTCACGCTCACGAGGCCGCAACCTCGTACCCGCGCAGTGCCTCCAGCAGCGCGCTCTGACCCGTCAGGACCTCGGTCAGGATCCGCCGCGCCGCCGGCATCAGCTGCGCCCCATCCCCGTCCGCCAGCTCGTGGACGACCGTCGCGCTGTCACGGGGCGATGTGACGATCCCCGATCGACGCAAGACCGCGAGCTGCCGGGAAAGAGCGGAGGGCTCGACCTCGATCGCGGCCAGCAAGTCCCGCACCGGCATCCGCCCGTCCTGCGGCAGCTCCAGAACCCTTGTCCGCACCGGGTGTTCGAGCATCCGGAGCAACTCTTCCTTCGCCTGATACAGCGGAACCGGCACGGTAAGGCACCCTTCTCACCACCCCGGACGGGGCAAACGCCTGGCGCTGTGCCCGCGGCTACCTACGGGCACAGCAACCACAGCATCTATGAAATTGCAGATTTCTGCAATTTCATAGATGCTGTGATCCCTTGCCCGCCTCGGGCGCACTGCACGGAGGGGACCTCGCCGCACCGCCCGGCGGCGAGGTCCCTTCCGGCACCCGCGGACACGCCCGTGAGATTCAGGCCAGGGACGCGGCGGCCCGACGAGCGGGCGTTCTGGCCCCCGGTAAACGGACGGCCAGGAGATGGCGCGGGATACGACGGTGCCGCCCGTCCAGTGCCGATCCCTCCCGCAGCTCCCGGCCCCTCCTCGCCGGGCGACCGCTTGGACGAAGATCCGGACGAATCCCGGCCAGCCCACACCCAAGAGCCTTGCGAAGCATCATTTTCCCAGGTCAGCATAGGTGTAGCTGCTGCATTGCCACGTCATTCCGCCGCAGGCGGACGCGGGCCGGGTCGGCCCGGCGGGCCCGGGCCCGTACCTCGACCCCGGCTCGGGCGGTCCGGAGAACGACTTCACGCACCGCAACACGACCTTGGCCCGTGGGCTTCTGGGCGTACCGCCGCCGGCTGACGGTGTCGTGGCGCCAGGGCGTCAGATGAGGTCGCGGTGGCGGCCCACCTTGGTGGAGAAGAGGTAGAGCGGGGGCAGGAGGGCGGCGGCGCAGACGGTCCAGAGCGCGGTACGGGCGCCGAAGTGGGTGGCGAGGAGGCCGGCGGTGAGCGCGCCGAGCGGCATCGCGCCCCAGGAGACGAAGCGGACCGTGGCCATCACGCGGGACAGCAGTTCCGGGGGCGACTGCGTCTGCCGGTAGGTGCGGGTGGTGATCGAGCCGATGACGGTGCCGAAGGCGAAGCCGGCGTTGCCCAGGGCGAACCAGTACGCGTCCCCCGCCGACGTGGTCAGCGGGGCGAGCAGGAGCAGCGCGCCGCCGGCCAGATCGGCCACGATGACGCCCCGCGCGGTGCCCAGGCGCGTGGTCACGCGGACCGCGACGGCGGCGCCGGCGAGCGCGCCGACCCCGTCCATGGCAAGGACGAGACCGAGCTGTACGGAGTCGAGGCCGGCTCCGCGGACCAGGTAGAGGGGGGTGAGGGCGACGAGGGCCGCGTTGAGGAAGTTGGCGGCGGTCGCCCAGATCATGCAGGGGCGCATGACCGGGTGTTTGGTGACGTACCGCCATCCCGCGCGCATCAGCCGCAGCGCGCTCTCGCCGGTGCGGGGCACGGGGCGGCTCTCGGGGAGGGTCCGCAGGAGCACGGCGGAGGCCAGGTAGCTGGCGGCGTCCACGACGAGCGCGCCGACCGGGCCTGTCGCGCCGATCAGGACGCCGCCGAGGGAGGGCCCGCCGGTGTCGGTGACGGCGTGCGTGCCCGACATGACGCTGTTGCGGGCGGCCAGCCGATGGGCCGGGACGACGGCGGGCAGGAAGGTCGAGTTGCCGATGTCGAACAGCACGGTCGCCGAGCCGGTGACGAGCGCCGCGAACAGCAGGTGCGAATAGGTGAGCGTGCCGATCCACCAGGCGAGCGGCAGCGATCCGAGCGCCGCGAACCGTACGAGGTCGAGCGTGACCTGGAGTCGGCGCAGCGGCACGCGCTGCGCGAGGACGCCCGCCGGGAGGCTGAGCAGCAGCCAGGAGACCTGCCCGGCGGCGGCGAGCAGGGCGACCTGGAGAGCGGTGGCGTCCAGAACGGTGAGGGCGACGAGCGGCAGGGCGAGGGCGGTGACGGCGGTGCCCGCGCCGCTGACCGTGGCGGCGGCCCAAAAGCGCCAGAAGACGCCCGGCGATGAGGTCTCTCGTTCGTCGTCGCGTCGGTCGTGCTCCTGGATCGCTTGTGTTCCGCTCATACAGCGCCCACCCCCGGGTCTTGTTAGTCTCTTTTGGGAACTCACTTGTTCCAGGTGAGTTTCTATCCGGAACCGACCCCATGGCGCAAGATGGTCCCGACGCACGGCCGACGTGCGCGCAGAAATGGAGACGTAGCGATGAGGTCGGTTCCCGAGCGGGACGCCGCCTGCGCGATCGCGCAGGCCGCGGCGGTGGTCGGCGACTGGTGGAGCCTGCTCCTGATCCGGGAGACCGCCCGAGGGCACCACAGGTTCGACGCGCTCCAGGAGGAGCTGGGCATCTCCCGGAAGGTGCTCACCGAGCGCCTGGCACACCTGGTGGAGACAGGGGTGCTGGAGAAGGTCCCGTACCAGGAGCGGCCGACTCGGCACGAGTACCGGCTGACCGAGAGCGGCCGGGGGCTGCTGCCGGTCCTGCTGTCGATGCAGGACTGGGCCGACCGCTGGCTCCTCGGCGACGGCTCTCTCAGCGGCACCGCCGACGGGACGAGCGCGGAGGCACGGCGCGTCGCGGCCCTGACGGGCCGGCGACTGCCGCGCCTGCGGCTGCCCGGTCACCGGGACGGCGCACCGGTCGACCCGGTGGCCGACAGCGTGGCCACCGTCCTGTTCTGCTACCCGGCGACCGGGAGCCCCAGCCCCCTACCGGAGGGCTGGTCCCACATCCCCGGCACCGTCGGCTGCACGCTGGAGAACCGGCTGTTCCGGGACGCCTACGAGGACTTCCGCGCCGCGGGCGCGGAGGTGCACGGCGTCAGCACCCAACGCCCTGACGAGCAGCGCGTGTTCGCGAGCCAAGAGGACATCCCCTTCACCCTCCTCTCCGACGTCGACCTCCGCCTCGCCGCCGCCCTGCGCCTGCCCACCTTTCGCGCCGGACAACTGCTGCGACTGAAGCGGACCGTGCTGGTCATCGACCGTGACGGCACGGTGCGGCACGCACGCTTCCCGGTGACGGACATCCCGGCAGCGGTGAACGAAGCGCTGGCCGAGGTACGGCGCCTGGCCGCGGAGGACTGACACGGTGACCAGCGACCCTTTCCTCCACGTCAGCGGGTGCTGAGCCTGCCCTCACCGGGCTCGTTCTCGCGCACGTGCCCGACGTACTCGATCACCCACCACTCAGGGTCGTCGGCGGGGCGAGCGGCGAGGCCCCCCGCCTGTCTCGGCAGGGGGTCTCGTCCAGTAGCGGCGCGGGCGGAGTTGCCGGCCTTCGCAGGCTCAACGGCTCTTGTACATCGTGACCGTGAAGCTGACCTTCTTACCGCTGTGATAGTCGGTGCTGTCCCACACCGAGATGTGAGACCTGTCCTTCATCCGCAGGTGCAGCACCTCATCGGCGTTGCTCCAGTTGTATCCGACGAACTGGAAGTTCGGCTCGGGGCTGTCTCCCATCCTCTTGTTTCCCCAGCTGCAGATACGCGACGAGTCGTGCTCGCAGACGGACCAGGCCCTGGCGTACAGGTGGCAGTCCTCTCCCTGCCATACGTCGATCCGCTTCAGCCTCTCGTCGGAAGAGCGCCACGTTCCGTTGAACCGGTTGGCCGAGCACGAGGCGGCTGCTTCTTTCGTCGAGGTGACCGTGAGCACCACCGAGAGGGAGAGCGTCAGGGCCGCCGTCAAGAGCACGGCCATGATCTGGCGTAGTGGAATGCGGGCGGAGGAGACCTGTGTCATCGTGAACCTCCGATAACGGGTCGCAGCGCGGGACTTCCCGTCGTCACACGACGCGTCGACCCCCCTGCTTCGGCTGAACGCCACTCGTTCGAGCCCGGATCATTGCGCCCTTTACCCCCTGCCCATTCCAGAGCAGCACTCCGCAATCCTGATCGCAAGTCGGCGGGATCTTCGCATCTCGCGCGCGATTCAATGATGAAGGCGCTCCAAAGTGGATCGGTCAATGAACGCGAAGGCGCGGGTGAGACTCCATACCGGGTGAGACTCCATACCGGGTCCAGCGAGTCAGCGCCGGGCCTCGACTCGCTGCTGCCCCGACGAGACCCCTGGCCCGTTCTCCCCGGGCAGCAGCGACGCCGGCTGGATCGGGGCGGGCGGCATCCCGGCGCACGGCAACCAGCGCTCGGTGGGGGACGCCGTCCGCACGCCGGAGTTCGCGAACCCGAGCACCGCTGACCGGACGTCCGGCCACTCCGTTTTGGATTGTCGGAGGATCATCAATACGATCCGGCGATGATCACGAGAAAACGGCTGGCGACCGGGGCGCTCGCGCTGCTCGCCGCCCTGACCGCCGCGCTCCTGCCGACGAGCGCGGCCGCCGACGAGCCGGTGGCGAAGGAATCCCCCAAGGTCGAGCTGGTCCTCGACGTCAGCGGGTCCATGCGAGCCAAGGACATCGACGGCAAGTCCCGCATGTCCGCCGCCAAGCAGGCCTTCAACGAGGTCCTGGACGCGGTGCCCGAGGAGGTCCGGCTCGGCATCCGCACGCTCGGCGCCGACTATCCGGGGCCCGACCGCAAGCGCGGCTGCAAGGACACCCGCCAGCTCTATCCGGTCGGCCCGCTCGACCGGACCGAGGCCAAGACCGCCGTGGCGACCCTCGCCCCCACCGGCTGGACGCCGATCGGCCCCGCGCTGCTCGGCGCGGCCGACGACCTCGGCGACGACGGGGCGACCAAGCGGATCGTGCTCATCACCGACGGCGAGGACACCTGCGCCCCGCTCGACCCCTGTCAGGTCGCGCGGGAGATCGCCGCGAAGGGCATCCACCTCGTCATCGACACGCTGGGCCTCGTGCCGGACGCCAAGACCCGGCAGCAGCTCACCTGCATCGCGGAGGCCACCGGAGGCACGTACACCTCGGTCCACCGCACCGAGGAGCTCTCGCGCCGGGTGAAGCAGCTCGTCGACCGCGCCGCCGACCCGGTCGTCACCCCCGTGGGGACGAAGGGTACGGCGCGGTGCGTCGACGCTCCGCTGCTCAAGGCCGGTCTGTACACCGACCGCGAGACCTTCGGCGAGCACCGCTGGTACCGGGTGGACCTGCTGCCCGGCCAGGAACTGCGCGCCTCCGTCAGCGTGTCGGCCGACCGGGCCGTCAACAACGACTACGGGGTGCTGCTGCGCGCGGTCACCCGCCACGGCCGGGAGATCGTCCGCGGCTCGGAGGCGGGCGACGGGCGTACGGACGTCATATCGACCGGACTGCGGTACCCGAAGCCGGATCTCGACGACGCTCCCGGCGATGCCAAGCCGGCCGCCGAGACGGTCTGCCTCCAGGTCAGCAACTCCTTCTCCGCTCCCCCGTCGGTCAAGACGACGCCGGGCATGCCGATCGAGCTGACGGTGGACGTCGTCGACGGCCCGTCGGCCGCCTCGGACGTGGCCGCCTTCGGTCTCGGCCGCGGCTGGTGGCTGCTCGGCGTGCTCACGCTCGCCGGTTTCCTGGCCGGTCTGCTCTGGGGCTGGGTGTCCCGCTGGCGCGTCGCTGTCTGGAGGACCAACTGATGCGTACCGTACGCATGCTCGCCACGGCCGCCCTCGCGGGCGCCGCGCTCCTGGGTCTCACGGCGCCGGGCGCGACGGCCGACTCCCCCACCGCGGACCCGAGTGCCGGGGCGGGGCCGACGGAGGCCGGGACGACGTTCCGTACCGCCGCGAGGTTCCTCCCGGGGCAGCAGGCCACCGCACAGGCCGCCACGGGTGACTATCTGTACTGGGTGTTCCCGGCGGACACCGGACAGCGGCCGACGGTGAACGCCACGGTCACCCTCCCCGACTCCGCGCTGCGGCACGGCCCCACCACCTGGCGGGTCGACGTGTACGACGGGCTGCGGCGGCGCCAGCCGTGCATGTACGGGACCCAGTCCCGTACAGCGGCCAAGGAGGCCGCTTCGGTGGAGCTCGCCTGTGTGCTGCGCCCGGTCCGCGCGGCCGCGGACGCCTGGGCGAACGACCCGCTGCCCGGCAGCTACTACGTCCGGCTGACCGTCACGGGCCTCCCGGACGAGGACCTCGGCCAGCCGTTCACGGCGCGGGTCGGGGTGACCACCCTCGACCAGGGCGGCGCCTACGCGACGGACGGCTCGCTCGCCGCGCCGCTCGTGCCCGGGGCGACCACCGCCGACCAGGCGGAGGCCGACGCGGACGCGGGCCGGCCCTCCGCCGTGGAGGCGGCGGCCCCGGAGGACGGCTGGTCCTCGGGCTGGTGGTCCGACCGCTGGATCTGGACCGCGGCGGGCGGCGTCCTCGCGGCGCTCGCCGGCATCGGCGGCTACGTCCTGACACGCGGCACCGGCCGCCCGTCCCGGATCCCGCCGGCCGTCTGAGCCGCCGCACACAGGACCGAAGGCCCCCACCGCCCCGTCGCGGTGGGGGCCTTCGGCCGCTTCGGCGGCGGGCTCCTCAAGGTGACTCGGGTCGGCGGGGAGGCGAGGTCACGCCGAACCCACCGTCACACTGCCTGGAGCTGTCCGGCCGCGAGGGCGTCCTGCCGTGCCTGCCAGGCCTGACCGTGCGCGTTCAGGAAGGCGACAGCGGTGGACTCGCTCGCCGTGTATCCCTCAAGGCCGAACGCGGTGGGATTGTGCCCGAGCGCGGCGAGCAGCGATGCGGCGGTACGGAGATCCCCAAGGTTGAACTGTGCCTGCATCCATTGCTGTACCGCTCCTCGGCGAGCGTTCGCCACCATGAGCGGGTCCCCGCCGCGCTGGAGCCTCCCGCCGCTCATGATGTTCGCCGTGTCCATCGAATTCTGGAAATGGGCGTTCATGCTGGCGAGGATGCGGTTGCGTTCCTGGATGTTCGCGGCTGCTTGCGCCTGTGCGGCCGCCGCCTGCTGAGGTGTCATCGGGCCGACGTTTCCGGCCAGGAAATTGAGTCGCATCATCGCCTCGGTCGCCGGTGTCAGGGAGGGGTAGACGGACTCGCAGAACCTGGGGAACAGAGTGAGCCAGCCGATCTTGCCGTGAATGTGCCCGGCGCTGTTGCTCGCGGTGATGTCGACAGCCCCCGCGTAGGCCAAGTCGCTCTGCCGGAGCAGGAGATAGTCCGGGCGCGTCGACCCGATCGCCGCCTGTGTCTGCGCCACATATCCGGCGGGAACGCCTCCTCCGGTCTGCTGGAGGCGTATCTCGGTGATGGTCTCGACGGCGTAGCCGAACTGCATGCTCACCCCACCGGGAACACCGACGGTCATCTGCTGGTTCCACACCCGCAGCCACTGGTCGATGTGACCGTGGGTGTTCCTGTAGGCGGCCAGAGCTCCGAGTCCAGGGGCCGAGACGACGTAGTCGTACGCCCATTGGACCGCCGCATCCACGGTATTGGCGTAGGTCCAGAACGCGGCTGATCCCACGTCGTTGCCGTCCGAGTCGTGCGTCTGGACGATCTGCCGCTGAATCGCCGTCTCGCCGGCGGCGCGGGGCGTCGGCCCCTCGCGGTCCTCCGCGGTTCCTCGCGGCGGGCCGCTCATGGCCCGGGTCGCGTTGGCCTCCGCTTCCCGTTCGTGGCGATCGGACGGGTCGGAGACCTTGAGCCCGGACCCGTTGTCGGTGCCGGCGACGGGCCCCCGGCGTTGTTGGATGACGTGGGTGAGTTCGTGGGCGAGGGTGTGCCTGTCACTTCCGCCGTCACCGATGACGACGTGGTTGCCACTCGTGTAGGCGCGGGCGCCGACCTCGGCTGCGGAAGCCCTGGCAGCGGCGTCGTCATGGATGCGCACGTCGGAGAAGTCGGCGGCGAGCCGGCTCTCCATGTCGGTGCGGGTCGCGTCGTCCAGGGGACGCCCGCCGGTGCGCAGGACGTCGTGGACGGCCGAGCGCTGCACCGCGGGCCGTTGCGTCTGCGCCCAGGGGTGACCGGCGGCTCGGAGCATCTGGACGGCGGCCCCGTTGCCCGCGGCACCCCGCAGGGCGAGAAACCCGGCAGGTGCGCCGTCGCCCCGGGCGGGAGCCTTGGCGGCGGTGCGCCCGGGCTCCTTGCCCTCGGCAGTGCGGTCTCGGTCGTTGGCGCGCATCAGGTCCTCTCGCGGTCGCGGCTCCCGGCTCCGGGTCGGCTCGGGTCGGGTCGGGTCGGGTCGGGAGCACAACCGACAGGGGCCCGGCGGAGCTCCTTGGGCAGGGCACGAGGGTCTCAGGCGACACCAACGTCTCCCTAACCTCCTCAGGAGCTCCGCGTTAGCGGGAGCCGGGGACGGGGACGGGGACGGGACCGTCACTCCATACGGCGGGAACCCTCCAGGACCGCCTGCCGGATGCGGTGGTACGTGCCGCAGCGGCAGATGTTGCGGATCGTGTCGAGGTCCGCCTCGGTGATCTCGCGGCCCGCCTCCCGCGCCCGGCGGACCGTCGCCACCGCCGCCATGATCTGGCCCGGCTGGCAGAAGCCGCACTGGGCGACGTCGAGGTCGAGCCAGGCCTCCTGCATCGGGTGCAGGTCGCTGCCCACGGTGTCGGGGAGCCCCTCGATGGTGGTGACCTCGTCGGTCGGGGCGAGGTCGTCGACGGGCACGGCGCAGGGCGTGAACGCCTTGCCGTTGAGATGGCTCGTACAGGCCCGGCAGACGCCGACCCCGCAGCCGTACTTGGGGCCGGTGACGCCGAGGACGTCCCTGAGGACCCAGAGGAGCCGGACGTCGCCCTCGACGTCGGCGGTGACGGCCTTGCCGTTCAGGATGAAGGTGTGCTGCGGCACGGGGACTCCAGGTCTCAGATGGTGCGGTCGCGGCCGTCGGTGGGCGAGGCCGGGACGGGCGGGACGGTCGGCAGGGGGGTGAAGCCGAGCGGCTCGGCGTGGTTGAGGGGGAAGACCGTCGGCATCGTGCCGGTGGCCCGCCCGTACGCGCAGGCGACGGCGGCCATGGCGCCGGCGACCGCCAGCTCCCCTGCGCCGCCCGGCTTCTCCCCGTTCGGCGGCATCACGATGATCTCCAGCTCGGGCGGGGTGTTCCACTGCCGGGTGTAGAAGTACTGGTCCCAGCTGCCTTCGAGGAAGTGCCCGTCACGCAGGTGGAGTCCGGACGTGAGCGTGATGGCGATGCCGTCGGAGATGCCGCCCATCATCTGGGCCTCGAGCCCGCGCGGGTTCACGGCGAGACCGACGTCGACGGCGCACACGACCTTGGTCACACGCGGTCCCGTGTACGCGTTGGGGATCTTCCGACCGGTGGTCTCCGGGCGGCAGTCGATCTCGGCGAGGATCGCGACGAAGGAGTGGTACTCGGCGTGGACGGCGATGCCCTGGGCCGTGCCGGGCGCCATCGTCCGGCCCCACTCCCCCTGCTGGGCGACCTTGTCGAGGACGGCGCGCGCCCTCGGGTCCTTCATGAGCCTGCGCCGCATCGCGTAGCCGTCCTGGCCCGTGCGGCGGGCCAGTTCGTCCATGACGAGTTCCTGGGCGCAGCGGACGTTGGGCGAGTAGATGCCGCGCATGGACCCGGTGTTGTAGCCCTTGTCGGTCTCGGAGAGCAGCTGGGTCGTGACGCCGAGGTGGTAGGGGCTGACCTGGGTGAGGTGGAACATCGTCTGGGAGAAGGTGCTGTCGGCGACGGGGAGCCGGGCCACCTCGGCGGTGAGGAGCTCGCCGATGCCGTGCCCGAAGTCGGTGGCCACGGAGGTGTGGCGCTGCTCGTACGTCAGGACCTCGCCCAGCGAGTACGTGGCCCGGACCCGCGAGGTGGACATCGGGTGCGTACGGCCCTGGCGGAAGTCGTCGGTGCGGTGCCACATCAGCTTGACGGGCTTGCCGAGGGCGCGGGAGACCTCGGCGGCCTCGTGGGCGGCGTCGTGGAAGAGCTTGCGGCCGAAGGAGCCGCCGCCCTCGGTGACGTGGACGCGGACGGCGGTGGGCGGCAGGCCGAGCTTGAGGGCGATCTGCTCCTGGGCGAC
The DNA here is from genome assembly GCF_008642375.1 of Streptomyces venezuelae. NCBI lineage: Bacteria > Bacillati > Actinomycetota > Actinomycetes > Kitasatosporales > Streptomycetaceae > Streptomyces > Streptomyces venezuelae. The sequence continues at coordinate 8,101,206 of NZ_CP029194.1, read as the reverse complement.
GATCGGGGCCTTCAGCGAGGCCCAGATCTCCGCGGAGTCCTCCCGTACGTCCGCGATGGCGCAGTTCGTCTCCAGGGCGGCGTTGCTGGAGAAGTGGAAGGTGAAGCGGGCGTCGACCGCCTTGGTGAGCAGGGGAAGCGGCGGGACCACCAGGGGGAGTTCGGCCCGGCGGAGCTTCTCCAGGACGGTGGCGTCGGAGGCGCCCTCGGCGGTTCCGGGGCCCCAGTCGACGTCGAGGGCGCGGACGGCGTCGACGCACTGGCCGAAGGTGCGGCCGCGGACGGCGACGCCCGTGGAGACGGTGACGACATCGGTGATGCCGGGCATGGCCCGGACCTCGGCGAGGTTGGCCACGGAGCGGACGGTGCCGTTGATGGTGGGCGGGCGGCAGATCATCGTGGGCAGGGCGTCCGGGACCTGGAGGTCCATCGCGAACTTCTTGCGGCCGGTGACGGCTTCGAGGGCGTCGAGCCTGCGCTGCGCGGTGCCGACGACACGGAAGTCGGCCCGGTCCTTGAGCTCCACCTCCACCGCGGTGTTCGTGAGGGCGGCGGCCTTCGCGGCGAGTTCACCGTAGCCGAGGAGGGTGCCGGCCGGGGAGAGGACGGCGCCGGCCTTCGTCGTGAGGGTCTCGACGGCGTCTCCGAGGACGAGGGAGGCGGCGTGCAGGAGACGCCCGCGGGCGACGGCGGCGGCGACGCGGATGGGGGTGTAGGTGGAGTACGTGGTGTTGGAGCCGCCGGTCAGCTGGTTGAAGAGCAGCTCGGGCCGGGCGTCGGCGAGCGTGACCTTCACCTTGTCCAGGGGCAGGTCGAGTTCCTCCGCGACGATCATGGCGCTGGAGGTGGTGACGCCCTGGCCGACCTCGGCGCGGGGCAGCGCGAAGTGGGCGGTGCCGTCGCTGTCGACGCGGATCGTGATGAGGTTGCTGGTCGGCAGGGCGGCGAGCGTCAGCAGCTCGTTGAGGTCGAGGAGTTCCGCCGGTCCGGGCAGCGAGGGGATGAGCGCCGGGGCCGCGGCGGCGGCCTGCCGGGGCACGAGGGCCTCGGCGCCGAGCTGGGCGGCGACGGTGAGGGTGGGCGCGGCGAGGACGTATCCGAGGAACCGGCGCCGGCCGATGCCGGGTTCGGCGGGCGCGGCCGGCTGCGCGGCGCCTTCCCCGCTTCCGCTCGTGTGGTGGTCGTCCCGCGCGGGGTGCCGCCTCGGCATTCGGTGTGCCTTTCGTCCAGGCCCCGGGCTTGCTACTGCCGGGTATCGTCAGAGGCGACGATCATCGCTCATGTGCGGGCCCCTTGGGGACCGTTCGGCGGAGGCGGCCCGTCGTGCGGGAGACGGACCCCGTGGGAAGCGCGTCCCAGGCCTTCCTGCCGGCCCGCAGGCCGCTCGACTGGACCCGGCCGCCGCAGGAGCGGAGCTGGGCCCGGGAGAGCCGGGCGCGCTGGCCGCCGCCCGCGATGAGGGCGTTGACAGAGGCCATCGGGTCACCGCCCGTCGACCGGACGAGCAGGGCGCCGAGCACGACGGGGCCGAGGGCCACGGCGAGGGCCGCGCCGGTGGCGGTGACGTGCTGGAGAGGGCGGGGGCGCCGGGCGTCGAAGGTCATGTCCTCATTCCAGCGGAGGGCGGCGGGCCGCGTATCGGTCGACGTACTCAGGCGGGCCGAGCGAGGTACTCAAACGGTGGCTCGGGGTCTCCCGCTCGGGCCCCTTCTTCGGAGATCCTCGGGGAATCGAACACCCCGGGCGTCCCCGGGCCGCAGTCTGGAGGCGTGACCGCCGTGACGAGCCGGACAAGTGAGATGAGCGAGATGGGTGGGACGGGTGAGAGGGGTGAGAGGGGTGAGATGGGTGGGACGAGCACGCCGGACGGGACGGGCGGGTCCGCGCCGGTCGTCCCGGCCGTCCCGGCCGTTCTCGTCGTGCAGCACGAGGAGGACGCCGGCCCCGGGCTCGTCGGGGAGCGCCTCCTGGCGGCCGGTCTTCGCCTCGACGTGGTGCGGGCCTGGCTGGGTGAGCCCTTCCCCGACGACCTGCGCGGTCACGCGGGGCTCCTCGTCCTCGGCGGGTCCGTCGGCTGCCGGGACGACAGGGCCGCCCCGTGGCTGCCCCGCGTCCGTACGCTCGTCCGGGAGGCGGTCGCCGACGAGGTGCCGCTCCTCGGGATATGCCTGGGCGGCCAGATCGTCGCCGACGCGCTGGGCGGTTCGGTCGTGACGCGGGCGCGGGGGCCCGAGCTGGGCGCCGTACCGCTGCGGCGGCTTGCCGCGGTCGACGGCGACGCGGTGCTCGGCGGGGTGCCGGAGGGCGCGCCGGCCGCGCAGTGGCACTGGGACGAGGTGGACCGGCTTCCGATCGGCGCCGTACCGCTGTTGAGCGGGGACGACTGCCCGTACCAGGCGTTCAAGGTGGGGCGGGCGGGCTGGGGACTCCAGTTCCATCCGGAGGCGGGGGCCGGCACGGTCGCACGGTGGGCGGAGGCCGACGACGCGCAGGTCCGGGCGGACGGCGGCGACCCGGCGACGGTGGTGGCCTCGGTACGGGAGGCGGAACCGGAGCTGCGTACGGTCTGGGGCACGGTGTCCGAGGCATGGGGCGCGGTCGTGCTGCGGCACATGGGTGCGGATACTCATGTCCGGGCTGGATGCGCGACGGGCGCGTCCGCTTGGCGAGACGGGGGCCGTGGGGTTGTGTGACGGTCGACCGCACCGCCACCGCACGACTGCGAAGGAGCTCCGCCGCCATGGCCGACTACCGGATCGAAACCGTCCGCACCGGGTACCGGAACTGGACCGCCCGCAACGACCGGGGCGCGGAGGTCCGGATGGCCGCGGCCGACGACGCGGACGCGCAGCCCTCGTTCACGCCGGTCGAGTTGCTGCTGGCGGCGATGGGCGGCTGCGGCGGCCTGGTCGTCGACCGGACCGCGCGCGCCGTGGACCACGACGACCTGCGGATCGTGGTCGAGTCGGTCTCGGGCCCGGAGGACGACGGCCGGCTGAGCCGGATCCGGGTCAGCTACGAGTTCGAGCTGCCGGACAACAACCCGCGGGCGGAGGAGGTCTTCGCGCGGGCGGTACGTCTGACGCACGAGAAGTTCTGCACGGTGAGCCGGACCGTCGAGCACGGCGCCCGGGTGGAGGCGATCCTCCCGGACGGCACGGTCGGCTTCGAGGGCTGACCGGACGCGCGCGGGGCCCTCAGCCGACCGTGACGTGGTCCAGGGCCCAGGACGTGTGGTCGAAGGACGTGCGGGCGTTGGCGTCCGTCCCCTCCAGGCGGAGGACGCGGACGCCTCCGTACGTCCACGTCCAGGGGGACGGGGCCCGTGGCGGCCGTCAGGGTGGGCGTGGTGAGGAGGACGCGGTCGTCGCCGTACACCGTGGCGCGGGTCGCGCCCGTGGAGCTCTGGCGGGCCGAGAAGTCGTCGATGCCGACGAGCGCGGTGAACCGCTTCGCCACGCCGCCGAGGTGGAAGGGCACGTCGCTGTACGCGTGGACCCGGAGGCCCTTGGGGTATGTGGTGCCTCCGAAGGCGATCGGGGTGGCGGCGTTCTTGCCGTTGGAGCTGTCGCGCTCGACCGGACCCCAGCCGTTGACGGCCCGGATCCAGGGAAGGTCCGAGAGGTAGCCGTCCTTGGTGGGCGCCGGGGGCGGGGTCGTGACGGTGCCGTCGGCGGCGTACCGCACGGGCCCGCCCGGCGCGAGGGCCGTTCCTTCGGCGGTCAGGGTCCACGGGGTGGCCGCCGGGGCGCCGGCGGGCGGTGTGACCTGCCAGGTGGCGGTGAGCCGCGCGCCGGGGGCGAGCTGTCCCGCCGCGGTGGCGGTGGTGGCCTGTACGGTCCAGCCCGCGGGAACTCGCAGGGTGACCGCGGCCGTGTTCCAGGGCCGCGCCGAGCCGTTGGCGAGGGAGACCGTCGCGGTGAACGGCTTTGAGGGTACGGTGAGTTGAGGGATCGTCAGTTCCGTGCGGAAGTCGGCCCTGGGGTATGCGTCCTGCCAGGAGGAGCGCATCAGTCGCGACGAGTTCGGCGACCCGGGCGGGGTACCGGGACGCGAGGTCCGAGGCCTCTCCCCGGTCGGTCGCGAGGTCGTAGAGCTCGACCTGCCACTGGTCGTCCGGCAGGGCGTGGTCGCGGACGGGGGCGAAGCGCACGGCCTTCCACCTGTCCTTGCGGAGCGCTTCCGCGAGCCAGGTGGCGCGCTGTCTGTCCTGGGCGTCGGCGCGGCTCGTGACACCCCGCTCGTCCCGGAACCAGTAGAGGTGGTCGTGGTGGGCCGCGTTGCCGCCGCCGGTGAACAGGGGCGCCGCCGACAGACCGTCCACATCGGTGGGGGCGGGGGCTCCGCCGAGTTCGGCGAGGGTCGGGAGGAGGTCGGTGAGCGGGGCGGGGCGGTCGCTCGTGCCCGGCAGGACCCGGCCGGGGCCCCAGGCGATGAGGGGACGCACCTGAGCGAAGGTGGTGTCGGCGCCGGTCAGTGAGCCCTGGGCGCCGGACGGGTTGGCGCGCACGGTCGCGTGCCCGGTGTGCAGTCCGGTGAGGACGGAGCAGCGGGAGGGAGCGCAGACGGCCGCCGTCGAGTAGGCGCCCGTGAACCTCAGCCCGTCGGCGGCGAGTCCGTCGATGCGCGGGGTGGTGATGAGCTTCTGACCGTACGCGCCGAGCTCGCCGTACCCGAGGTCGTCGGCGAGGACGACGATCAGGTTCGGCGGGCGGGTGGCGTCCTCGGACACGGCGGCCCCGGCCGGTCCCGCCGCGGCCGCGGCCGACCCGACCGCGCCGGTCGCGGGCAGGGCGGGGCAGGGCGGCGGGCACGCGCACGACGGTGCTTGAGGGGGCGTCCCGGGTCCGCGTCGTACGGCTCCCGAGCCCCCTGCCGATCATCGGTGCCACCCGCCCCCGCGGACCATGCGCAGCGCATGAAAAGCGTGTGACACGGTCCAGGGGAGGACCCGGCCCGGAGGGTGTCCGGTCACTCAGTCGGACCAGATCGCCCGGACCCCGTCCAGCGGGTCCTCGGCGATCCGGGGCTCGGTGTCCCAGATCATCGTGGCGCGCCGGTCCGCGGTGTAGCGCGGCCAGTCGGCGCCCGGGTCCTGGTCCGTCACGAAGGAGACCCAGGCCCGGTGCATGGCGTCGGCGAGGGCGCGCGGCGGCGCGTCGCCGGCGGACTGCGCGACGCCTTCGGAGTCGAGGACGTCGAAGGCGAAGGGCAGGTCGAGGCAGTGGAAAGCGATGCCCATGACCGGCGAGCGCCAGGCGAACTCGTAGAGCCAGGTGGGCTGTTCCCGCGCGGCGCGGGCGTCCGCGACGGCGAGGTTCGGGGCGCGGAAGACGGAGTCGGTGAGGGCCTGCCCGAAGAGGAGGGCCTCGTCGGTCTTCGCGTACGCCTGGGTGAAGGCGTCGATCCCGGCCTCGTCGAGGCCGAGGTCGCCGAGCACGAGCGGGACCGGCACCCCCTCGGGAGCGGGGACCATCGTGAACTCGTGCTCGGTGAAGCCGAGCATCAGCGGGACGCCGTCGCCCGCGCCGCCCGCCGTCAGAGCCTCCAGCGCGGGTACGGGGATCAGCTCGCCGTCCGCGAAGGGCGCGAGGGCCAGCATCGGCGGCACGCCCTCGCGGTCCGGGCCCTCCTCGGCCAGCCGGTCCTGGAGCGCGAGCAGTTCGTCGTCGCCGAGGTCGCGCAGGGCCGCCGCGGTGGCGGGGACGCCGGTGCGGGAGGTGAGGAGCCGGGCGGCGGCGCGGGCGACCTCGGGGCCGTCGGGGCGCAGGAGCGCTCCCGAGACGGAGATGACGCCGCGGAAGAGTTCCCGGGCGGACGGGACGGCGAGGAGGGTCTGGACGGCGCCGCCGCCCGCCGACTGGCCGGCGATGGTGACCTTGGCGGGGTCGCCGCCGAAGGCCACGATGTTGTCGCGGACCCATTCCAGGGCGGCTATCCAGTCCCGTACGCCTCGGTTGTCGGGGGCGTCCTCCAGGTGGAGGAAGCCCTCGATGCCGAGCCGGTAGCCGAGCGAGACGACGATGACGCCGTCCCTGTTGAAGGCGGCCCCGTCGTACCAGGGGCTGGCGGCCGAACCCGCGACGTAGCCGCCGCCGTGGATCCAGACGAGGACGGGGAGCCCGGCCTCGGGGTCGGCGTCGGGGGTGAAGACGTTGAGGTTGAGGACGCCCTCGCCCGGGATGGTGGGCTCGGGAATGATCACGACCTCGCCGAAGGGACGGCGCTGGGCGGTCGGGCCGTACGCGGTGGCGTCGAGCGGCTCCGTCCACGGCTCCGGCGGGACGGGCGCGGCGAACCGCAGGTCGCCCACGGGAGGCTGCGCGTACGGAATGCCGAGGAAGCGGAGGCTGCCGTCGGCACGGCGTTCGCCGCGGACGGGCCCTCGGGAGGTGGTGACGGTCGTGCTCATGCGGTGCTGCTCCTTCTGCGCGCGGGCGACACGGGGCCGGGAAAGGAGCGTGTCACCGCTTACTTACACGTGTCAATCCCGGGTCGGGCCCGACTTCCTCTGTGCCGGCCAGAACCTCGCGCCGTGGGAGCAGCAGCGGTGTCGCGAGGAGGAGCACGCCCGCGAGGGCGATCGCCGCCCGGGGTCCGGCGAGCCCCGCGAGGACGCCCCAGAGGGCGGTCAGGGTCGCGGTGACGGCCTTGCCGGAGACCGACCAGGCCGTGAGGGTGCGGGCGACCCGGCCGGTGCCGGTCAGGCGGAGCCGGTGGGCGGCGAAGACGGGGTTGAAGACACCGATGCAGGTGATCAGCGCGAGCTCGACGGCCATGACCAGCAGGAGCCCGCCCATGCCGGGGCGGACGAAGACCAGTCCCACCGGCCAGCACACGCGCAGCCGGCCCGAGACGAGCAGGACCCGGTGCCCCCCGAACCGCTCGACGAGCCCGGGCGCCAGGCGCGCGCCGACGAGGCCGCCGACGCAGGGGACGGCGAACGCCAGGCCGTACTGCCAGGGCGTGAACCCCAGCGGCCCGAGCATCAGAACGGCGAGGAGCGGTGCGGTGGCCATGATCAGGCCGTTCACCAGGAGGGTGTGGAGGAAGAGCGGGCGCAGCAGCGGGTGGGTGAGGATGTGGCGCCAGCCTTCGACGAGGTCACCGAAACGCGGTCCGGACCGCGCCACGGGCGGCGCCACGGTCCGCGTCACTCTTCGCGCCTCCCGCCGGGGGTGGGGCTCCCGGCCGCGGATCGCCCGGATTCCCGCCGCCGAGAGCAGGTAGCTGACGGCGTCGGCGGCCACGGTGGCGACGGGCCCGAGGAGGGTGATCAGGGCGCCGCCCAGCGGTGGCCCGACGACCGTCGCGGTCCAGGTCGTGGACTCCAGCCGGGCCTGGGCCGCGACCATGGCCTCGGGCCGGACGAGCGCCTTGAGGCAGGCGCCGGCCGCCGCGCCGAAGGTGATGTCGGCCGCGGCGACGAGGACCGAGACGAGCAGGAGCTGCGCGAGGCCGAGCCGGCCGAGGGCGTACGCGACGGGGACGCTCAGCAGCGCCGCGCACCGGACGAGGTCCATCGCGACCATCACCGGCCGCTTGCGGCGGAACTCCACCCACGGCCCGAGCGGGACGGCGACCGCGGCCCCCACCGCGGCGCCGACCGCGGCGAGCGCGGCGACCTCGGCGGCACCCTCGTGGAGCACCGTGATCGCGAGCAGGGGAAACGCGCCGAACGCGAGCCCGGTGCCGAGCGCGCTCGCCGCGTAGGCCGCCCACAACCACCCGAAGTCACGCCCCGGCGAGGGCCGTCCGCGCGCCATGTCCGTACTCCCCTCCGCGACACGTCGAGCAACGAACAACCGCACGTCGCCTCCCTCCATCCAAGCGACTCGCCCATACCCGGAGCAAACAACCGGATGTCCGGCAGGACACAACCACTGGTTGTCGGAATAGCCTGGGGACCGTGGATCTCGATGCCGTACGCACCTTCCTCGCCGTCCTGGAGTCGGGCCGGTTCCGGCAGGCCGCCGACGAACTGTCGATCACCCAGCAGGCCGTCTCCAAGCGCGTCGCCGCGCTGGAGAAGGAGCTGGGCGTCCGGCTGCTCACCCGTACCGCGCACGGCGCCGAGGCCACGATCGACGGGCAGGCCTTCCTGCCGCACGCCCGCGCCCTGCTCCACGCGGAGGCCCGGGCGATCGCCTCCGTGCGGCCCGGCAGCCGAGCGCTGCGCGTGGACGTGATCGGCCGGCGGCTGGCGCCCGCGACGCTGCTGCGCGCGTTCCACCGCACGCACCCGGAGATCGAGCTCGACGTCGTGACGCTCTTCGACGCCGACGCGGCCGTCGCCGCCCTGCGGTCCGGCACGATCGACGCGTCCTTCCGAGCGGTCACCATGCCCGGCCGGCACCTCCCCGAGGACATCGGCGCCCTGCCGGTCCTGGACGAGCCGATCGAGCTCCTCACCGGGCCGGCCCACGCGCTGGCGTCCGCCCGCGCGGTCACACCGGCACGGCTCGCCGGGCACCGGATCTGGGTGCCCGGGATCGTCAGCGGAACCGAGTGGGCCGCCTACTACGCCGACCTCGCCGCCGAGTTCGGGCTCACGATCGAGGTGACGGGACCCGACTTCGGCGTCGAGCCGCTCCTCGACGCCGTCGCCGACTCCCCCGAGCTCGCGACCTTCGTGGGCGCGGGGACGCGCCTCGTCTGGCCCGAGGCCCACGACCTGCGGCGCATCCCCGTGCACGGCCCGACGCCGGTCTACCCGCACTCGCTGCTCTGGGCCCTGGACAATCCGCACCCCGCGCTGCTCGCCCTCCGCGAGCACCTCGCCGTGTCCCCGACCGAGCCCACCGAAGCCGACATCTGGACACCCTCGTGGGCACACCGGCGTGCGCGGCGCCCCGCGCTCTAGAATCGGAGCGACCGCCCGCCGGACCTGCGCCGCGGGCCGGCTGTTCAGGCGTTTCCGGGGAAGGCGGCAGGCGATGAGGTGGAGCCTCGATGTCGCGTTGGGGTCGCTCGTCTTCCTCCTCGGCGCGGGATTCATCACGGCGGGTGTGGTCTGGAAGGGACGCGCCGTGCGGCCGTTCGCCGCTTCCCGGGCACGGTCCGTCGCCCAGCGGGAGTACGCGCGCGATCTGCAGCGGGCGGCCGACCACGTGATCGCGACGGCCCGCAGCTCCGCCGGCGAGGGCGAACCGGCCATCGTCACCGTCGAGGCCGTGGTGAGCGTCACCCAGGACCGCTACGGGTACACCACGGTGGAACGGCGGCACGCGGCGGCGGCGCTGCGGCGCCGGTTCGAGCACTGGCGGTGCGCCGCCGACTGCGTCACGGACGCCTACACGTAGGCACGGACGCGCCACGGGGCCGGCCAGGGGGCCGCCTCAGCGATCCGCGCGACGCCGAACGAGTGGACTCCGGTGGGGCACTCCCCCGACGGAGCCTTCCGCCAGGGGTCCGGGTGGTGATGTGGCTGCCTGTTTCCCCGACCCGGAAGAGGCGCCCCCCACATGCGACGCATCCCCGCCCGACGTCTGTTCGCCGCAGCACTGCTCGTGGCGTCCGTGCTGGCCCCGACGGTCGTGGCCCCGGCCCCGACGGTCCACGCAGCGGGCGTCGACCGGTACGAGAAGGACGACTGCCCGCCGGGCGGTCTCGGCCCGGAGGTGAACGCCCGGCTGGACAAGGCCATCGAGGACGTCCGCAAGCAGGCGGGCATCCCCGGCGTCGTCGTCGGGGTGTGGATGCCGGGGAAGGGCAGCTACGTCCGCGCGAGCGGTGTCGCCGACACCGCGACCGGTGAGCCGATGTCCGCCGACTCGTACATCCGGATCGGCAGCGAGACCAAGACGTTCACCGTCACCGCGCTGCTCCAGCTCGTCGACGACGGCCGGATCGGCCTGGACGACCCCATCGCGAAGTACGTGCCCGGTGTGCGCAACGGACACCGGATCACGCTCCGCCAACTCGCCGGGATGCGCAGCGGGCTGTTCCCGTACACCTCCGACGCGGACTTCATCCACGACCTGCTGAGCGACCCCCGGCGGCAGTGGACGCCGGAGGAGGTGCTCCCGTACGGCATGAAGCACAAGAACACGTTCAAGCCGGGCGCGCAGTTCCAGTACTCCAACAGCAACCTGGTCCTGCTCGGCCTGGTCATCGAGAAGGTGACCGGTCAGCGGCTCCAGGACGTCATCCGCAACCGGGTGCTCCGGCCGTCCCACCTCTTCGGCACGCTGTTCCCGGAGGGGGCCGAGTTCCCCGAGCCGCACTCGCACGGCTACACCGACCAGACGCTGAGCGGCGGGATCGCGGACGCCACCGACTGGAATCCGAGCTGGGGCTGGGCGGCCGGGGCGATGATCTCGAACCTCCAGGACCTTCGCCACTGGGCCAGGATCGTCGCCACCGGGGAGCTGCTCAGCCCGGAGACCCAGGCTCAGCGGCTCAAGACGCTCCCGACGGGCTTCCCCGGCACCACGTACGGCCTCGGCATCCTCAAGACCGAGGGCTGGATCGGGCACAACGGCTCGCTGCCGGGGTACGAGACGGTGACCGTCTACCTGCCTTCGAAGAAGGCCACCCTGGTCCTCATGCTCAACACGGACGCCCGCAAGGTCGACAACCAGGAGCCGTCCACGCTGCTCGCCCGCGCGATCACCCGGATCATCACCCCGGACAACGTCTACGACGGCGGGACCTCACCGCGTTAGCCGGCGGAGCGTCAGGCGATGCCCTCGGGTACGGGCGTCGCCTGGTGGTAGTACATCCGCAGGGGCGCGTCGGCCGCCCCCGCGGGGTCGCGCCGCCACAGGGAGCTGCGGCGGGCCCGGTGGCCGTCTCTGACCGTCTCGAACGTGACGTGGACCAGCCCGGGGGCGAGCAGGACGCCCGTGACGGCGCCGGGTTCGTAGTGGGTGCCCTCCTCGGTGTCCCCGGCCATGTCGGGAAGCGCGGCGAGCATCTCCTCGTACGTCCAGCGGCGGCCGGAGGCACCGACCTCTGCGAACTCGGGGTCGAGGAGTTCGACGGCGAGGGCGCGGGAGACACGTACGGCCGGGTCCAAGAGGCGCAGTTCGCCCGCGATGGCCTCGTCGATGTCGGGATGCTGGGTCATGGGGGCATTCTCGCTGGTCGGGCGGGGCCGGGCCACGGGTTTGATCCCGGGCCCGGCCCCGCCCGCCTCGTCACTCGAAGGCCGCGGCCGCCTCCTTGAGCGCCGCCGCGACGGTCTCGGGCGCGTCCGGGCCGGGTGCTCCGGGCCGGTAGGTGACGGAGCGGAGACGGCCGGTGAAGCGGAAGGAGCGGTGGCGTTCGAAGAGGGGCCAGGAGACGGGCGACTTGCGGTCGACGCCCACGCTGATGCCCTGGAAGGGCGCCCTGCCGATGAGTTGGTGGACGTTCTCGGGGGCGGCGCGGTCCTCTCCGTCGACCGTGACGGTGAATCGCCGGCGGAGGCCCTCCTCCGCCGTGGCGGCGAGGACGATCTCGTGCGGTCCGGGGGTCAGGGGGCCCGCGTCCGTCTCGTGGAGACGGCCGTACTCGTTGTACGCGAAGGTCAGCGGGCCGTTCTCGGCGTAGAGGCTGTAGCCGCCGCCCTGGTCGCCGTGGGAGACGAGGACGCCTTCGCCGGTCTCGTCGACGAGGACCTCGACCGCGAAGGAGCGCAGGGAGACCAGCCGTGAGGAGCGGTAGCGCTCCAGTTCCGGGGTGCCGGGGAGCAGGGTGAGGGGCCGGGCGAGGCGCTGTTCGGCGGGGTTGCGGCGGGCGATCGACCGCCACCACCACCGCGGCCACTACCGCCGTCACCGTCCAGAAGGTCGGCGGCCGCCTGGACGCCGTCATCTCCGGCGTCCCCCTCGGCGGTGACCTCTCCGCCGGGACCGTCGCCGAGATCCGGGCCGCGCTCCTGGCGCGCAAGGTCGTCTTCTTCCGCGGCCAGGACCACCTGGACGAGGAGGCCCACGAGGCCTTCGGCAAGCTGCTCGGCACCCCCGTCGCCCACCCCACCGTCCCCTCCGCCGACGGCCGTTGCTCCTTCCCGATCGACTCGGACCACGGCGCCCGGGCCAACCAGTGGCACACCGACGTCACCTTCGTGCCGGCGTACCCCGCCTTCTCGATCCTGCGCGCGGTGACCATCCCGCCGTACGGCGGGAACACCCTGTGGGCCAACGCGGCGACCGCGTACGCCAAGCTCCCCGAGCCGCTGCGCGCGCTCGCCGACAGCCTGCGCGCGGTGCACTCCAACGACTACGACCACGCGGCCCTGCATCCGGGCGTCCTGCCCGAGCGGCTCGCGCGCTTCCGTGAGGTCTTCGCCTCGACGAAGTACCTCACGGAGCACCCGGTCGTGCGGGTCCACCCGGAGACCGGCGAGCGCACCCTCCTCCTCGGCAACTTCGTGCAGCGGATCAGCGGCCTCACGGGCGCCGACTCACGCGCCCTGCTCGTCCTCTTCCCGGCGCACATCGAGCGCCCGGAGAACACCGTGCGCTGGCAGTGGCAGGTCGGCGACGTGGCGATCCGGGACAACCGCGCCACGCAGCACTACGGCGTGGACGACTCCGACGACCACGAGCGCAAGCTGCGCCGCGTGACCATCGACGGCGACGTGCCGGTGGGCGTGGACGGCGCCGCGTCCGTCCTTCTCTCGCCCGAGTCCGTCCCGGACCCTGCCTTCGGCATCGCCTCCGGCGCGTCGACGGCGGAGCCACCGCGTGAGGGCGATGAGGGCGAGCCGGGGGAGCTCAGGCGTGCCCGTCAGGAACCGGACGGCTGGGCGTAGTCGACGAAGCCGACCCAGTCCAGGGCCATGCAGGGCTCGTCGCCGAGCACCCACGCGTCGTGTCCGGGCTTGACCTCCATGAAGTCACCGGCGCCGAACTCCACCGTCTCGCCGTCGTCCATGACGACCTTCAGCCGGCCGCTGACGATGTATCCGACGTGCGACGCCATACAGCTGTCGGTGCCGGCGATCGGCTTCACATGCTTGGACCACTGCCAACCCGGCTCGAAGACGGCGCGACCGACCGCTCCCTTTTCGCCGTTGACCAGGTCGAGCCTGCCCTTGCCTTCCTCGAAGGGACGGGTCTCGTCCGCTGAATCGAAGTTCTTCTGAACGATGCCGGCCATCATCTCTCCCGGCGGTGAGAGGCGGTGCCCCGAGTCCACTTCCAGGCTACGCCGGGGTGCCCGGACCCACCCACGTTTGGTGGTTCCGGGCATATCGGCGATGCGAATTCTGTGCGCTTCCCCTATGGGGCACATCTACACATAAAGGGCAGATAAGAGCACAATGGAGCCGCGGCATGATTGCCACACAAGCGGTCAGACGTGCATGACGCCAGAAGGAGGCGAGTCGTATGGCCGACGTCTCTCACCGTCCCGGTGATATCGCGGGACACCCCGACGCGTCGGAAATGCGGGATCGTTACGCCCGCGTACTCCAGACCCGAGGTGTCGCGGCGGTCGAGGAACTCGTGATCCTCGCCGGCATCTGGGCCGCGATCTCCGCATGGACGGTTCACTTCTCCGCCGCCCAGCCCGCGCTCGCCCTCACGAATCTGGTCGTCGGTATCGCCCTCGCGGTGCTCGGCCTGTGCATGTCGATGGTTCCCGAGCGGTCGCAGGACCTCAACTTCGTCGTCCTGCTGATGGGCGCCTGGCTGATCATCGCCCCATGGGTGGTCGGACAGAGCCCCGACACCGGCACCATCCTCAGCAACGTGATCACCGGCGCGTGCGTCTGTCTGTTCGCCCTCACGGCCGGCGGACTGCTCATGAGCAAGAGAAGGACGTGACGTTCTGATCTCTCCCCGGAACGGCGGCACCTCCCCCACCGAGGCGCCGCCGTTCACCGTTTCCCCGTCGCCTAGAGCCGGTACGGAGCGTTTGCCGGCATCGGCTTGTGCACGGTGGCGCACGACCGGTGTCCACGGCCGCGCCTAGCCTCGCCGCATCGGCACGAACGAGGGGCGGTACCACCGGTGAACTGGCACATCCATGACTATCGCGAGAGCGATCTCGCCGCCGTCGTCCATCTGATCGACACCACCGCCGAGCTCGGGCAGGAGTCCGTGTTCTCGCTCGCCGAGTGCATCGGGGCCCTCACCTCGCGGGAGCCGGCCGTGGTCGCCGTCCACCAGGGCGTGCCCATCGGGGCCGCGCTCGCCTGTGTCTCCGGGGAGCGGGCCTGGGTGATGCGGGTCGCGATCTCCTCGGCCTGGCGCGGCCGGGGGCTGGCCAGCGCCCTGCTCGTGGAGCTGGAGCGGCGGCTCGTGGCGGCCCGGGTCGGGCGGATCGCGTACGTCCTGCCGGAGGAGGAGCTCCTGGGCGAGGGGCTGCTGAACGCCGGGTACACCCGCCAGCCCGCCGTGGCGTACTTCGAGAAGGTGGAGCCCCTGCACGGGCCCGCCGCCGGGCTCCTCGACGACCTCGGCGGCCGGCTGCTCCCCGGTGACCTGTGGGCGAAGGTCGCCGGGATGGAGCGGGAGAAGGACCTCATCGAGCGGCGGGTCGTCCTGCCGCTCGCCGAGCCGGAGCGGGCCACCCGGCACGGGGTGCGGCCGCCGCGCGCGGTCTGCCTCTTCGGCCCGCCCGGCACGGGCAAGACGACGTTCGCGCGGGGCATCGCCTCCCGGCTCGGCTGGCCGTTCGTGGAGATCCTGCCGTCCCGCCTCGCCGACGAGGGGAATCTCGCCGCCGCCCTGCGGTCCGCGTTCGCGCGGATCGCCGAGCTGGAGCGGGTCCTCGTCTTCATCGACGAGGTCGAGGAGATCGCACCGGTCCGCTCGGAGCCCGCGCAGCCCGGCGGCATGCACGGCGTGACCAACGAACTCCTCAAGCTGATACCGGGATTCCGGGAGCGGGACGAGCGGCTCCTCGTCTGCGCCACGAACTCGATCCGCTCCCTCGACCCGGCGTTCCTGCGGCCCGGCCGCTTCGACTACCTCATCCCGATCGGTACGCCGGACAAGGTGGCGCGGGCGGCGATCTGGGCCCGCTACACGGACGGACGGCCGGACGTCGACATCGACGAACTCGTCCTGGCGAGCGACCTGTTCACCCCGGCCGACATCGAGCACGCGGCCCGGATCGCCGCCCAGGCCTCCTTCGAGCGGGACCTGGTGGCGGTCGGCGGCCGGGGCGGGGACGGCCCCGCTCCCGGCGCGAGCACGGCGGACTATCTGGAGGCCATCGGGCAGTGCCGTCCGACGGTGACCCCGGAGATGGTCGAGCAGTTCGCCTCGGACATCACGACGCACGCCCGGACCTGAGGGCGAACTCCTCCCGGGCCGCATCCAGTTCGGCCAGGTCGGGCGGGTTGGCGCCGGCCCGGGAGACGGTGACGGCGGCCGACGCACTCGCCGTTCGCAGCAGCCGTGCGAGGTCCTCGGCGGCGAGCGCGCCGAGGGCCGCCCGCTCCCGCCCGGCCAGGGCGTCGAGGACGGCGGACATGAAGGAGTCGCCGGCACCGACCGTGTCCACGACCGAGACCTGGGGTGCGTCCACGGTGACCGTCTCCCGCCGGGTGACGGCGAGCGAGCCCTCGGCGCCCCGGGTGACCAGGACGACGGCGGGACCGAGGGCGAGCCAGCGCGCCGCGACCGCCTGCGGGCTCTCCCCCGGGTACAGCCAGGCGAGGTCCTCGTCGCTGGCCTTCACCAGGTCGCTGAGGGCGACACAGCGCTCGACGCGCGCGACCGCCTCGCTGTGCTCCCCCATCAGGACGGGCCGCACGTTCGGGTCGTAGCTGACCGTGGCACGGTCCCTGAGCGCCTCGGTCACGGCGAGGACGGCCGCGGCGCCCGGGGTGGTGACGGCCGCGATCGAGCCGATGTGGACGTGGGCGGGTACGGGGCGGTCCGGGTCCGCCTCCAGCGTCCAGGCGATGTCGAAGGTGTACGTGGCCCGGCCCCGGTCGTCGAGGCCGACGACCGCCGACGGGGTGCGTTCGAGTACGCCGCCGGCCTCCACCCGTACGCCCGCGCCCTTGAGGTGGTCGGCGATCAGCCGCCCTGTGGGGTCGTCGGCGAGCTGCGTGAGCAGCGTGACGTCCCGGCCGAGGCGGGCGAGGCCGTAGGCGACGTTGGCGGGGCTGCCGCCCGGGTGGACCCGGTCGGCGGCGCCGGACCCGGCGGGCGCGCGGACGATGTCGGCGACGCATTCGCCGATCACCAGGAAGGACATGGGTCGGAGCTCCTTGGCGTAGGTGCCCTGCTGGACGATCCGAGGATCGTACGTCGCCCCGCCGTACCCCGCGGCGCGGCGGGGGCCCGGGCGGGGGCCGCACGCGAGATACGGCCGCCTAACAGCCGCTGCCAATATCCTGTTCGCGAAGCGCCGCCGGCCCACTCGCCGACGGTGACGGCGGTACGGGGGAAGGGCTTTCCGGTGGAGACGGTCGACACGGTCGAGGGGCTCGCGGTCATCGCGTTCGACGACGGGACGGAGATGGAGGCCTGGCTGGAGAAGCACCACGGGGACACCCCGGGCATCTGGCTGCTGCTCGCCAAGAAGGGCACGGACCTCCCTTCGCCGACGGCGGACGAGATCCTCGACGGCACGCTCGTCTACGGCTGGATCACCGGCAAGCGCATCACGCGCGACGAGCGCACGTACCTGCAGAAGATCACCCCGCGCCGGCCGCGCAGCCTCTGGTCCCAGGTCAACGTGCGCCAGGTCGAGGCGCTGACCGCCGCGGGCCGGATGCGCGAGCCCGGCCTCGCCGAGGTGCGGGCGGCGCGGGCGGACGGGCGGTGGGAGGCCGCGTACCCCTCCCAGAAGGACGCGACGGTCCCGGACGACCTGGCGGAAGCGCTCGCGGCGGACCCGCGGGCCTCGGCGGTCTTCGACGCCCTCGGCAAGACGGACCGCTACCTGGTGATCCTGAGCCTGTGGCAGGCGCGTACGGCGAAGACCCGGGCGGCCCGGCTGGCCAGGGCCGTGGCGGCGCTCTCGGCGGGCGAGCGGCCCCGCTGAGGGCCGGGGGCGGCCGGGTCAGCCCCGGCGCAGCCGGTACAGGACCTGGTGGGCGTCCCACTCCACGAAGGACTCCGCGTGCTCCAGGCCGACCGCCTCCAGGAGGCGGCGCGAGCGGTGGTTGGCCTCCTGGGTGAGCGCGACCACGCTCGGCGCGCCCTCCAGGACCCGTGCGACGACCGCGCCGACGGCCTCCCGGGCGTAACCCTTCCCCCAGTGCTCGGGCAGGAACTGGTACGACACCTCCGTCTCCCCGTTCCGCGCGCCCGGCTCCACGGTGACGAGCCCCAGGAGGACGTCGTCCTCGACCCGGATCACGGCGTGACAACCGGGCGCCCCGACGATCCTGCGCTGCCGGATCCGGATGACGGGCTCGGTGACGGGGCCGCCGAGGTGGTGCCGTACCTCGGGGTCGGTCCAGAGCCGGGTCACGGCCGCGAGGTCACGACGGCGAACGGGCCGAAGGAGCAGCCGGTCGGTGGTGAGGGGCGCGGGCGGGGTGACGGTGGGCGTCAGAGCCGGGGTCGGAGAGGCGGGCATGGTTCCGATCCTCTCAGGCGGCCCTCGTAAACGGCACCGCCGGTCCGGTACGTTCCGGTCCAGCGGACCGGAGACGGGGGCAGGGCATGGCGAGGTCAGGGATCGTCCTACGTCTGTGGGCGGCCGGGGAGATGCCGTACCGAGACGGGCTGTACCGCCCGGACGACACAGCGCTGGATCTTGACGTGGAGGGCCCCGGGGCGTACCGCCCGGACGCGGGGCAGCCGATCCCCTTCCGGCTCGGCGAACCGCTCCCTGTGGCCCTGGCCGTCGAGGAGGACGGCACCGTCGAGGTGGATCGCTTCTTCGAGAGCCCGCTGCCGGACGGATCGGGGTCACTGTGCGGCGGTGGCGGCGGCATGGGCAACATCGGCCACCTCGCCCGCCTCGACGCCGACGGCTCGCTGCGCTGGGCGGCCTTCATGTTCCACTCGAACCCGTTCATGGGCGTGCGCTACGAGGACACGACGGCCGTCTTCAGCAACGACTGGTGGAACGAACTGCGCCTCGACCTCACCGACCCCGCGTTCGCCTGACCGTCCGCAGGTGCCCACGAGCTCTTTGCTCAGGAAGACACGGCTGGTGCCCGGCGGGTCACAGGGGACCTCGCCCATGGACGTCCACCCCTGCTTCTGGTAGAAGCCCGGGGCCTGGAAGGAGAGCGTGTAGAGCACGGCCGTGCGGCAGCCCCGGGCACGCGCCTCGTCCTCCGCCTGCCGGAGGACCTCGCTGCCCAGCCCGCCCCCGCGCAGCTCGGGAGGCAGGAAGAAGAGGTCGACGAAGAGCATCCCGCGCGAGGTGTGCCCGGTCAGTCCGCCGATCACCCGGCCGTTCACCGGCTCACGCACCAGGACGGCGAGCTGTGCGCTGTCGTCGGCGCCCGACGTCTCGGCGTTGAACCCGTCGAGGCCACGGGAGATCACCGCAATGTCCGCGGGTGTCACGGCATCGGTGACCACCACTCCCGGCCGGTGCGCGGTACGCGGTGCCGCTTCGGGGGTCGGGTCGGGTGCGGGCATGGTTCCTCCCATACGCGGGCGGGGCATCGGTGTCCCCGGTGCGGGGCGCGGGGGTGGCGCCCCGCGGGCCTCCCGACGCTAGGCCCCGGACACTTCGACGGGCGTCGAACGGATGTCGGCGACAATCAGGGGCATGGACGAGGAACGTGCGGATCAGGACGTGGGCGTGGACCTCGCGGCCGTCGCCGGACTGCTGGCCGACCGGACCCGGGCCGCCTTCTGTCTGGCGCTGCTCGACGGCCGGGCGTGGACGGCGAGCGAGCTCGCACGTCACGCCGGGGTCGCTCGCTCCACCGCGACCTCGCATCTCCACCTGCTCGTCGACGGCGGGCTCCTCGCCGAAGAGCGGCACGGACGCCACCGCTACCTACGGGTGGCGGACCACCGGGTGCTGGAGCTGATCGAGAGCCTCGCCGCGCTGGCCCCCCGACAGCCCGTCCAGCCGCGCTCCCTGTCGGCCTCGGGCCGCCGGCAGGCACTGGCCCGTGCGCGACTCTGTTACGACCATCTGGCCGGGGCCGTCTCCCTGACGGTCACCGACGCGATGGTGGAGCGCGGCCTGCTGAGGTGGGGTTCGGACCCGAGGCTGACGCACGAGGGCGCGGCCTGGCTGACCGAGCTCGGCATCGCGGTGCCCGGAGGGTCGCGCCGACCCCTGGTACGTGCCTGCCTGGACTGGACCGAACGCCGCCCGCACCTGGCCGGCGCCGTGGGTGCCGCCCTCTGCGACCACGCTCTTACCGCCGGCTGGCTCGTACGCATCGGCACGACCCGCGCCCTGACCGTGACCCCCGCCGGCCGCAGGGCATGGCACGACCACCTCGGCCCGCGACCGTAGAGGCCGTTTGGTCCTGGCCGGGAAGCCGGGGCTTCGGTGGCTGGAACCTAGGGCTGATCGTTCTGCAGGAAGGCCAGGGCGTCGGTGGCGAACCGTTTGTCCGCGAAGGTTCCGCTATGGCTGCGGTCCTGGTGGACGATGAGCCGGGCGTCCGGAATGCCCTTGACGGTCTGCCGGGCCAGGCCGAGTGGGTAGACGATGTCCTTCTCGCCCTGAAGGAGCAGCGTGGGCGCCTCGATCTCGTGCGATCGGCCGCGCAGGTCGAAGCCGTCCTCGGCGCCCGGCAAGGTGGCGGCGTCGAAGTGTTCGCGGCTGCCGTCCATGAGCCAGAGCGGGCCCCTCAGCGCCGTCCGGCCGATTGTGGTTCCGGTGAGCATCTCGGCCGGTGCAGGGCTCGGCCGCTTGCGTTGCCGCGCGCGCTCGATGAGCGGCGCTGGGCACGCCTGCCGACCGGGCCGAGGGTGCAGGCTATCGCCCAGGACGAGGCGGTCGATCAGATCGGGGTGGCCGGCAGCCAGCCTGACGCCGCGCCACGGCGCCGTACTGCCCCAGTTGCTGGCCGGACAGCCGCTGGCAGTCAGCGAGATCGCCCGACGGCTTCCGGTGTCACTGCCCACCGCCAGCGAACTGATCGGAGCCCTGAGCCGGGCCGGCATCGTGGATCGGACCGAGGACCCGACGAACCGCCGCCGTGTCCTGGTGTCCCTGGCAGAGGAACACCGCCTGCCGCTCGAAGCCTTCGTCCTTCGGCGGACCGAGCCGCTGCTGCGCGCGCTGGACGGGCTGTCGCCCGACGAGAGGGCGGGCTTCCTGACGGCCTCACGGCCTGGGTCCGCGAAGTCCGGAGGTGAGCCCGCAGTGCGCGCTTCCACGGGCGAGCGCCGAATCGAGCCGTTTGTCCATCTCCAGGCGGAAGGTGCCGGACGGGACGGGTTGATGTTCGACACCAGCAACGCCGGCCGGAGGCCGTTCCAACGGCTTCGGCCCAGGGCCGGCCTAGGCCCAGCGGCCGACACGGGTGCCGTCCTGCGGCCGAGGCGCGTACCGGCCCTCCGGCGCCAGGATGATCGTCATGCGAATCGGAATTCTCGGAACAGGCAATGTGGGACAGGCCCTCGCCGCGGCGTGGCTGCGAGCGGGACACGATGTCGTCCTCGGGTCACGGCGGCCCGGCGACGAAGAGCTCCTGACGGGGCTGAAGGGGCTCCTCCAGGCGGGGTTACGGGTCGACGACCCCGCCGGGACCGCCGTGCACGCGGAGGTCCTGGTGAACGCGACTCCGGGCACCGCCTCCGTGGCGCTGCTCACGTCGATCGGAGCGCCGGTGCTCGCCGGGAAGATCCTCCTCGACGTCGCGGTCGGCTTCCTGGAGGACGAGTCGCTCTCGCACCAGGTCGTCAGCCTCGGCGAGGAGATCCAACGGGCGCTCCCGGACACGCGCGTGGTGAAGTCGCTCTGCACGATCGACCGCGCGGTGATGGTCGCACCGGAGTCCCTGGAGGGCCCCAGCACCCTCTTCCTCTCTGGTGACGACGCGGAGGCCAAGCAGGTCGTGGCCGGGCTCCTGGCCGACCTGGGCTGGCCCGCCGAGTCGCTGCTCGACCTGGGCGGCATCGTCACCGCGCGGGGCCAGGAGCACTTCGCCCTGCTCTTCATCGGGATCGCCCTGTCGACGGGCTCCTTCGAGTTCAACATCCGGTTCGTGCCGCCCGCGGCGCGCGCCGAGGCCTCGTAGGCCGACGGTCGGTCAGTCCGCCCCGGCGGCCGTCAGGGCGGACTTGACCGACGGCCAGTCCGGGGCCGTCGGCTCGTACCTCTCCCCCGCCGTGGCCACGTCCTTGTAGCCGCTGGACGTGACCACGCACACCACCGGACCGTCGGTCTCGCGCGGCCCGTGGACCCGGAGACCGGCGAGGCCGGCCGCCGAAGAGGTCTCACACCACAACCCCTGCGCGGCCAACTCCGCCCGGGCCGACATCATCTGATCGTCCGTCACCGTGCGCGCCGCTCCGTCTGTCGTCCGGACGGCGACGACGCCGCGATAGCTGTTGACGTCACAGTCGATGGCGTACGCGAGAGTGGGCCCGACGGGGACGCGGGCGGTGGGCCGCCCCGTGCGGAGGGCCTCGGTGAGCGCACCGGCCGCGGCGGGCTCGGTCGCGTACATCCGGGGGACCGAGCCGGTCACGCCCAACCGGGCGAGCTCCTGGAAGCCCTTGGCCACACCGAACAGCAACTCCCCGTACCCCGTGGGGAGATGGACCACCGCCGGAGCCCTCCCTAGGTCCAGGGCGATCTCGTACGCGAGGGTCTTATACCCCTCGGGCCCGAAGGGGTGCCCGGTGTGGGCGGTGTCCGTGACGCTGCTGACGGCCTGGAAGCCGAGCTCGTCGACGATCCGGCGCATCAGGGGGCGGACCGACTCGTACGGGGCGGTCAGGACCGTCGCGCCGTAGGCCCGGAGGTGGGAGGCCACGGCGGGCGGGGCATGCGGGGAGGCGAAGACGGCGCAGGCCAGTCCGGCGCGGGCCGCGTAGGCGGCGGCCGCCGCGCCGTGGTTGCCGGAGGAGGACACGACGACGCCGCGCGCGCCCGAGGCGACGGCGGCGCTCACGGCCACCCTGTTGAGTCGGTCCTTGTGGCTCCACGTGGGATTCCGGGACTCATCCTTGCCCCAGACACCGTCGGGGAGTTCGACCATCGGGGTGTTGCCCTCGCCGAGCCCCGGCGCGGCGAGCGGTGGGAGCAGCGGGGCCCACCGGTCGAGCCCGTGGGCGGCCGGGCGCGTGAACAGGTCGGCCGGGACCTCGTCGTAGGCGTAGTCGATGTCGAGAGGGTAGGCGACCTCGTCGGTGGAAGTGACGGGGCAGCCCGCGGTGAGCGGCGGCCAGAGAGGGTGGCGGACGGACGGGTCGGCGAGCGAACGCTGGGCGGTGGCGAGCGAACGCAGTGCCGGGTCGGGCGGGGTCACGCGGTGGCCTTTCGGGTGATGGCGCTGTCGACGGCGGGCGGGACGGGGCCTGCTCGACGGGCGGTTCAGCCCATGCGGCGGCGCAGTGCGTCGAGGGCTCCCGGCCGGCGGCCCGGGACCCGCTCGCGCAGCGCGACGAGCGCGGGACCTATGGCGCCGGCCCTGGTGCGGTCGTCGATCCGCTCCCACTGGTGGTGGGCCCGGTCGACGGCCGCCTCGACGTCGGGGGCGTCGGCCGGCTGCCGCAGGGCGAGCCTGGACTCGGCGGCGGCCAGCCACAGTTCGCAGCTGCGGGCCGGTTCGCCGGCGAGGCGGGCGAGGTCGGCCCGTACCTCCGTCCAGTGCACGGCCTCGGCGGACCGGGGCCCGTGCCGGCGCAGTGCCTCGCTCTCCCAGGCGGCCGCCACCGCGGCGGCTTCCCCGTGGCGTCCCGCCATGGCCGCGGCGAGGATCGCGGGATGCGGGTCCTGGGCGGCGGCAGCGGCCGGAGCGGGGACGACGGGCGCGGGGGCGACGGCCGGAGCGGGTGCCAGGAGGAACTGCTCCGACGCGGTCGTGCGGGCCGCCGACGCCCGCACGGAGGCCTCGGCGTGCATCGCGGGGAGCGGCGGCCGGGCTCCCGCACGCCAGAGCTCGGCCCAGGCCCGGAGGTAGTCGGGGGTCGCGGGCTCGCCCCGGCGCGGGGCGGGGGTCACGCGCCCGTACAGGTGCGGGCCGGGGCCCAATTGCAGCAGGTCCGGTGCGGCGGTGAGGCGCTGCCAGACGTCGGGGTCCGCCGCGAGGTCGGCGACGACGGTCGTGGTGCCTGCGGGGCGTCGGCCGAGTTCGCCCGCGAGCCAGTGCCAGGGCAGTGCCGTGTAGCGCAGGGTCGCCGTGGTGGTGCGGGCGAGGGCGAGATGGGGCAGGAACTGTCGCTTGTCCAGATGCAGTTGGCCCGCGAGGAAGACGACGAGTGGGCTGGGGCTCGCCGCGACCGCGCGCAGGCGGGTGAGGACCGTCTGCGGGTCCAGCGGATCGGCGAGTTCGACGACGGTCGCGACGGCGGTGCCGGTGAGGACGCCGGGCGGTACGGCGGCGAGGACCGGCAGCACGGATGCGGCGTCCATGGCGCGGCCCCGCCCGGCCGGCGCCGCCGCGAGCAGCACCGCCGTACCCACCGAGGCCGCACTCGCCGTGGCATCGCCCGCGCCCGCACCCCCACCCGGACGTATGTCCGCACCCGGATACGCGCGAGGCCGAGCGTCGACTCCTCCGCTCGCACGCGTGCCCGTTTCTCGCACCCGCGTGCCCGCCGCGCGTGTGCCCACCGTGCCGTTTCCGTCGTCGATCACCACCCTCGCACCGTAACGCGTCGCGGCCTGTCCGATAATCGTCGGGCCGTTGGCATATGCCAGAAGCACCACCGGATCGAGTGTTGCCAAATCCCTTACGAGCTGTCC
The DNA here is from genome assembly GCF_008642375.1 of Streptomyces venezuelae. Classification (NCBI taxonomy): domain Bacteria; kingdom Bacillati; phylum Actinomycetota; class Actinomycetes; order Kitasatosporales; family Streptomycetaceae; genus Streptomyces; species Streptomyces venezuelae. The sequence goes on along the minus strand of NZ_CP029194.1, from coordinate 8,077,462 downwards.
CGGGCTGTGCAACAGTCGTCCGCAGGCCTCCTTTTCCCACCTGGCCGCGCCGCGCCTGTATCGGAGTACGACATGCCGCCGTCCCATCTGTTCGCGGACCGTCCCGCCCAGCCGCCGGAGCCGGGCGCGGTGGACGCGCTGATCTCGCAGACCCGCCGCCTGCGCGGCGAGGTGGACGCCGTCCGCCGGGACGCCGTGGCGAACGACGACGACCCCCAGCAGCGCTGGCAGCGCGCCCTGTGCGACCTCGCCGTGCACCAACTCGACGATCTGGGAGCCCACTTGGGGCAGCTCCGGGTCGGCGTGCCGGAGGGGGTCGCACCCGGGACCGAGGCCACGGCAGACTCCGAGGCCGAGGTCGAACCCGTCCTCGACCTCGCCTCGGAGCCCGACCCCGGCACGGCCTACGGCGAGGCCGCCCCGGCCCGCACCGGCTCGCTGCTCTCCCGCGTCGGCAGCGCCGAGTGGAACCTCCTCACGGACGAGGTCAGTTGGTCGGAGGAGCTCTTCCAGATCTTCGGCCGTCCCACCGAGAGCGGCCCGATGTCGCTGGACGAGCTGCCCTCCATGGTCTTCGCCGAGGACCAGCCCGTGCTCCAGGGCCTGGTGACCGACTGCCTCATCGACGGGAAGCCGATCGACGGCGAGTTCCGGATCGTCCGGACGGACGGCCGCGTGCGGACCGTCCACATGACGGGTGAGCCCGTCCTCGACTCCGACGGTTGCACCGCTTCCATGTGGGCCGTTCTACGAGACGTCAGCGAGCTGCGCCGCAGCCAGCGGGCGGTCCGCGAGAGCCGGGACAGCCTGGAGCGCAGCCGCCAGATCGAGCGCGCCGAACGACGCGTCGCCGTCGAACTCCAGGAAGCGGTGCTCCCGCCGTGGCGCGGCTCGCTCCGCTTCGCCCACGACGGCCCCGCCCCGCTCGACGTCGCGGCCCACTACCTGCCGGCCGCCAGCACCGGCCTCATCGGCGGCGACTGGTACGACGCGCTGGCCCTGCCCGGCGGGGACGCGCTGCTCACCGTCGGCGACCTGACGGGCCACGGGGTCGCCGCGACCTCCTCCATGGCCATGCTCCTCGGCGCGCTGCGCGGCATGGCCGTGGCCGGAATTCGCCCCGGGGACCTGATGGGGCACCTCAACCAGCTCCTGGAGACCTCCGTGCAGCCCGCGCTCGGGAGCGCGATGTGCTGCCGCTACGACCCGGTCGCCCAGACCCTGACCTGGGCACAGGCCGGCCACCCCGCCCCGCTGCTCTTCCGCGACGGGACGGGGCACGCCCTCCGGCGGCCCGAGGGTGTCCTGCTCGGGGCCACGGCCGGCGGCAGGTACGGCGAGACCGAGACCCGGTTGCTCCCCGGCGACCTGCTCGTGCTGCACACCGACGGACTGACCCGTGGCAGCGGCGCGCAGGACGACACGGGCACGCGTCGGCTGCTCGCCCTCGGCCCCCGGCTCACCGAGGCACGGGACGCGCAGGAGTGCGTGCGCGCGGTCGTCGAGGAGTTCGGTGAGGAGCCGCGCGAGGACGACGCATGCGTGATGGTGGTCCAGGTCGGACGCTGACCGGAGGCACCGGGCCCGGGAGGGCGCCGATCAACGCCCCGGAACCCACACACGGGTTTCGGGTCGTCGGCGCGTCCGGCCGACTGCGACCCGCCTCCGTCCCTGCCCCGCGAGCGGCCCCGAGCCCCCGCGTGGGGCTCAGGCCTGGCCCGTTCTCGGCCGGTTGACCGGCGACTTGGGCAGAGCCAGCTCGATCTCCTCGCGCAGGTCCTCGATCCTCGAGTAGCCCGCGTACTGCCCGGTGAGCCGGTACATCTCCCGCAGCCGGTGCCACGTCCGGTGGGACGAGGTCTCCCCCATGGAGACGAGGGCGAGGCGGGCATACCGGTCGGCCTGCTCGGGGTCGTCCGCGATGAAGCAGGCCGACGCCATCGAGATGAAGTCGAAGAGCTTCGACCGGTTGTGGCCGTCCTTGCGCAGCTCCAGCGCGAGCCGCGCGTGACGCTGCGCCGGGACCGCCGCGGTGGCGTCGTGGTCGGCGAGGGTCCGGTAGGCGAGTGCCTGCATGCCGTGCATGTCCGCCTCGTCGAAGTTCTGCATCCAGCTCGGCGGTTCCACGTCCGCCCGGTCCGAGATGAAGAGCTCCTCCGCCTCGCCCAGCGTCCGCTTCATGGCCTGCCCGCGCCCCATCGATGCCTGTGCCCAGGCCTCGATGGTGTGGAGCATGGCCTGCGTCCGCGGCAGCATCTGCTCGCCCGCGCCGGTCTTGGCCAGCTTCATCAGGTCGAGGGCGTCGTCGGGCCGGCCCAGGTGCACCATCTGGCGGGCGGCCCTGGACAGTGCCTCGCCGGCCCGGGGACGGTCGCCGCCCTCGCGGGCCGCGTGGGCGGCGATGACGAAGTACTTCTGCGCGGTGGGTTCGAGACCCACGTCGTGGGACATCCAGCCCGCGAGGACTGCCAGGTTGGCCGCGACACCCCAGAGGCGCCGCTGGAGGTGGTCGGCGTGGCGATAGGCGAGCATGCCGCCCACCTCGTTGAGCTGGCCCACGACGGCCTTGCGCTGGAGGCCGCCGCCCCGCGAGGCGTCCCACGCGCGGAACACCTCCACCGACCGCTCCAGAGCCTCGATCTCCTCCGACCCGATGGGGGCGGCCTCGTAGCGGTCGAACCCGGCGGGGTCGGCATGGAGGGGATCGGTGGCGCGCTGGGCGGTGGCCTTGCGTGCGGGGTCGGTCTGCAGCCAGTCGTACATGCTGCTGCTGAGTGCGGAGCCGGCGGCGAGCGCGGCACCCGCGCCCACCAGGCCGCGTCGGTTGAGCATGAGGTCCATTCCCGTGAATTCGGTGAGGACCGCAGCCGTACGATCGGGAGCCCAGGGCAGCCCGTCAGGGTTGTCGTCTTTCCTGACGTCCTGCCGCTTTCCGGCGCGCCCGTGTCGTACGAACCCGAGGTCCTCGATGGTCACGACACGGCCGAGTCGCTCGGTGAACAGTGCTGCCAGCACCCGGGGTACGGGATCGCGCGGGGTCTCGCCCCGGTCGATCCACCGCCGCACCCGCGAGGTGTCGGTCGCCAGCTGGGGGTGGCCCATGGCCGCCGCCTGCCGGTTGACGAGTCTCGCGAGTTCGCCCTTGGACCAGCCGGCCAGGCCGAACAGGTCTGCCAGGCGGGTGTTGGTTTGTCCGGTCACGTCTAAGCCCCCAGGTTCTCGGCTGAGTTGACAGTAGCCCCCTGTCATAGGGCTGGCGACTATTCGCCAGGGTTCGCCAGGGTGCGCCCGATGTTCCGCCACCCGCGCCCGGGTGTCAGGTAGGAACGCGCCACCCCGCCCCGCCGACCGGCCCTCATTCCCCAGGGTGCGGACCCGGGGGCGGGCGGGGCGACGCACGCAACTCGTCGGACCACGAAGGGATCTGTCACCTCCATGTACACAGCATCGTCCTCCGTGTCCGCCCCGCCCCGGCCGCAGCACCGCGTCGTCCCGGCCGGTGCCGGGCCGTACCTCGCCCCCGCGCCCCAGGCCGTACGGCCCCGGCGCTGGACGGGCGGCACCGGCACCCAGCCGGTGAGCGGGAGACTCGACCTGTCCGGCCCCCAGGGGGCGCAGCTGAAGATGGCGATCGCCTCGGTCCACCGCATCTGCCCGGAGTTCAACCCGGTCCAGGTGCTGAGGCGCAGCGGCCGCTCCGTCCTGATCGTCGGGACGACCGGGCGGACCACCGCAGTCGCGAAGTGTTTACTGGACCACTCCCCCGCGTGGGTCGAGCGGTTCCAGCACGAGATAGCTTCCTACCGCTCCTTCGTCCGGCACCGTCCGCCGGTGCGGGCGCCCCGGCTGATCGCCGCGGACCCGGAGAACTGCACGCTGGTGATCGAGCGGATGCCCGGACGGGCGGCGGCGCTCTCGCGCCACCCCGTCGAGGCCCCGCCGCGGGCCGACGTCCGGGCGGTGCTCGGCGCGGTGGCCCGGCTCAACTCCTGGCGCCCGCCGGCGGGTACCTTCGACGCGCCGCTGGACTACGGGACGCGGATCGCGCGCTACCACGAGCTCGGTCTCTTCACCGACCGGGACCGGGACGACCTGCAGAAGCTGCTGCACGGCCTGGCGCACGCGGGCGGGCGGCAGGGCATGGGGCAGTTCTGTCACGGTGACGCCCTGCTCTCCAACGTCCTGCTCTCCCCCGCCGGTCCCGTCCTCGTCGACTGGGAGCACGCCGGGTGGTACCTGCCCGGCTACGACCTGGCGACCCTGTGGGCGGTGCTCGGTGACGCACCGCTGGCCCGGCGCCAGATCAGTCAGCTCGCCCAGCAGGCGGGCCCGGCCTCCCGGGACGCCTTCCTGGTGAACCTGATGATCGTGCTGACGCGGGAGATCCGTACGTACGAGACGGCGGTGCAGCGCACCATCAAGGAGGCGCCCCCGGCCGGTACCGTCCCGGTGCCCTCCGGTGCGCTCTCCGCCGGCGAGGAACAGCGGCTGCTCCTGAGGCGGCTGCACGACGACTGCGCCATGGCACGGCGGGCCGTGCGCGCGGCGGTCGGAACGCGCTGAAGGGGGCGGATCCGACCGACGACACGGGGGTGGCGCGCCGTGCGCCCGGTGCCGACACACCGGGACACGGCGCTCCGTCTTGTCCACGCCGCGGACCTCGCGGGAGGCGGCCCCATTGGTCCACTCCACTGACGCGTCCCAGGCCCGGGACCCGTCTTCCCGAAACTCCGCCGAACGGCCTCCATTCCTGTCCTGACGTGGGAACTTCCGCGCGAGCAGGCGTGATTGACGGATCGTCCGGGACCCGATACCCCTGTACGGGTTCGGTCCCGCACGCCCCCGTGTCACCCCCGCCCCTGGAGGCTGCCTTGCTCCGTTCCGCGTCCTGGAGACGTGTCCCGGCCCCGCCGTCATCCCCCCGCCGTATGCCGAGGGTGGCCGGCGCGGTCGCGTCCGCCGCCCTGCTGCTGCCGCTGCTGTCCGCGGCTCCGTCCGCCGTCGCCGACGTGCCCGAGGCGGGCACGCTCCAAGGACAGTTCGCGCGGGCGGCCGCACGCCACGGCGTGCCCGAGAGCGTCCTGCTCGCGGTGTCGTACCTCCAGTCGCGCTGGGACACCCACGGCGGTGCGCCGAGCGTGACCGGCGGCTACGGGCCGATGCACCTGACGGACGCGGTGACGGCGCTCGCCGGGTCCGTCACCCCGCATCATTCCGACGGCGAGGAGGACGCGCGCGGCGACTCCTCGCGCCCGGTCCGTTCGACGGCCGGCACCCCCGCCCCCGCGGCCGGGCCCGCGCCCGAGGCGCTGCCGGGCCGGCTGCGGACCCTGGAGCGGGCGTCCGCGCTCTCCGGGATCCCGGCCGGGGAACTGCGGGACTCCACCGCCGCGAACATCGAGGGCGGGGCGGCGCTGCTCGCGGCGGCGCAGCGCGAGTCCGGGCTGCCGGCGAGCGCCGATCCCGCCGAGTGGTACGGGGCGGTGGCGCGCTACTCGGGTGCCGACGACTGGGCGACGGCCGCGACGTACGCGAACGACGTGTTCGACGTGATCAGGACCGGCGAGACCCGCACGACGGACAGCGGCCAGCGGGTGACGCTCACGGCCGCCCCGACGGTGGCGCCCGCCACGGAGCAGGTCGGCGCGCTCGGGCTGCGCCGGCCCGCCGCCGGTCCGGTGGAGTGCCCGCGCTCGGTGGCGTGCGAGTGGATCCCCGCGCCGTACGAGGAGTTCGGCGAGGGCGACTACGGCAACCACGACAAGGCGGACCGGCCCTCGTCCCAGTCGGTCGACTACATCGTCATCCATGACACCGAGGCGACCTGGGACGTCACCCTGAAGCTCGTGCAGGACCCGACGTACGTGTCGTGGCAGTACTCGCTGCGCTCCTCGGACGGGCACATCGCGCAGCACCTGCCGCTCAAGGACGTCGGCTGGCACGCGGGCAACTGGTTCGTGAACGCCAAGTCGGTGGGTCTGGAGCACGAGGGTTTCCTCACCTCGCCGGACTCCTGGTACACGGAGGCGATGTACCGGACGTCGGCGCGGCTCGTGCGGTACCTCGCGCAGCGGTACGACATCCCGCTGGACCGGCAGCACATCCTCGGGCACGACACCGTGCCGGGGACGGTGACCTCGACGATCCGGGGCATGCACACGGACCCGGGCCCGTACTGGGACTGGGCGCACTACTTCGAGCTGCTGGGCCGGCCGATCACGCCGAGCGCCGGTCCGCATGCCGGAGTGGTGACGATCCGGCCCGACTACAGCGCTCACCGGCCGGTCTACACGGGCTGCGTGAAGGCGGGCGAGGTGTGTGCGCCGCACGGGAGCGGGGCGGTGCGCCTGCACACCGCGCCGAGCGCCGACGCGCCCCTGGTGAAGGACATCGGGCTGCGGCCGGGCGGGCAGGACTCGACGACCGGGGTCAACGACACCGGGGCGCGTGCCTCGACGGGGCAGAGCTTCGCGGTGGCGGAGCGCCGGGGCGAGTGGACGGCGATCTGGTACCTCGGGCAGAAGGCGTGGTTCCACAACCCGCGGAAGGAGCCGGCGGCGGTGAATGCGCGCGGGCTCGTCCTCACTCCCCGGGAGGGGCTCGCGGAGGTGCCGGTCTACGGGCGGGCGTATCCGGAGGCCTCGGCGTACCCGGCGGGGGTTCCGGTGCAGGCGGTGTCCCCGCTCCCGTACAAGCTGCTCGCGGGTCAGCGGTACGTGGTGGGTGACCGCACGCCGGGCGAGTACTACTTCGCGCCGGTGTTCGACAGCAGCGGGCATACGGTCGTCCGGGGGCAGGAGGAGTACTACGAGATCCAGTTCGGCCATCGGGTGGCCTTTGTGAAGGCCTCTGACGTGCGGGTTTCCCAGGGCTGACGGAGGCGTGGCCGAAAGGCGCGGGGTGGTGCCGGAGAAGCGTTCCGGCACCACCCCGCCCGCGTTCATACGACTATTCGGGAGATCGCGTGTGCCATCCGGGCGACGGGTAAGGCTGGGCCGGTCATCGCACGTGCTCACCGAAAGGCCCTTCAGGAAATGCCTCAGCCCTTCGTTATGCCGGACTTCTATGTTCCGTATCCGGCGCGGCTCAATCCCCATGTGGAGACCGCCCGCACGCACACGCGTGACTGGGCGAGGGAGATGGGGATGCTGGAGGGCTCGGGCGTCTGGGAGGAGCACGACCTCCAGTCCCACGACTACGCGCTGCTCTGCTCGTACACCCACCCCGACTGCGACGCGGAGGCCCTGGACCTCGTCACGGACTGGTACACGTGGGTCTTCTTCTTCGACGACCACTTCCTGGAGGTCTTCAAGCGCACCCTGGACCGGGCGGGCGGCAAGGCCTATCTGGACCGGCTGCCGCTCTTCATGCCGGCGGACCCGGCGGCGGGCATGCCCGAGCCGACCAACCCCGTGGAGGCCGGCCTCGCCGACCTCTGGCGGCGGACGGTCCCCTCGATGTCCGAGGGCTGGCGGGTGCGGTTCGCGGAGGCGACGGAGCACCTCCTCTACGAGTCGCTCTGGGAGCTCGACAACATCGACGACGGCCGGATCGCCAACCCCGTCGAGTACATCGAGATGCGCCGCAAGGTGGGCGGCGCGCCCTGGTCGGCCGGTCTCGTCGAGTACGCGGCGGGAGCCGAGGTCCCCGCCCAGGTGGCGTACTCCCGGCCGCTGCGCGTGCTCAGGGACTCCTTCTCGGACGCCGTGCACCTGCGCAACGACCTCTTCTCCTACCAGCGCGAGGTGGAGGACGAGGGCGAGAACAGCAACGGCGTCCTGGTCCTGGAGAAGTTCCTCGGCTGTACGACCCAGGAGGCGGCGGAGGCCGTCAACGACCTCCTGACCTCGCGGGTCCAGCAGTTCGAGAACACGGCCCTGACCGAAGTACCGCTGCTCGCCGCCGAGAAGGGGATGAGCGCCGCCGAGTGCGCGGCCGTGGCGGCGTACGCGAAGGGGCTCCAGGACTGGCAGTCCGGCGGTCACGAGTGGCACATGCGCTCCAGTCGGTACATGAACGAGGGCATGGTCGCGGGGCCTTCGCGGCTCGACGGGGTTCTCGGCACCTCCGCGCTCGACATCCGGACCCTGTTCGGGCGCCCGGCCGCCGCCCGGAACCGGGCGTTCACCCACACGCCGCACGAGCACGTGGGGCCGTCGCTGGTGCCGGAGTTCGACCTGCCGTACCCGCTGACCCTCAGTCCCCACCACGAGGAGGCAGGGCGGCACAGCGTCGACTGGGCGGAGCGGATGGGTCTCCTCGACGACCTCTGGGACCGGCCGCTGGCGGAGGGCTTCGACTTCGCGCTGTGCTCGGCGGGGCTCGATCCGGACGCGTCCCTGGAGGAGCTGTGCCTCAGCTCCGACTGGCTGACCTGGGGCACGTACGCGGACGACTACTACCCGTCCGTCTTCGGGCGGGCGGGCTCCCTCGCGGGCGCGAAGGAGCAGACCGACCGGCTCAAGGCGTGCATGCCGCTCGACGAGCCCGCGACAGGTGCCGCGGTCGCGCTGAATCCTTTGGAGCGCTCGCTCGCGGACATCTGGGAGCGGACCGCCGCTCCGATGGCCGCCGGGGCGCGGGCGCAGTTGCGGGCGTCGATCGACGCGATGCTCGACAGCTGGATGTGGGAGATGCACAACGTGGTGCAGCACCGGGTGCCCGACCCGGTCGACTACATCGAGATGCGGCGCAGCACCTTCGGGTCCGAGCTCACCACGCTGCTGGCCAGGCTTCGGCGGGACGGGACGCTGCCCCCGGAGATCTTCCGGTCGGGCACCGTGCGCAGCCTGGAGAACGCGGTGATGGACTACGGCGCGCTCGTGAACGACCTCTTCTCGTACCAGAAGGAGATCGAGGTCGAGGGCGAGGTGCACAACGGCGTTCTGGTGCTCCAGAAGTTCTTCGACTGCGACTACCCGACGGCGGTGGCGATGGTCGACGATCTGATGCGGGGCCGGCTGCGCCAGTACGAGCACCTGAAGCATCGTGAAGTCCCCCTGCTCCACGAGGACTTCGGTCTCGACGCGGCCGGGCGGGCGGCGTTCGACGCGTATCTGCGGGAGTTGGAGGACTGGCTCGCGGGCGTCCTCAACTGGCACCGGAAGGTGCGGCGTTACGGCCCCGAGGACGTCCGCGCGGGCAGTGGCGGCGCGCTGCTGCGGCGCGGACCCGCGGGTCTCGGCACCTCGGCCGCGCGGATCTCCGAGCTCCTCGGAGCCGGACCCCGCTGACACACACCGAAGGCCTCCGGGGGATTCCCGGAGGCCTTCGGGTCTTCGGATCAGGTGCGGCGGCCGCGCAGGTCGTCGATCTCGCGGCGCTCGCGCTTGGTGGGGCGGCCCGCGCCCCGGTCGCGTACGGCCGCGACGGCGACGTGCTCGCGGGGCGGCGGGGGCGGGCTGTTGTCCACGTACGCCTCGACGGCGACGGGCGGGCCGACCCGCTTGGTGTGGAGTTCCTTGATCTCGACGATCCGCTCACGGCCGCCGTGGAAGATCCTGACCTCGTCGCCGGGCTTCACCGGCTGGGCGGGCTTGGCCCGTTCGCCGTTGACCTTCACATGCCCGGCCCTGCAGGCCGCGGCGGACTGCGAGCGGGTCTTCGTGAGACGGACCGCCCAGATCCAGGCGTCGACGCGCGCGCTCATCGGCCCCCGCTCCCCGTCAGCCCTGCTGGAACAGCTCGGCGGGCAGGGGCTTGAGCAGCGCGTACAGGTCGTCGGTGATCGGCCGGTCCCAACTGGCGATCGTCACGAGGACGTTGTCGCTGCGGTCGAACTGGACGCAGGAGATGCGGCTCTCGGAGAGCTTGAGGCGGCGGACGATGAGGAGGTTGTCGCCCTGCATCACGGGGACGTCCTCGGTGTCGAGCACCTCGACCGGCTCGTCGTTCTCCAGGGCCGCGAGGAGCTGGGCGACCTCGAAGGGGATCTGCCCGTCGGCGAGCTCGCGCGCCGGGGAGCCCTCGGGGAGGTTGCCGATGATCATCGCGGGGCCGCGGCCGCCGAACAGGTCGTACCGGAGGAACACGCCCTGGCAGGAGCCGTCGGGGGCGGGCAGCAGACCGGCGCCGAGATTGCCGGGCCAGTCGCCCGGGTCCATGGCCAGGACGTCGAAGTCCGGGCCCGCGGGAGTGGCGGCGCTGCGGCGGCGGAGGAAGGACATACGGCCATGGTACGTGCCCCGGCGCGCGATGCCGCACCCCGCGCGCCCCGCTCGGGTCAGGGCTGCCCGCCGGGGCGGGCCGTGTTCCGCAGGGCCTGGCCGAGGCCGGTGCGGTCGGTGCCCAGCTTCCGGTAGACGGCCGAGAGGAGCCGGCTCACGGCGGCGGCGTCGACGCCGAGGTGGAGGGCCACGTCCCGGTCGCGGACGGTGAGCTCGGCGGCCTGGCGCTCACGGGCGGTGAGCGTGTCCGTGCCGGCCGGGTGGAGGGGCCGGGGGCGCAGTCCGGCCGCCGCCAGCTCGGTCCGTGCCTCGTCGACCAGGCCGTCGGCGCCGCAGTCCTGGGCGGCCTCCAGGCCCCGGTAGAGGTGCTCGGCGGCCTCCCCGGCCCGTTCCGTGCGGCGCAGGGCGGTGCCGAGGGCGACGAGGGAGCGGGCGAGCTCGTAGGCGGCGGGTGACTGGTCGAGCCAGTCGACGGACTCCTCCAGGATCTTCACGCGCTCGGCGGGCGCGGAGACCTCGGCGAGCACCCGGAGCGCCGAGCCGATCGCGGAGGGTGCCCCGTACTGCCGGGCGCGGGCGACGGCCTCCTGGGCGGTCCGCCGGGCCCTGCCGGGGGTCGTGACGGCCTCGGCGGCGGCGAGGTGGAGCTGCCAGGGGCACCAGGCGGGGTTGCGCATACCGCGCGGGTCGAGGCGGCGGCCGACGGCGGCCAGCTCGGCGGCGGCCTCGTCGGTGCGGCCCCTGGCCAGCAGCAGCTCGGCGTGGACGGTCTGGGAGTCGGGGAAGGTGACGGCGGCCGGGAAGGGCTCGCCGAAGTCGTGCTCGCGGGCGATGCGGTCGGCCTCCTCGACCCGGCCGCGGGCCAGCAGGACCTCGATGGTGACGCCGACCGCGTACCACTGGGCGGGGGTGCGCGGTCCGACGCGCTCCGCGAGGCGCAGTCCGGCACGGACGAAGTCCTCGGCCTCGACGAGGCGGCCGCGGCGGTAGCGGATGTAGCCGAGCAGTGTGTACGCGAAGGAGAGGTGGGCCCCGCGCCAGCCCTGGCGCTCGAACTCGGCGGTGCCTGCGGCGAACAGCTCCTCGGCGCGGCCGGGGCGGTCGGCGTACAGGAAGGTGAGGGCCGTCAGGACCGGGACCTCGAAGCCGCGGCTCTCGTCGGCCCAGCTGAGGCCGCCTTCGAGGGCGCGCTCGGCGTGCCCCACGGCGACGGCGGAGGGTTCGGCGCGCAGGGTGGCGTCCCAGCCGCGCAGGCCGATGACGTACCGCTCGGTCAGGTCGCGGCCGGTGAGCCGGTCGGCGAGGGCGGCGAGGCGGCGGGAGCGGGCGGGCGACTCGGGTTCGTCGGCCCGGAAGGCGTCCCACATGAACTTCTCGGCCTGCATGCGGAGGCGGCTGCGTGCGTCGGTGGTCTGCCGGGCCTCGCGGCCGAGGAGCTCGGAGGCCTCGACGAGGCGGTCGCTGTGGGCGAGGACCTGGGAGAGGCGGTACACGATGCCGTGGCGCAGGGCCGGGTCGGCGATCGGCTCCTCCAGGGCGGCGCGCAGGTGGTTGACGGTGGTGGCGGGTTCGGTGAGCAGGGAGGAGCAGCCGAGCTCGAAGAGGACCGCGGCCCGGTCGTCGGCGGTGGGGGGCTCGCGCAGGGCGCGGGCGAGGAAGCGGCGGGCCGCGTCGGGGGCGCCGGCGCGGAGGTTCTCGCGGGCGGCGGCGCGCAGGTGGCCGACGGCCCAGGAGTCGCCCTCGGGGTGGGTCTCCAGGAGGTGCCGGGCGGCGGCGGTGGAGCCGAGGCCGGCGTCGACGACGCACCAGGCGGCCTGGCCGTGGAGGGCGACGCGGGTGGCGGCGGGGATGGAGCGGTAGACGGTGGTGGCGATGAGGGGGTGGACGAACTGGAGGGGCTCGTCGGGGCCGTCGGCCTCGGCGAGGACCCGGGCCTCGCGCAGGCGCCCGGCGCAGTCGGCGACGGCCTCGTCGCCGAGTCCGGCGACGGCTCCGGCGAGCTGCGGGGAGATCTCGGTGCCGAGGACGGCGCAGGCCCAGGCGAGGCGCACGGTGGCGGGGCCGAGGCGTTCGAGGCGGGTGACGAGGCCGCTGCCCTTGAGGGCGGCGGCGAGGTCGCGGAGTTCGTGGGCGCCGCCCGCGGTGGGTTCGAGGCCCCGGTCGCGGACCTTGGCGGCCAGCTCGACGGCTTCGAAGGGGTTGCCGGAGGTGACGGTCCAGCACTCGCGACAGAAGGCGTCGTCGGCGTGGGCGCCGACCCGGTCGCGGACCAGCGCGGCGATGGCGTCGGTGGTGAGCGGGTCAAGGCCGAGGGGCCGCTGCCCGGAGCGGTGTCCGGTGAACTCGGCTCCCTCGTCGGGGAGTTCGTCGGGCCGGTAGGCGACGACGAGGAGCATGGGCAGCTCTTCGGCGCGCGGGGCGAAGGCGGCGAGCCAGCCGAGGGACTCCGGGTCGGCCCAGTGGGCGTCGTCGAGGACGACGACGAGGGGGGCGCGCCGGACGGCGAGGTGGGTGAGGACCCAGTCGAGTCCGTCGCGCAGGCCCTGCGGGTCGGGCGGGGACCCCGCGGCGGTGGCGCGCAGCCCGAGGGCGGGGCCGACGATGTCGTACCAGGATCCGAGCCGCTCGCGGAGCTCGGTGTCGGAGGCGTGGGCCAGTTGGGGCTGGAGGAGCTGCCGGGCGACGTGGAAGGCGACCCGCTGTTCCTGGTCGCCGCCCCGGGCGGAGAGCACGGTGCAGCCGCGGGCGCCGGCGAGGCGCCGGATCTCGGCGAGGAGGGTGGTCTTGCCGAGCCCGGCGGGGGCGGCGTAGGCGAGGATGCCGCCGCGGCGGGTGGCGCGGGGCCGGTCGGCGGATGCGCTGTCGGACGCGTCGGGCGGGGTGTTGTCGGCCGCTGTGCGGTCAGCCGGGTTGCCTGCCGGGGCGGGGAGGAGCCTCGGGCCGGTGGTGGCGGGATCCAGGCCCGGGAGGGTGACGGGACGGCTCGGGGTGCCGTCGGGGACGGCGACGAGGTGGGGGCCGCGGGGCTCGCGGGGTGCGGGCACCCGGTCGGGCCGGGCGGGGAACTCCTCGGCGAGGCCCGTCAGGAGGTCGAGTGCCTCCTCGGCCGCCGTGAGCGCCGCCTCGCGTTCGAAAAGGCCGAAGCCCTTGCGGGCCGGCCTGCCGTCCTCAAGTACCACGTTCCACCCCCACACCGGGGGCGCGCGCCCGGCGCACAGTGCGGGGTGCCGGGCGGGTGGCCCCGCGAAAACCCCAGCGTACGCCCGTTGGGGTGAACAGGGACGGGTAAACACCCAAGCCAGGGGCGCACGACGGCGCGTCCGGCTCGTTCCGCTCGGCACAGGGCGGTGGAGAGCACCTTCGTCGCGGCCTTGGCCGCCGCGTCGGACAGGGTCAGACCGGTGTTGACCGACAGGGTGACCTGTCGCTCGCGGTCGGCGGAGGTGAAGCTGAAGGTCTGGTATCCGACCACCTCGCCCGTGTGTCCGAGGACCGGTCCGTCGGCCGGACAGGTGTTGGCGTTGCCCTCCGGGCCGAGACCACCGTGGAGGAGCGCCTCCCCGGCCCCGCCCCGCCGGGCTCCAGGAGATGCGGGCGACGCAGCCCATGAACCCCGAGCGGCCGGGGCGTTCCTACGTCTGCCCTCGGCCACCGGTTGGAGCACGAGGGTGGCGGTGAAGCTCTTCGTGACACTCCCGGCACGGAACCGGTCGCCGGCCTTGGCGGCGCGCCCCTTGCTCAGATCGGCGGTTCCGCTGCTGCCGCGCCACACTCCGCGCGCGTCGCGCACCTCGGCCACGGCCCCGGGGATCCCGGCGGCGACGGCGGCCGGCACGAGCAGCGCGGCGGCGGCGAGCAGGGAGACGGTGGTGGCGGTGGCCCTGCGGTGCGACGACTTCACTGGCTGACGTCCTCATCTGCGTCTGGAGCAGCTTGAGTTGGCTTCAGCCCAGGCAGACGGAGAACGCCGGTGATCACGACGAGGGATCAGTGAAGCCACCGCTTCCCTGAGGGGGACCTCAAGGAGACCAAGAGCAGAGTCCCGCGCGGAACCCTAGGGACGCCCCTGAAGGTCGCCGCCCTCCGTGAGGCGCTCCAGCACGGCCAACGCCTCCTCCGCCCGCGCGTGTTCCACGAAGAGGTGGTCGTGGTGGAACCCGGCCACGACGTTGCAGCTCATGCCCGCGTCGGCGAGCGCGCCCGCGACGGCGGCCGTCAGGCCGACGGCGTCGAGCGCGGAGTGGATCCGCAGGGTGATCCACCCCGCGACGTAGTCGTACGGGAGGGAGGCGGCGTCCGCCTCCTCCTGGCGTACGACGAGGGTGAGCCCCTCGCTCTCGGTCACGGTGACGACGGGGGCGACCCCGGCCGGGGCGGCGGGGCCCGCCACCGTGGTGAAGACGTACCGCCCGGGGGCGAGTTCCGGTCGCATTCCGGCGAGGAGTCGGGTCAGGTCGCGTTCGGCGTTCATGCGAGCCAGCCTAGGCGGCTCCCGGCCGGGCGCCCGGTTCAGCCGGCGGGCGGGGTGTCCCCGACCAGCCACATGGAGAAGAACTGCGCGCCGCCTCCGTAGGCGTGTCCGAGCGCCCGCCGCGCGCCCTCCACCTGGTGCTCGCCCGCCTCGCCGCGTACCTGGAGTGCGGCCTCGGCGAAGCGGATCATGCCGGAGGCTCCGATGGGGTTGGTGGAGAGCACCCCGCCCGAGGGGTTCACGGGCAGGTCGCCGTCGAGTTCCGTCACCCCGGCCTCGGTGAGCTTCCATCCCTCGCCCTCCTCGGCGAAGCCGAGGTTCTCCAGCCACATCGGTTCGTACCAGGAGAACGGCACGTACATCTCGACGGCGTCGATCTCCCGCCTCGGGTCCGTGATGCCGGCCTGCCGGTAGACGTCGGCGGCGCAGTCCCGGCCCGCCTGCGGCGAGACGAAGTCCTTGCCGGCGAAGAGGGTGGGCTCGCTGCGCATGGCGCCGCCGTGCACCCAGGCGGCCGGGCGCGGCGCGCGGGCCGCCCCGGCGCGGTTCGTGAGGACCATGGCGCAGGCGCCGTCCGAGGACGGGCAGGTCTCCGAGTACCGGATCGGGTCCCAGAGCATCGGGGAGGCCTGGACCTTCTCCAGGGTCAGGTCGTGCTCGTGGAGGTGGGCGTAGGGGTTCTTGAGGGCGTTGCGCCGGTCCTTGTACGCGACGAGGGAGCCGATCGCGTCGGGGGCGCCGGTGCGGCGCATGTAGGCGCGGACGTGCGGGGCGAAGAAGCCGCCGGCCCCGGCGAGTAGCGGCTGCTGGAAGGGGACGGGCAGGGAGAGGCCCCACATGGCGTTGGACTCGGACTGCTTCTCGAAGGCGAGGGTGAGGACGGTCCGGTGGACGCCCGCCGCGACGAGGTTGGCGGCGACGAGCGCGGTGGAGCCGCCGACCGATCCGGCCGTGTGCACCCGGAGCATGGGCTTGCCGACCGCGCCGAGGGCGTCGGCGAGGTACAGCTCCGGCATCATCACGCCCTCGAAGAAGTCGGGGGCCTTGCCGATGACGACGGCGTCGATGTCCGCCCAGGTCAGCTCCGCGTCCGCCAGGGCGCGGACGGCGGCCTCGCGGACGAGTCCGGCGATCGAGACGTCCTGCCGGGCGGCGACGTGCTTGGTCTGGCCGATGCCGACGACGGCGACGGGCTCTTTAGGCACGGGGGTCCCCTTCCAGGACGGCGACCAGGTTCTGCTGGAGGCAGGGCCCGGAGGTGGCGTGGGCGAGGGCGCGGTCGGAGGCGCCCCGGTGGATGCGGGCGGCGGCCTCGCCGAGGCGGATGAGGCCGGCGGCCATGACGGGGTTGGCTGCGAGCGCGCCGCCGGAGGGGTTGATCCGGACGCTCGCGTCGAGGCCGAGGGCCTTGGCGAGCACGACCTCCTGGGAGGTGAAGGGGGCGTGGAGTTCGGCGGTGTCGACGGCGGGGGCACCTCCCATGCCCTTAAGGCCATGGGGGAGGTCGAAGGCTCCGGCGCGTTCGGCGGCGAGGCGGGTGGAGGGCGAGTCGGTGAGGTCGCGGACGCCGAGGGAGTGGGCCTCGATGCGGTGGTCCATGCCCCGGATCCAGGCGGGGCGTTCGCAGAGTTCGCGGGCCAGGTCGCCGGCGGCGAGGACGACGGCGGCGACGCCGTCGCCGATGGGCGGGCAGTCGCCGGTGCGGAGGGGCCGGACGACGTACTCGCCCTGGGGGCGGGTGCCGGGCAGTTGGGCGTGCGGGTTGGCCGCCGCGTCGGTCCGGCTCCGCTCGGCGATGGCGGCGAGGGCGTTTTCGTCGGTGTGGCCCGCGTCGACGAGCGCCTGGGCCTGGAGAGCGGCGAGGGCGACGGAGTCGGGCCAGAGCGGGGCGAGGTAGTAGGGGTCGAGCTGGCGGGTGAGGACGTCGCGTACGGAACCGGGCGAGGACTTCCCGTAGGAGTAGACGAGGGCGGTGTCGGCCTCCCCGGTGAGGAGCTTCACCCAGGCCTCGTACAGGGCCCAGGCGCCGTCCGTCTCGACGTGGGACTCGGAGATGGGCGGCCAGGCACCGACGCCGTCGAGGGCCATGGTGAAGGAGAAGGCCCGTCCTGCGAGGTAGTCGGAGGAGCCGGAGCAGGTGAACCCGATGTCGGAGGCCTTGAGTCCGGTCTGCCGGAGCACGTCGTGCAGGACGGGCATGACCATCTCGACCTCGGAGAGGTCGTCGGTGCGGCGGCGGTGGTGGCTCTGGGCGAAGGCGACGATCGCCACCTCTCGTGCGGGCCGGTGGTGCGGCGTCACAGCAGCTCCTTGTAGGTGTCGTAGTCGGCGTCGGGTTCGCCGGTGGGCCGGTAGTGGTCGGGGTAGCGGCCGTCCTCGCTCCACACGGGTTCGACGCGCAGGCCCATGCGGACCTCGTCGTAGGGGATGCCGGCGATGCGGCCGTGGAGGGCGAGGCCGGCGCCGTCGAGGGCGATGTGGGCGTAGACGTAGGGCACCTCGATGTCGAGGTTCTTCGCCTTGATGTTGACGATGCAGTACGTGGTGACGGTGCCGCGCGGCCCGACCTCGACCTGGTCGGTGGTGGCGACCCCGCAGGTGGGGCAGGCGCCCCGGGGAGGCACGTACACCTTGGCGCAGGAGGGGCAGCGCTCGCCCACGGTGCGGCGCTCGGCGAGCGCGTGGAGGTAGCGGGTCTGGGCGCGGCCGGGGCTGTAGGTGTAGTCGAGGCGGGCGGGGGCGACGATGCCGGTGACGGGGTCGTCGAACTCGCCGGTGTGCGGGACGGTTTCGGCCGCCGTCCCGCTCTCGTACGGCTCGAAGCAGGCGATGTCGGTGATGGCGCCGGAGCGCTCGGCGGCCCAGCGGATCCGGACGCGCAGTCCGGTGCGGACGGCCTCGGGGCCGGGGGCGTCGAGGGCGTGCAGGAGGGCGGTGTCGGCGCCGTCGAGGCGGACGAGGACCCAGGCGAAGGGGGTCGTGAGCGGCTGGCCGGCGCGGGGCTCGGGGTTCCAGGCCCAGGTGGTGACGGTGCCGGTGGCGCCGACCTCGACGAGCTCGCGGAGCTCGGCGGCGGTGGCGGGGTCGTACTCGACGGGCGGGACGAGCACCTCACCGGCATCGGTCCGCACCCCGAGCACGGTCCGCTCGCGCAGCCCGGTGAGGAAGGCGGACTGGACGGGGCCGAGGGAGCGGGTGAAGGGGAACTCGACGACGAGGGGGGCGTGCAGGATTTCCGGCGGTGGGGTGACGGTCATGGGCGGGCTCCTTGGTGGCTGGTCGGTGGTGGTGGATGCGCTGGGGCCGCTGCGCGGGGCCTTCTCCCCCACCCCGCCCCTTCCCGAACTGGGGGCAAGCCCCCAGGCCCCCGTACGGCCTCCGGCCGTGCCTCGCCGGGCGGGCTGAATGTTCCGGCCAGGGGGGCGGAATGTCAGCCCCGCCGGCGTTTGAGGCGCGGGGGTCCGGGGGGGCTGAGCCCCCGGTTGCGGGAAGGGGCGGGGTGGGGAAAGCTCACTCCCGCCGATACACCGCCGTCCGCTTCTCCGCGAACGCCCTCGCCCCCTCCTTCGCGTCCGCCGTGTCGAAGATCGGCCACCCCCGCTTCAGCTCGGCGGCCAGCCCCTCCGTCTCGGTCATCTCGGCGGTCTCGTAGACGGACGCCTTCACCGCTTCGACCGCCAACGGCCCGCACGCGTTGATCCGTTCGGCGATGTCGAGGGCCGCTTCCAGCGCCGTGCCGTCCGGGACGACCCGGCCGACGAGCCCGATGCGGGCGGCTTCCTCTGCGGTGTACGGGCGGCCCGTGAGGAGCATTTCGAGGGCGTGGGTACGGGCGATCTGGCGGGGCAGCCGGACGGTCGAGCCGCCGATGGGGAAGAGGCCGCGCCTGACCTCGAAGAGGCCGAAGGTCGCGGAGGCGGCCGCGACGCGGATGTCGGTGCCCTGGAGGATCTCGGTGCCGCCGGCGACGCAGTACCCCTCGACGGCCGCGATGACGGGTTTGCGCGGGCGGTGGTGGCGCAGCATCGCCTTCCAGTGCAGGTCGGGGTCGGCCTTCAGCCGGTCCCGGTACTGCTCGCCCTCCATGCCCTTGCCGGCCAGGGCCTTGAGGTCCATGCCGGCGCAGAAGGAGCCGCCCGCGCCGGTGAGGACGATCGAGCGGATGCCGTCGTCGGCGTCGGCCTCCAGCCAGCCGTCGTGGAGGCCGACGAGCATCGGCAGCGAGAGGGCGTTCTTGGCCTCGGGCCGGTTCAAGGTGAGGACGAGCGTGGCGCCTTCGCGCCGCACGTCCAGGTGTTCGGTGCCACCCATGGGGTCTCCCGTCTCCAGTTCTGGAACAGGTTGCAGGAGTGGGGGGTCCAGTTCAATAGTTTTCTGACACTCAGTCAGATTCTTCTGCGCACCCCCTTCCCCCCGTCGCCGGTCGGCGCTCTAATGACCGCCACGTCACTGCGCACCCGTACGAGTCAGCGCGAACCGGGATCAGGAGGAACGGTGGAGTACAACCTTGCCGACCTGTTCGAATCGGTGGTCGACGTGGTCCCGGACCGCGAGGCTCTGGTGTACGTCGATCACCCGGGTACGGGTGCGGAACGGCGCCTCACGTACGCCGAACTCGACGCCGCGGCCAACGGGATCGCCCATCACCTCATCGACGCGGGCATCCGCCCCGGTGAGCACCTCGGCCTCCACCTGTACAACGGCGTCGAGTACCTGCAGACGGTCCTCGCCTGCCTCAAGGCGCGGATCGTCCCCGTCAACGTGAACTACCGGTACGTGGAGGAGGAGCTCGTCTACCTCTACCGGGACGCCGACCTGGCGGCGCTCGTCTTCGACGCCGAGTTCACGGAGCGGGTGGCGGCGGCGCGGCCGCAGGCGGAGAAGCTGCGGCACCTCGTGCGGGTGGGGACCCCGCCCGAGGGAGCGCCGGCACTCGACTGCGTACCGTACGCCGAGGCCGAGGCGGCCGGCTCTCCGGAGCGGGGCTTCGGCCCGCGCTCCGGAGACGACCTCTTCATCATCTACACCGGCGGCACGACCGGCATGCCGAAGGGCGTCCTGTGGCGCCAGGAGGACCTGTTCTTCGCGGGCCTGTTCGGCGGCGAACCCTCGGGCGAGCCCGTGAAGCGCCCCGAGGAGCTGGCCGAGCGGGTCGCGGCCGGCGGCCCCGGCATCACCTTCTTCCCCGCGCCGCCGCTGATGCACGGCACCTCCACGCTGACGGCCTTCATCGCCTTCAACTACGGCCAGCGGGTCGTCCTCCACCGCAAGTACGTGCCGGAGGAGGTCCTGCGCACCCTGGAGAAGGAGAAGGTCTCCAGCATCTCCCTCGTGGGCGACGCGATGCTGCGCCCGCTCGTGGACGCCCTGCACGGCCCCCTCAAGGGCACCGACCTCTCCCAGCTCTTCAGCCTGTCGTCCTCCGGGGCGATCATGTCCGACACCGTCCGGGCCCAGCTCCAGGAGCTCATGCCGAACGTGCTGCTGCTCAACAACTTCGGCTCCACCGAGTCCGGTTCCAACGGCCGCGCGACGGACGACTCCGGCCCGGACAAGGGCTTCCGGCTCCACGTCAACGAACGCACCCAGGTCGTCGACCCGGCCACCCGCGAGCCCGTCGCGACGGGCGAGATCGGCCGCCTGGCCCAGCGCGGCCACGTCCCGCTCGGCTACTACAACGACCCGGCCAAGACCGCCGAGACCTTCTTCGAGAAGGACGGCGTGCGGTGGGTGCTCCTCGGCGACATGGCAACCGTAGACGAGCAGGGCGTCGTCACCGTCCTCGGGCGGGGCTCGCAGTGCATCAACACGGGTGGCGAGAAGGTGTACCCGGAAGAGGTGGAGCAGGCCCTGAAGTCCCACCCCGACGTGTACGACGCCCTGGTCGCCGGAGTCCCCGACGCCCGCTGGGGCAACCACGTCGCCGCGGTCGTCCAGCTCCGCGCGGACGCCCCGCCGCTGGACCTGGAGGCGGTGCAGAACCACTGCCGCCCGCGCCTGGCGGGCTACAAGGTCCCGCGCCAGCTGGTCCTCACCGACCGGATCCAGCGCTCCCCCAGCGGCAAGGCGGACTACCGCTGGGCCCGCTCGGTGGCGGTCGAGGCGGACGCGGGAGCGGCCACCGCCACCGAGGACCGGACCTAGAGCCTACGGGCGGCGGCCGAAGACACCCGCTAGACGCCGAACTCCCGGAGTGCGGCGAGGAATTCGACCGGCCGGGCATCATGGATCAGATGCCCGGCCTCGATCGTGACCAGGCGGGCTCCGGGGATGCGTTCGGTGAGCCAGGTGAGGTGTTCCTGGGGGAGGTGGCTGGACGGGCCTCCGGCGAGGACGAGCGTGGGGGCCGTGATCGTGCGGAGGCCCTCGCGCCAGGCGGGGTCGGGGGCGTTCAGCTGGGCGTCGGTGGTCGTGACGACCTCCCAGTCGAGGGCGAGCGGGCCCTCGGGGCGCTCGGCGACCGGGCGGGGCGGGTCGAGCGGGAAGAAGACGGGCGGCTCCTCCAGGACGAGACGGCCGATCAGGCCGGGTTCGCGCTGGGCGAGGAGGCAGGCGGCCCCGGCACCCATCGAGTGCGCCACGACGGTCGCCCCGGCGAGGCCGAGGGCGCGCAGGAAGCCGCCGAGTTCGTCGCGGAGGTCCTCGAAGCCGTAGCCGCCGGGGTGGTCGCTCAGTCCGTGCCCGCGCAGGTCGGGGGCGTACACCCGGTGGTCGGCGGCGAGGCCATCGGCGATGCCGTGCCAGCCGGTGCCGTTCTCGCCGCGGCCGTGGACGAGGACGACGGGCGGGGCGCCGGCGGGCCCGCTCACCCGGTAGGCGAGGCGTACGCCGTCCACGGTGACCGAGCGGACCTCCGGGTCGAGGAAGGCGGCGACCGGGCGGACGAAGGCCTCCGCGTCGTCCACCCAGGGGAAGTGCCCGGCTCCGGCCTGGACGACCAGTTCGGCGTCGGGGAAGCGGGTCGCGATCTCGGCGGCCCTGGCCGGGGTGGGGCCGGCGTCGTACTCCCCGGCCAGGATCAGCACCGGTGCCTTGAGCGCGGTGAGCGCGCGCCCGGTGGACTCCGGGTCGTAGGCGCCCTCGCCGTGGTAGGCGGAGGCGGCCTCCCAGCGGATCTGCTTCTCCGCCGCCGCCGCGTGTTCCCGGGCGGCCTCGTCCCAGCGGCCGTAGGCGAAGGGCGCCACGATCTCCAGGACGCGGGGCAGTGGGGTGTCGGGGCCGATCGTGCCGAGTGCGGCGCGCGCCTCCGCGTACCAGGGCCGGTCGGCGAAGATCTCGACGGCCTCGTCCCACTCCTCGTCGGTGGTGCCGAGGCCGAGCGCCCACCCGCTGGAGGTGACGAGGACGAGGGAACGGACGCGCTCGGGGTGGGCGGCGGCGTACAGGGTGGCGAGGTTTCCGGCGGCGGAGTGGCCGAGGAGGTCGATCCGGTCCAGGCCGAGGTGGGCGCGGAGGGCCTCGACGTCGCCGACCTGGCGGTCGCAGCGGTACGTGCCGGGGTCGGCGGGCTCGGCGCTCGCTCCGGTGCCGCGGGCGTGGAGCACGACCAGGGTGCGGTGGGCGGCGAGTCCGCCGAGGTCGCCGAGGTAGGCGGCGTCGCGCATGGGGCCGCCGGGCAGGCAGATCAGCGGCTCGCCCTCCCCCTGCGTCCGGTAGGCGAGCTCGGTCCCGTCATACGAGGTGAAGGTGGGCATGCGGCTGATCATCACGACCCGTTGTCGATCTTCGCAACGGATTTCGCCGAGGGCCGCACGACGGGCGGGACGACGTGCGGGGCGTCCGCCGGGGCCGCGATACGGTGGACGGACCGTCCCCGACATGCGAAGGAACCGTTCCACCGTGCCCGAGACCCGGGAATCCGCGCTGCGCGGCGACTGTGCCAACTGCTTCGGGCTGTGCTGCGTGGCGCTGCCCTTCGCGAAGTCCGCGGACTTCGCCGTGAACAAGTCGTCCGGTGAGCCCTGCCGCAACCTCCAGGAGGACTTCCGCTGCGGCATCCACACGCGACTGCGGCCCAGCGGCTTCCAGGGCTGCACGGTGTACGACTGCTTCGGCGCGGGCCAGCAGGTCTCCCAGGTGACGTTCGGCGGGGTGTCCTGGCGCGAGGCGCCGGAGACCGCGCGCCAGATGTACGAGGTGTTCCCGGTCGTGCGCCAGCTGCACGAGCTGCTCCGCTACCTCACCGAGGCCCTGGCCCTGCCGGCCGCCCGGCCGCTCCACGCCGAGCTGCGCGCGGCGCTCGCCCGGGTCGAGGAGCTGACCGCGGGAACGCCCGACGCGCTGGAGAAGCTCGACGTGGCGCCCGTACGGGCCGAGGTGAACCCGCTGCTCCTTCGGACCAGTGAGCTGGTCCGGGCGACGGCCGGCGGCAAGCCGAAGAGCCGCCGGGGAGCCGACCTGATCGGCAAGCGGCTCCGCGGGGCGAAGCTGCGCGGCGCGGACCTGCGCGGGGCGCTCCTGATCGCCGCCGACCTGACGGGGTCCGACCTGACGCTCACGGACCTCATCGGCGCCGACCTGCGGGACGCCGACCTGTCGGGCGCGGACCTGACCGGCGCGCTCTTCCTCACCCAGCCGCAGCTGAACGCGGCCCGCGGAAACGCGGCGACCCGCCTCCCGGCCGGTTTCGACCGCCCCGCGCACTGGACACCCTGACCGACGCCTCAGGCCGGTCCGCACCGCAAGATCACCGTACGTCGCCCGTCGTCCCGAGCCGGAAGACGAGCCGGGGCCGCATGGGACCGTCCTCCCGCCGCGACAGCACGACGACCTCCTCGACCCGGGCCGGCATCGCGCCCAGCCGGCCGGCCAGCTCGGGGGCGAGCCTGCGCGGAGTCCTGCTCCGGCCCAGCGAGAGGTGCGGGGTGAAGCCGGCGGAGCGGCCCCCGCAGCGGGGGAAGCGTCGTAGCAGCGCGTCGTACAGCGCCTCCCAGGGCTCGGGGCCGGCCGCTGCCGGATCGAGCCACAAGGTGGCGTCGTGGCGGTGCCCGAAGCTACGCACGCCGCTGAGCAGGGCGGTGAACGGCGCGACCTCGGCCACGGCGGCGGCCAGCAGCGGAGCGGCCCGGTCGAAGTCCGCCTCCGGGACGAAGCCGAAGAGCAGGTTCACGTGCGGCGGCCAGCGACCGATCTGCCGGTCGTGCACCTCGCGGATCCGCTGGATCGCGGGCCACAGCGCCGCGGGCGGGAGCCACGCCACGGCGGTGCGGGGCGTCGGCGGGCTACCGAGGACACCCGGCCGGCCGCCGCTGTCGCCGTGGGCGATGTCCGTCTCCACACCACCATGGTGCGCCGGGCGCGGGGCGACCGCTTCGGTCCGGCCGTACCGTCAACCTGGCGGTGACCCGGGTGACATTGGCTGACCTGCCGCTTTCCTGACCGGGCACGTGACGCGCCGCAAGCCTGCGCTAGATACACCGAGATGCGGGATCGGCCTTCAGCAGGGGGTCGCCCGCCGACTGGGCCCGCCAGAAGGAGCCGTAGCGCGTCATGAAGGATTTCCCCTCGATCCCCACCGCTCCCCGTGCGCTGCCCCTGCTCGGGCACGTCGTGCCGCTGCTTCGGGATCCTCTGGCCTTCCTGAACTCGCTGCCCGCCCTCGGTGAGCTGGTCCGCGTCCGGCTCGGCCCCATGAGCATGATCGTGATCTGCGATCCGGAACTGACCCGGCGAGCTCTGCTGGACGACCGTGTCTTCGACAAGGGCGGCCCGCTCTACGACCGCCTGCGCGAAGTGATCGGCGACGGTGTGGTCTCCTGCCCGCATCAGGCGCACCGCCGGCTGCGGCGGCTGTCCCAGCCCGCCTTCCACCAGGCCCGGCTGCCGGACTACGCGCGGGCCATGACCAGTTGCGTACGGGAGACGGCCGATTCCTGGAGTCCCGGCCAGGTCCTCGACGTGCCCGCCGAGATGATGACGACGAGCTCCAGGATCATCACCGCCACGCTGTTCTCCGACGCCCTGCCCTCGACGGCGCACGGCCGGCTCACCGACGATGTCACCACCGTGGTCAAGAGCCTCTACCAGCGCATGTTCCTGATTCCGCCGCTGGACCGCCTGCCCACGCGCGGAAATCGCGCTCATGTCGCGGCCCGCGCCCGTCTCCACGGCACCGTCGAGCGCATCATCGCGGAGCGCCGCGCCGACGGCGCCGACTACGGTGACCTGCTCTCGGCCCTGGTGGCGGCCCACGACCCCGAGGACGACCGTCCCGGCATGAGCGGCGCCGAGATCACCGACACGGTCGTCTCCTTCGTCCTGGCCGGTATCGAGAGCACCGCCGCCACGCTGTCCTCCGCGCTGGATCTGGTGGCCCGTCACCCCGAGGTCGAGCAGCGGTTGCACGCCGAGGTCGACGCTGCCCTGGGCGGTGCGCCGGCCACCCACGCCGACCTGCCGCGCCTGCCGCTGACCGAGCGCGTCATCACCGAAACCCTCCGGCTGCGCCCGCCGGGCTGGTTCTTCACCCGCGTGGTCACCGCCGACACGCACCTCGGCGGGCACCTGCTGCCGGCCGGGACCAGCGTCGCGTACAGCCCCTACCTCATCCACCACCGGCCCGACCTCTACCCGGATCCCGAAGCCTTCTCCCCCGATCGCTGGGCCGCCCCGCACCCCCAACCGCCCCGTCACGCCTTCCTCCCCTTCGCCGCGGGCGCCCGCAAGTGCATCGGCGACTCCTTCAGCATGATCGAGGCCACCCTCGCCCTCGCGACCATCGCCGCCCGCTGGCGCCTGGAGCACGTACCGGGCCACCGAGGCCGCCTCGCCGCTGCGGTGACGCTCGAACTCCGCGACCTGCAGATGCGGGCACGACCACGCACGGCGACGCCCGCACCGGCCGTGCCCGCCCCCGAAGGGAAGCCCTGACCGGTTCCGGCTACACGGTGACGGTGTACGTGTACGGGGTCGTCGTCGAGAGCGTCAGGAAGCCCAGGCGCTGGAGGATGGGGCGGCTCGTGTCCGCCGCGTCGACATGGACGTAGCGGTGGCCGCGGGCCGCGGCGATCCGGGCGCGGTGGGCGACGAGCGCGCGGTAGAGGCCGCGGCCCCGCCAGGCCTCGACGGTGCCGCCGCCCCAGAGGCCGGCGAAGTCGGTGCCCGGGCAGAGTTCGAGGCGGGCCGCGCTGACGGGTTCGCCGGACGCGACGGCGACGACGGCGGTGACCGTGTCCGGGTCGGCGGCGAGTCGGTCGAGGAGCTGGCGGCCGATGTGGGAGCTGTCGGTGCCGAAGGCTCGCTCGTGGACCTCGACCACCTGGCGTACCCCGGCCTCGTCGGTGACCGCGTGGAGCTCGACGCCCTCGGGGAGCGGCACGTCCTGGGGCAGGGCGGCGGCCTCGGCGGCCATCAGGGTCTCCGGGTCCTCGGCGGTGCAGCCGGCGGCGAGGAGCCGGTCGGCGAGGTCTGCGGGGCCGTCGTGTCCGTACAGCTTCCACTCGAAGGAGAGTCCGGCGGCGCGGTAGTGGGCGATCTGCCCGGCGATCGCGGCTTCGGCGTCGGCCCCGGGGGCGTCGAGCCCGGACCAGAGCACGCCGTTCCAGGCGTGCGCCGGTCCGGTCTGCCGGACGACGGGGCCGACGCGCTCGACCCGGCAGCCGGGCCCGTCGGGGCGCGCCTCGCGGCGCAGTTGGCGGTCGTAGAGGTCACGCAGATGCTGAGGTTCCATGGGGGCCACTCCAGCAGCGGCTCCGGTACCCGGCAACAGGTTTTACCTGGCCAGGGTGGCCGCGGTGGCCGGGCTTCACCAGGTGACGGGCAGGGTGACCGGGCCTCGGTTGACCGTTCCGCGGCGCCAGGCGATCCGTTCGGGTTCCACCGCCGTGGCGAGGCCGGGGAAGCGCGTGAGGAGCGTGGAGAGCATCACCTCGGCTTCCATCCTGGCCAGTTGGGCGCCCGCGCAGTAGTGGGCGCCGTGGCCGAAGGCGAGGTGGGGGGCCTCGTTCCGCGCGAGGTCGAGGCGGTCGGGTTCGGTGTAGACGGACGGGTCTCGGTTCGCGGCCGGGTAGAAGACGTAGACGGCCTCGCCTGCCCGGACGGTGACGCCGCCGACCTCGATGTCGGCGGTGGCGATCCTGGGCATGCCGACGCCGTTGCGCTGCGGGATGTAGCGGAGGAGCTCGTCCACGGCCCCGGGGAGGCGGTCGGGTTCGGCGCGGATCTTCGCCGTCTGGTCGGGGTGGACGAGCAGCACGTACACCATGGTGGCGACGATGTTCCGTACGGCGTCGAGGCCGTTGAGCGTGAGCATGACGGCCATCGAGACCAGTTCGGGGGTGCTGATCGCACCGGCCGCGCGGGCTGCGGCGAGCTCGCTGACGAGATCGTCGCCGGGATGCTCGGTCCGGTGCCGCGCGAGGTCGGCGAAGTAGCCGGCGATCTCCTTCTTGACGGACTCGCCCTCGGCCTCGGTGGTGTCGCTGGAGAGGACTCCCGCCCGCCACCGCTCCACGCGGTCGAGGTCGGCGGTGGGCACACCGAGGAGCTCGGCGATGACCGTGGCCGCGAGGGGGCCGACGAAGTGCTCGGCGAGGTCGGCGGGCGGGCCCGCGTCCGCCATGCGGAGGGCGAGGGCGTCGGCCGTCCGCGTGGTGTGCTCACGCAGGGCGGTCATGCGGCGGCGCCCGAAGGTCGGGGCGATGAGCCTGCGGAGCCGCGTGTGGTCGGGCGGGTCGGCGCGGCCCACTCCCCCGGCGGGCGCGAGGGTGTGCGGGGTCATGCTCGTGACGGCCCGGCCGACGGTCAGGGCGCGGCTCATGCGCGGGTCGGAGGCGATCTGCTTGACGTCCTCGTAGCGGGTGACGAGCCAGGCGTCGCCCTCGCCGTGGCGGAGGCGGACGCGGGCGACCGGCTCCTCGTGCAGGAGCCGGTGGGGAAGCGGGTCGAACGCGGTGTCCGGGAGCGGCGCCACGGCCCAGTCGTGGACGACCGGGCCGTGGTGCTCCGCTGGTGGTGGGGTCACGGGGTGGGAGCCGCCTCCTGCCGGACGCCGGCGTCGTGCCGGAGCGGGGTGATCTGTTCGATGTCGTAGCGGAGGCGGAGCCGTTCGATCGCCGAGTGGTCGACCTCGCCGCCCGAGCCGAGGATGTCCATGAGCTCCTCGAAGTACCGCTCGTGGTCGGGCGGGGGCGAGGCCTGGAACAGCATCCGCGCCGGTTCCCCGGTGGGGTTGGCGAAGGCGTGCGGGCAGCCCGGCGGGACGAGGATCAGCGTGCCGGGCGTGGCGCGGACCGCGCGCTGCCCCGTACCGGACTCCCACTCCCGCCAGCTGTCCGGGGTGCGGACGAGCGGCTCGAACGCGAGGACGTCGAGCTCGCCCTCCAGGATGTAGAACAGCTCCTCGCTGTGCCCGTGGGCGTGGGCGCCGACGTCGAATCCGGGTGGTACGAGGACCTCGAAGGTGGAGGCGGTACGGGAGTGCTCGCCGGTCACCTTGAAGGTGACGTGCTGGGCCGCGGTGGTGAGGGTCCTGCCGTGGCCGGGCGGCACGACGAGGCCGCCGTCCGGTCCGATCGCTGTGGCGGTCACGGGGTGTCGGTTCCTCTCACCAGGTGACGGGCAGGGTCTCGGGGCCCCGGATGAGGGCTCCGCGCTGCCATCGGAGCTGGTCCTCGGGGACGGCGAGGCGCAGGTTCGGGAAGCGGGTCCACAGGGAGTCGAGGAGGATCTCCGACTCGATGCGGGCGAGGGCGGAGCCCGGGCAGTAGTGCGGTCCGTGGCCGAAGGCGACGTGCGGGTTGTACCCGCGGTCGAAGTCGAGCCGCTCGGGGTCGGGGAAGACGTCCGGGTCGCGGTTGGCGGTCAGGTACGAGACGTAGACCGGGTCGCCGGCCGGGATGGTGACGCCGCCGACCTCGACGTCCTCCATCGCGATCCGGGAGAGGCCGACGGCGTTGCGGTGCGGGATGTAGCGGAGGAGCTCGTCGACGGCCTGCGGTACGAGTTCGGGTTCGGCGCGCAGCCGGGCGAGGTGCTCGGGGTGGGTGAGCAGCGCGTACACCATGTTGGCGCTGTTGTTGCGGACGGCGTGGGCGCCGCCGATCTGGATGAGGACGGCGAGTCCGACGGCCTCGTGCTCGGTGAGGGTGTCCTCGTCGACGGCGTCGGCGAGGACGGCGGCGAGGGTCTCCTTGCCGGTGCCGTGGCTGCGGCCGATGAGTTCGGTGAAGTACCGGCCCATCTCGGCCTTGGCCTGTTCGCTGGCCTCGCGTCCGGCGCCGGCGGAGATGATCGTGTCGGACCAGCGGGCCATGAGCGGCTGGTCGCCCTCGGGGACGCCCATGAGCTCGCTGACCATGGCGAGCGGGAAGGGGCGGTTGACGAGGTCCATGAGGTCGGCGGGGGCGCCGTGTTCCTCGACGTGGTCGAGGAGCCGGTCCATGACCTCCTGGGCGTGGTCGCGGAGGGCGCGCAGGGCGCGGGCGCTGAACGCGCGGGCGACGACCCGTCGCATCCGGGTGTGGTCCGGCGGGTCTGCGAAGCCGACGGCCCCTTCCATCGGGATGAAGTGCGGGGCGACGCGGGTGATGGAGCGTCCCCAGACGGCCTGGCGGCTGAAGCGGGGGTCGACGGAGACG
Organism: Streptomyces venezuelae; assembly: GCF_008642375.1. Classification (NCBI taxonomy): domain Bacteria; kingdom Bacillati; phylum Actinomycetota; class Actinomycetes; order Kitasatosporales; family Streptomycetaceae; genus Streptomyces; species Streptomyces venezuelae. The sequence goes on along the minus strand of NZ_CP029194.1, from coordinate 8,048,249 downwards.
AACTTGACGTCCTCGTAGCGGGTGACGAGCCAGGCGTGGCCCTCGCCGTTGGGGAGGCGGACCCGGGTGACGGGGTCCTCGTGCAGCAGCTTGGCGAGCAGCGGGTCGAATTCGAGGCCGGTGAGGTCGGGAACGGCCCAGAAGTGGACCTGGGGGGTGTCGGCGGTGTCGGAGGCGGTGGTGGTGGTCACGGGGCCACCTCCGTGGGGGCGGCGGGACGGCACAGCACTGGCATGACTTCACTTTCGGCCGGGCTCGTGAGCTGGGCCCGCCCGTCCGGAGCTGGGGGTGGACCGTCCGGGACCGGGCCGGTCTCGGATGGTCCAGTCGTTCCCGTACGCCGCCGCAAGCGACCTCCCTTCTCCTGAAAAGCACCCCAAGGTGTGACATCCGGGCGAACCTGCCCGCCCGGGAGCGTGGACGGGCGCACGCGGATCGACTTCCTCCCACCCCTTGCCAAGCCCCGGGCACCTCCGGGTTTACTGGCCCGGACGCAACTACCGAATGATCGGTAGTCCGTTTTACGACTGCGGAGGAGTGGCGCATGACGGACCTTCTGGACAGCGGCGAACGGCTCGGACGCGAGGAGCTGGCGCTGCTCCAGCTGGAGCGACTGCGCGCGACCCTGCGGCACGCGTACGAGAACGTGCCCTTCTACCGGGAGTCCTTCGACGCGGCCGGGCTCACCCCCGACGACTGCCACACCCTCGCGGACCTCGCCCGCTTCCCCTTCACGGCCAAGTCCGACCTGCGCGACCACTACCCCTTCGGCATGTTCGCCGTCGACCAGTCCCGGATCCGGCGCGTCCACGCCTCCAGCGGCACCACCGGGCGCCCGACCGTCGTCGGCTACACCGACGGGGACCTCGACACCTGGGCGGACGTGGTGGCCCGCTCCCTGCGCGCCGCCGGGGCGCGCCCCGGCCACAAGGTCCATGTCGCGTACGGCTACGGCCTGTTCACCGGCGGGCTCGGCGCGCACTACGGCGCCGAGCGTCTCGGATGCACGGTGATCCCCGCCTCGGGCGGTATGACGGCACGGCAGGTGCAGCTCATCCAGGACTTCCGGCCCGAGATCATCATGGTGACCCCCTCGTACATGCTCACGCTGCTCGACGAGTTCGAGCGGCAGGGCCTGGACCCGCGCTCCACCTCCCTGAAGGTGGGCGTGTTCGGCGCCGAACCGTGGACGGAGGCGATGCGGGAGGAGATCGAGGAGCGCTTCGCCATCGACGCGGTCGACATATACGGGCTGTCGGAGGTGATCGGCCCCGGCGTGGCGCAGGAGTGCGTGGAGACGAAGGACGGACTGCACATCTGGGAGGACCACTTCTACCCGGAGATCGTGGATCCGTTCACCGGCGAGGTGCTGCCCGACGGGGAGGAGGGTGAGCTGGTCTTCACCTCACTCACCAAGGAGGCGATGCCGGTGATCCGCTACCGGACGCGCGACCTGACGCGGCTGCTGCCGGGGACGGCCCGGGTGTTCCGGCGGATGGAGAAGGTCACCGGGCGCAGCGACGACATGATCATCCTGCGCGGGGTGAACCTCTTCCCCACCCAGATCGAGGAGATCGTCCTCCGCACGCCGAGCGTGGCCCCGCACTTCCAGCTGCGGCTGACCCGGGAGGGACGGCTCGACGCCCTGACGGTACGGGCCGAGGCCCGCACGGAGGCGACGCCCGAGCAGCGCGAGGAGGCGGCCCGGGCCATCGCGGTGGCGGTCAAGGACGGGGTCGGGGTCTCGGTCGGCGTCGAGGTGGTCGACCCGGAGACGCTGGAGCGGTCGGTGGGCAAGATCAAGCGGATCGTGGACCTGCGGGAGTGAGGAAGCGGGAGGCCTGGCCGGGGGCGTGAGAGGGTGAGCCGGCCGGGACCCCGCCGGCCCCCTCCGGCCCCGCAGGCCCCCCTCACCGTCCCGTCAGGACGCCCCCGACCCGCCGAAGCGGTCCCGCAGTTCTCGCTTGAGGATCTTGCCGCTCGCGTTGCGCGGCAGGTCCGGAGTGAAGTGGACGCGCTTCGGGGCCTTGAAGTGGGCGAGCTTCTCGCGGGCGTGCGCAAGGAGTTCGGCCTCCGTGACCTCGCCACGCGGGACGACGACGGCCGTGACGGCCTCGATCCAGCGCTCGTCGGGGAGGCCGATCACAGCCACCTCGGCGACGCCCGGGTGGGTGTAGAGGGCGTCCTCGACCTGCCGCGAGGCGACGAGCACTCCCCCGGAGTTGATGACGTCCTTCACCCGGTCGACGATGGTGAAAAAGCCCTCGGCGTCGCGTACGGCGAGGTCGCCCGAGTGGAACCAGCCGCCCCTGAAGGCCTCCTCGGTCTCCTCGGGCTTGCGCCAGTAGCCGTCGCACAGCTGCGGTGAACGGTAGACGATCTCCCCTGCGGTGCCGTCGGGCACGTCCTTCCCGTCCTCGTCGACGATCCTGGCCTCGACATGCCTGACGGGCCGGCCGCAGGATTCCATCCGGCCCTCGTGCTCGTCCGGCCCGAGGACGGTGGCGAGGGGTCCGATCTCGGACTGGCCGAAGCAGTTGTAGAAGCGCAGCCCGGGGAGCCGCTCCCGCAGCCGTTCGAGTACCGGTACGGGCATGATCGAGGCCCCGTAGTAGGCCTTGCGCAGCGCGGAGAGGTCCCGCCCGGCGAAGTCCGGGTGGTTGGCGAGGCCGATCCAGACGGTCGGCGGTGCGAAGAAACTGTCGGCGCGGCCCGCCTCGACGAGGTCGAAGAGGACGGCCGGGTCGGGACCGTCGACGATGGTGTTCTCCGCGCCGACGGCGAGGTAGGGCAGCAGGAAGACGTGCATCTGTGCCGAGTGGTAGAGCGGCAGCGCGTGCACGGGCCGGTCGTCCTCGTGCAGGTCGAGGGCCTCGACGGCGCTCGCGTACTCGTGGACGAGCGCGCGGTGGGTCATCGTCGCGCCCTTGGGCAGGGCGGTCGTGCCCGAGGTGTAGAGCAGCTGGACGTACTCGCGGGCGTCGCGGCCGGTGTCGTACTCCTCCGGTACGGCGACGGCGTCGAGGAGCGAACCGGGCGCGTCCCGCAGCGGCTTGACCGCGAAGCCGTCCGGGACGCGGTCCGCGAGGGCGGGATCGGCGAGGACGAGCGAGGTGTCCGACTGCTCCAGGAGGTACGCGAGGTCGTCGCCGGCCAGGTGGTGGTTGACCGGTACGTGGATCAGGCCGGCCCGCGCGCAGGCGAGGAACGCGATGAGGTAGGCGTCCGAGTTGTGGCCGTAGGTCGCGACGCGGGCGGAGTCCGGCAGGCCGAGGCCGTGGTGCGGCTCCCGCAGGACGGCGGCGGCCGTGCCGACGGCCGCGTCCAGCTCGGCGTACGTCCAGCTCCGGTCGGCGTACCGGACGGCGACGCGGTCCGGGACGCGCTGGGCGCTCATGCGCAGGACGCCGTCGACGGTGCGGCTGAGGAGTCGTTCCATGCGGTGATCCTCGGCGCGGGGCGGGCGGAAGGTCAAGTACCGTGCGGCGCGCCTTACATACCCTCGGCACATCCCCTCGACCTCTCCCGACCTCGGATACCGAACGGGATGTTGACAAGTGGGTCTCCCGGCTGCGTGCATGGTCCAACCAGCAGTGCACATCCGTCCGTTGGGAGGCACCTTGCACCTCCGCACGCGCTTGACCCGCCTGAAACACCTGGCACTGACCGGCGCGGCACTCGCCGTCGTCACCGCCACGCTGCCCGGCGCGGCGGCGGCCGACTCCGGCGACCGGGGCGGTCACCGGCCGTCCGACCGGGGCCTGTCGGCCGTCATCCGGTACACCGAGTTCGGCATCCCGCACATCGTGGCGAAGGACTACGCGAACCTCGGCTTCGGCACGGGCTGGGCCCAGGCCGCCGACCAGGTCTGCGTCCTCGCCGACGGCTTCCTGACCGTGAACGGCGAGCGCTCCCGGTTCTTCGGCCCGGCCGCCGCCCCGGACGGCTCGCTGTCCTCGGCCGCCACCAACGTCTCCAGCGATCTGTACTTCCGTGGCGTCAAGGACGCCGGGACGGTCGAGGAGCTGCTCCGGACGCCCGCGCCGGCCGGTCCGAGCGGCGACCTCAAGGAGCTGATGCGCGGCTGGGCGGCCGGCTACAACGCCTGGCTGCGGAAGAACCGGATCACGGACCCCGCCTGCGCCGGCGCCGACTGGGTCCGCCCGGTGAGCGCGCTCGACGTGGCCCGGCGCGGCTTCGCCGTCTCGGTCCTCGGCGGACAGGGGCGGGCCGTGGACGGCATCACCGCCGCGAAGCCGCCCGCGGCGCCCGCCCCGTCCTCACCCGGGGGCGCACCCGATCCGGCGCGCACCGCGGAGGCGGCCCGTGCGCTGTTCGCCGCGGAGAACGCCACCATGGGCTCCAACGCGGTCGCGTTCTCCGGTGCCACGACGGCCAGCGGGCGCGGGCTGCTCCTCGGCAACCCGCACTACCCCTGGCAGGGCGGCCGCCGCTTCTGGCAGTCCCAGCAGACCATCCCGGGCGAGCTGAACGTCTCGGGCGCCTCGCTCCTCGGCACGACGGTCGTCAACATCGGCTTCAACGACAAGGTGGCCTGGAGCCACACCGTCGCCACCGGAGTGCCGCTCAACCTCCACCAGCTGACGCTGGCCCCCGGCGACCCGACCTCCTACCTGGTGGACGGGCGCCCCGAGCGGATGACCGCGCGCACGGTCACCGTCCCGGTCAAGGACGGCGCCCCCGTCACCCGTACCCAGTGGTGGACCCGGTACGGCCCGGTCGTCGGCGGCCTCGGCGCGCAGCTCCCGCTGCCGTGGACGGCGACGACGGCGTACGCGCTCAACGACCCCAACGCGGCCAACCTGCGCGGCTCCGACACGGCGCTCGGCTTCGGCAAGGCGCGCTCGACGCAGGACGTCGCCGACACCCTGCGCCGCACCCAGGGCCTGCCGTGGGTCAACACGATCGCGGCCGACTCGGCCGGCCACTCCTACTTCAGCCAGTCGCAGGTCCTCCCCCGGATCACCGACGAGCTCGCCCAGCGCTGCTCGACGCCGCTGGGCCGGGCCACCTATCCGGCCTCGGGCGTCGCGGTGCTGGACGGCTCGCGCTCCGACTGCGCGCTCGGCTCGGACCCGGACGCGGTCCAGCCGGGGACCTTCGGTCCGGCGCGGATGCCGGTGCTGCGGGACACCCCGTACGTCGAGAACTCCAACGACAGCGCCTGGCTGACCAACGCCGACCGGCCGCTGACGGGCTACGAGCGCGTCTTCGGCACCGTCGCTACCCAGCGCTCGCTGCGCACGCGGGGCGGGGTCGAGGACGTGGCGGCGATGGCGGACCGGGGTCGGCTCACCGTGGCCGACCTCCAGCGCCAGCAGTTCGCCAACCGCGCTCCGGCGGGAGACCTGGCGGCGGCCGATGTCGCCGCGGCCTGCCCGGCGGCGCTGCCGGACGATCCCGAGGCCTGCCGGGTGATCGGGGCCTGGGACAGGACGGCGAACTCCGAGAGCCGGGGCGCGCTGTTCTTCGACCGGTTCTGGCGGAAGTTCGCCGGTTCGGTGCCGCAGGCCGAGCAGTGGAAGGTGCCGTTCTCGGCGGCGGACCCGGTCCGGACCCCGCACACCGTGAACACGGCGGCGCCGGGCTTCGCGAAGGCGCTGCGGGACGCGGCGGCGGAGCTGCGGGCGGCGGGGATCCCGTTGGACGCACCGCTCGGCGCCCACCAGTTCGTCGTACGGAACGGGGAGCGCATTCCGGTGAGCGGCGGGACCGAGTCGCTGGGCGTCTGGAACAAGACGGAGCCCGTGTGGAACGCGGCCGGCGGCGGCTATGTGGAGGTCGCGCACGGGACCAGTCACGTCCAGGCGGTGGGCTGGGACGGGGGCCGGTGTCCGGTGGCCCGCACCCTGCTGACGTACTCCCAGTCCTCGAACCCGGCGTCGCCGCACTACAGCGACCAGACCCGGCTGTACGCGGGCGAGCGCTGGGTGGCCTCCCGTTTCTGCGAGAAGGACATCCTGCGCTCGCCGGCGCTGCGGGTGGTGGTCGTCAGGGGCTGAGCGGGACCGTCAGGGATGAGCCCGGCCATCGCTGGCTGAGCCGGGCCGTCACCGGCCGAGCCGGGCTTTCACGGCCGAGCCGGGCTGCCCTGGCCGAGCCGGGCCGTCACGGGCTGAACGAGAGGAACACGAAGGCGGCGAAGATCGCGAGATGGACGCCGCCCTGGAGGAGCGTGGCCCGTCCGGGCACCACGGTCAGGGCGCTCACCACACCGGTGAGGACGAGCAGCACCATGTGGAGCGGGCCCAGGCCGAGGACCAGGGGCCCGGACAGCCAGATCGAGGCGAGCGCGATCGCCGGAATCGTCAGGCCGATGCTGGCGATCGCGGAGCCGTAGGCGAGGTTGAGGCTGGTCTGCATGCGGTCGCGACGGGCCGCGCGGACGGCGGCGAGGGTCTCGGGCAGCAGCACCAGCAGGGCGATGACGACACCGACGACCGCCTTGGGCAGGCCCGCGGACTGGACGCCGTCCTCGATCGTCGGGGAGATCAGCTTGGCGTTGCCGACGACGGCGACGAGGGCGACCACGAGAAGTCCGAGGCTGGTCCAGGCATCGCGCCGGGTCGGCGGGTCCGCGTGGTCGTCCTCCGAGTCCTGGCCGGGACGGGGCACGGGGAGGAAGTAGTCCCGGTGCCGTACGGTCTGGACACCGACGAACACGCCGTACAGGCAGATGGAGGCGACGGCGGCGAAGGCCAGCTGGACGCCGGAGAACTCGGGGCCCGGGTGGCTGGTGGTGAAGGTCGGCAGGACCAGCGTCATCGTGGCCAGGGTGCAGACGGTGGCGAGCGCGCCGCCGGAGCCCTCGGCGTTGAAGACGGCGACACGGTTGCGGAGCGCGCCGACGAGGAGGGAGAGACCGACGATGCCGTTGCAGGTGATCATGACGGCGGCGAAGACGGTGTCCCGCGCGTAGGTCGAGGTCTTCTCGCCGCCTCCCACCATCAGCGAGACGATGAGTCCGACCTCGATGACGGTGACGGCCACGGCGAGGACGAGCGAGCCGTACGGTTCACCCACCCGGTGGGCGATGACCTCGGCGTGGTGGACCGCGGCGAGAACGGCCGCGATCAGGCAGAGCGCGATGAACCCGACGGCGAAGCCCGGCAGATCGCGCCCCCAGGCCGCGACAAGCGCAAGCGCCGCCACCACCGGCCCCCAGGTGGTCCACTGCCGTGTCAATGACGCCGTGCTCGAACTCATGATCCGCATCCTGCCACAAAGGGGGCTTTCGCCCGGTTCGGTCAATCCAGGGGGTCGCTGAGGGCTCGCTCGTACGCGGTGAGGGTCTCCAGGAACATCCGTCGCTGCGCCGGGTCGAGCGGGGCGAGGGCCGCGCGCCAGGCGCCGGCGCTGCGGCCGAGCCAGCCGTCGATGGCGGCGCTGTGCGCCGGCGCGATGGAGACGATCTTGCGCCTGCGGTCGGCGGGGTCCTCGGCCCGTTCCAGTACGCCCTTCTTCGCCAGGTCTCCCACCATCAGACTCACGGTCGTGGGGGCGACCTCCAGCCGGGCGGCGAGCTCGTTGACGCTCAGCGACCCGTCGAACAGGAGATAGGCGAGCAGGGAGAGATGGCGGGGCGCGAGCGTGAGCGTCTGCAGCTCGTCGGGAATTCTGATGCGCTTCGCCCGAGAGACCATCCGAGGCATGAGCAGCAGCAACGTGCGCACGGCCTCGTCGATTTCCGGCCCGCCGGCGGCCTCGTCCCCCTCGTGTGCGATTGACACCCTGCACCCCTCCCTTTTAGCTTTGCTTTCAAAGCAAATGGATCTGTCGGGATCGATGCTACCGGAAGGCACAGCCATGTCCGATCTCAACCTGCAGGTCATCGCGGAGTTCCGCGCCAACGGCGGCCGGGTGGGCGGGATGTTCGAGGGAGCGGCCCTGCTCCTGCTGACCACGACGGGCGCCCGCAGCGGGCGGGCACACACCAACCCCGCCGTGTACGTACGCGACGGGGCACGGCTGCTCGTCTTCGCGTCGAACGCCGGCGGACCGAAGCACCCCGCCTGGTTCCACAACCTCAGCGCCGACCCGTTCGTGACCGTCGAGCTCGGCACGCCGGAGGGAACCGTCGAGCGCTTCGCGGCGACGGCGGTGGTCACGGAGGGCGAGGAGCGGGACCGGCTGTACGCGGAACAGGCGGACCGCGACCCGGGGTTCGCCGCCTATCAGGCGGCGACGGACAGGATCATCCCGGTCGTCGCCCTGCACCGCGTGGACCTCGCGGACCCGGCGCGGCACCGGGCGATCGCCGGCCACCTGGTCAAGGTCCATGCCGAGCTGCGTGACGAACTGACCGCTTTACGCGAGGGACTGGGCTCCGCGGAGGCGGAGGCGGAGGGCGCGGCGGTACGGGACGCCCCGGGCCCAGGCCGCCGGCTCGCCCGTCACTGCCTGACCTTCTGCGGCGCGCTGCACGCCCACCACCACAACGAGGACAGCGTCTTCGACCTCCTGCAGCACGAGTTCCCGGAGCTGGCCGACTCGCTGGACCGGATGCGCGAGGAGCACAGGGTGGTCGCCCGCACGGTGGAGGAACTGGAGGCGCTCCTCACCTCGGGAGCCGCGCCGGCGACCCTCCTCGCCGAGCTGGACCGGCTGGCGACCCGACTGGAGGAGCATTTCGCTTACGAGGAGGCGCAGTTGATCCCGGCACTCACCGGCACGCGGGCCGCGCCCGCGCCGTAGCCCTGGCCGCGAGTCAGTGCGCCAGGTCTCGGGCAGGGGCTTCGGCGGCGGACTCAGGTCCCGCAACCACGCTTCGAGGCCTTCACGGAGAAGCGCGTTCGCGGTGGGCACGTCCGCTTCGACCTGGGGGCCCGTGTGGGTCTCCTCGGCGCTGATCCGCACACCGCCCTTGGCCTCGGTGAAGTTCCCCACGTGGACGCCGTCGATGCGCAGCCCTTCGCCGATCGCGGGGCCGGTCCAGCGGATGCATGCGCGGTGCTTGATCTGCCGCACGGTCGAGGTGATCTCCACACTGGTGGCGGGGATCGAGGGGATGGGCGGGATCGGCAGTGTCCACCGGAAGGCTGGAACTCGCCGGCCACTTCAGGGGCATGGACTTCGACCCGGCCCGACTCTTCGCGGCCGAACCGGACGAGCTACCGAGCTGCTGAACCATCGAGCCCCAGACGCCCGGCTCTGAGGCCGGACGCGGGACCTACGGCGTGCGGAAGCCGCGGAAGGTCACGTTCGTGCGCGTCTCGAAGCCGAGCTTCTCGTAGAGGGCGATCGCGCCGGTGTTCGCTTCGGCCACATGCAGGAAGGCGCCTTCGCCCCGCGCCTCGATGCGTGCCGCGAGCGCGCCGACCAGGCGGGCGGCGTGGCCCTGCCCGCGGGCCTCGGGAGTGGTGCAGACCGCGCTGATCTCGGTCCATCCCGGCGGCCGGAGCCGTTCACCGGCCATGGCCACCAGGGTGCCCTTCTCTCGGATGCCGAGGTAGGTGCCGAGTTCGGGGGTCCGGGACCAGAAGGGCCCGGGCCTGGTCCGCTCGACGAGGTCCAGCATCTCGGGCACGCTGTCCGCGCCCAGTTCGACGACGCCCTCGTCCGTCTCGTCTCCCGGGGTCCCCGGCGCTCCGCCGTCCGGCCGGATCATCTGGCGGCCTTCCAGGACGAAGACGGGTTCCCAGTGCGACGGCGGGAGAACCGGGCAGCTGAACATGTCGGCGAACGCGTCCCGGCCGAGGAGTTCGGTGAGGTCGTCCCACCGCGCCGGATCCGGGTCGGTGGAGACGGCGGCGAAGGTCGAGACGTCCGGCAGATAGGTGACGGCCCGGCCGACCCTGCGGGCGAGATGGGCGTGACGGCCCCGGAGGGACTCGCCCACGGGGTCGTCCAGTACGAACGGATCGCGGCCCACCATCGTGTCGTCCCTCTCGAGCTCCGTGCCGAACGGGGAAGGAGGTCACCGTGGGAGACCTCCTCGCGCACGAAGTCTAGAGCGGGCGGTCGTGGCCCTCCCAGTACGGGTCGCGCAGACGGCGCTTGTACAGCTTGCCGTTGGGGTCGCGGGGCATGGCGGTCACGAAGTCGACCGTCTTGGGGCGTTTGAAGCCGGCCAGGCGGTCGCCGCAGTGGGTCAGGATCTCTTCGGCGAGCGCGGGCCCCGGCTCGTGCCCCTCGGCCGCCTCGACGACCGCCTTGACCTCCTCGCCCCAGTCGGCGTGCGGGATGCCGAAGGCGGCGGCGTCCGCGACGGCCGGGTGGGTGAGGAGAGCGGCCTCGATCTCGGCCGGGTAGATGTTGACCCCGCCCGAGATGATCATGTCGATCTTGCGGTCGCGGAGGAAGAGGTAGCCGTCCTCGTCGAGGACGCCGAGGTCGCCGACCGTGAAGAAGTCGCCGATGCGGTTCTTCGCCGTCTTCGCCTCGTCCTTGTGGTACTGGAAGCCGCCGGTGTTCATCTTCAGGTAGACGGTGCCCACTTCGCCGGGAGGCAGCCGCTTCCCGTCGTCGTCGAAGACCGCGAGCTCGCTGATCGGCCAGGCCCTGCCGACCGTGCCGGGCTTCTTCAGCCACTCCTCCGCGGTGGCGAAGGCTCCGCCTCCCTCGCTGGCCGCGTAGTACTCCTCGACGCTCCGGCCCCACCACTCGATCATCGCCCGCTTGACGTGCTCGGGGCAGGGTGCGGCGCCGTGGATGGCGTGGCGCATCGAGGAGACGTCGTACCGGTTCCGTACCTCCTCGGGCAGGGAGAGCAGACGGTGGAACTGGGTGGGGACCATGTGGGTGTGGGTGCAGGCGTACCGGTCGATCAGGCGGAGCATCTCCTCGGGCGTCCACCGGTCCATCAGGACGAGCGGATGGCCGATGTGCAGGGCGGCGGAGGCGAACTGCAGGACTGCCGTGTGGTACAGCGGCGAGCAGACCAGATGGACGTTGCCGTCGCCCGGCCGGATGCCGAAGATGCCGAGGAAGCCGCCGAGCGGGGTCTCCTCGGGGAGCCTGCCGGGCAGCGGGCGACGGATGCCCCGGGGCCGTCCGGTGGTGCCGGAGGTGTAGTTCATGACCCAGCCGAGCGTGCGGTCGGCGGGTGCGTCGCCGTCCTGTCCGTCGAGGAGTGCGGCGTACGGGCGGAAGCCGGGGATCGCGCCCACGGCGTAGCGGTGGGTGGGGGCGAGGCAGGCCTCGTCGGCGGCGAGGGTCACGGCCTCGGCGAACCGCTCGTGGGCCAGCAGGACCTTGGCGCCGGAGTCGGCGACGATCCAGGCGATCTCGGGTCCGACGAAGTGGTGGTTGACGGGGACCAGGTAGAACCCGGCCTGGGTGGCGGCGAGATGGGCCGTGAAGAACTCGGGGCCGTTGGGCAGGACGGCGGCGAAGGCGTCGCCGCGCTCCAGGCCGGCGGCGCGCAGCCCGTGGACGAGCCGGTTGGCCTCGGTGTGCAGGCGGCCGGCGGTCCACTCCTCGCCGTCGGGGGCGACGAGCACCGTACGGCCGGGGTCGGCGGCGGCCTGGGCCCAGAATCCGGTGGGTGTGGCTGACTGGCTCATGCCTCGCTCCGTCCGGCGATGCGGTTGATGCGGTCGACGGCCTTCTCGAAGCCCCGGGTGAGCTCGTCGACGACCTGCTGGACACTGCGCTCGGAGTTCATCCGGCCGACGATCTGTCCGACCGGTGTGCCGAGGAGCGGATCGACCTCGTACTTCTGGATACGGGAGACGGCCTCGGCCACCAGGAGTCCCTGGAGCGGCATGGGGAGCGGTCCGGGGCCGGACGGGTCGTCCCAGGCGTCGGTCCACTCGGTACGGAGCTGGCGCGCGGGCTTCCCGGTCAGCGCGCGGGAGCGGACCGTGTCGCCGGAGCCCGCGGCGAGGAGCTTGGCCGTCAGGGCGCGCGAGTGCAGGTCGGCCTCGGTGGTGGTGAGCCAGATCGAGCCGAGCCAGACGCCCTGGGCGCCGAGGGCCAGGCCGGCGGCGATCTGCTCGCCGCTGCCGATGCCGCCGGCGGCGAGCACGGGCAGCGGGGAGACGGCCTCGACGACCTCGGGGGTGAGGACCATGGACGCGATCTCGCCGGTGTGGCCGCCCGCCTCGTACCCCTGGGCGACGACGACGTCGATGCCGGCCTCGGCGTGGTGGCGGGCGTGCCGGGCACTGCCGGCGAGCGCGGCGACCAGGACGCCGTGGTCGTGGGCGCGGGCGACGACGTCCGGGGGCGGCGAGCCGAGGGCGTTGGCGAGGAGTTTGATCGGGTAGTCGAAGGCGACGTCGAGCTGGCCGCGGGCGACCTGCTCCATCCAGCCGGTGATGCGCCAGCCGGAGGCCTCTCCCTCGGCGAGTTCGGGCACGCCGTGCTTGGCGAGGGTCGCGCGGACGAACGCGCGGTGCTCCTCGGGGATCATGGCCTCGACGTCCGCCTCGCTCAGCGTCTGATTTCCCGGGGCCTCGACCTTCTTCGCCGGCATCACGACGTCGAGGCCGTAGGGCAGCCCGTCGGTGTGTTCCTGCATCCAGTCGAGGTCGCGGGCGAGATCGTCGGGCGCGGTGTAGCGGACCGCGCCGAGAACTCCGAATCCGCCGGCTCTGGTGAGGGCGGCGGCCACCGCGGGGAAGGGCGTGAAGCCGAAGATGGCGTGCTCGATCCCCAGTGTGCGACTCAGCTCCGTCTTCATGGGCGGCAGGATGCCGCAGCCGCGCGACGGAGGGAAGAGATTTTCTGATGCAGCGTCAGATTCTTTTGTCGCGGGGCCCGGGTGCCCGGCGGCCCGATCGCCGCAGACGGGTACGTCGACGTTTCGCCGCGGCCCGCCGTGGGAGAGGGTGGGCATGACGGAGGATGCGGTACGAGACGGAGTTCTGAGCCGCCGCGCGTTCGGCGGCGGGGTGCTGGCACTGGGAGGTGCGGTGATGATCGGTTCGGTGCCGGGGGCCGCGGCGGCCCCGGGGTCCGGGCCCGGGCCCGGGGGTGCGGGACCCGGGCGGGCGGCGCGGCGGACCACGCTGCGGCGGGGGTCGGCCGAGCGGGCCGGACTGCTCGGCGCGCATCTGGACCGGCTGGTCACGGACGCCGAGGCCTTCCTCGCCCCCTCCCCCACGCACCCCTGGTACGCGGGGGCCGTGCTGCTCGCCGGACGCGGCGGGACCGTCGCCCTGCACCGGCCGATCGGCTCGGCCGTGCGCTACTCGGCGTACGACGAGAAGACGGACACGGGCATCGAGCTGCCGCCCGGGGAGCGGATTCCGATGACCGAGGACACCGTCTTCGACCTGGCGTCCGTCTCCAAGCTGTTCACCTCGATCCTGGCGGTGCAGCAGATCGAGCGCGGGGCCCTGGAGCTGGAGGCGAAGGTCACCACGTACCTCCCGGAGTTCGGGGGCGGCGGAAAGCAGGACGTCACGGTGCGTCAGCTGCTCACACACACCTCGGGGTTCCGGTCCTGGATCCCGCTGTTCCGGGAGCCGACCCGGGAGGGGAGGCTGCGGCTGCTGTGGGGCGAGAAGCCGGCGCACCCGCCGGGCTCGGCGTACCTCTACTCCGATCTGAATCTGATCTCGCTCCAGCTGATCCTGGAGGAGATCACCGCTCGCGGTCTCGACACCCTGCTCCACGACGAGATCACTGCTCCACTCGGGATGCACCGCACTCGATTCAATCCACCGCTCTCCTGGCGGCCGGGGATCGCGGCGACCGAGGACGCCCGGCGTCCCTGGTCGGGGCTCGACCGAGGCATGGTACGGGGCGAGGTCCACGACGAGAACGCCTACGCCATGGGCGGGGTCGCGGGCCACGCCGGGGTGTTCTCGCGCGCCTGGGACCTCGCGGTCCTGGCGCGCACTCTCCTCAACGGCGGGGCGTACGGCCGGGCCCGCATCCTCTCCCCCGAGTCCGTCGACCTGATGTTCACCGACTTCAACACCGCCTTCCCCGGCGACGAGCACGGCCTCGGCTTCGAGCTCCACCAGCACTGGTACATGGGCGCGATGGCCACCCCGCGCACGGCCGGCCACACGGGATTCACCGGCACCAGCCTCGTCCTCGACCCGACGACCGACGCGTTCCTGATCGTCCTCGGCAACTCGGTCCACCCCGTCCGCTCCTGGCGCTCCGGCTCCGCGCCCCGGGTCGCCGCGGCGAACCACCTGGCCCGAGCCGTCCCCGTCCGCCCCGCCCGGGGCCGTACAGCATGGTTCTCCGGCATGGCGAGCGCCACGACCGCCACCCTGATGCTCCCTCAGGTGCCGGACGCCGCACGCCTGGAGTGCGCGCTGTGGTGGGACACCGAGCCGGGCGCCGACGCGGTCGCCCTGGAGGCCTCGGCCGACGGCGGCTCGACCTGGCGGCCGGTGCCCTTCGCCACCGACCGCCGTACCGAGCACCGTACCGAGCACCCGACGGGCGCGGTCGGCGGCTGGTCCGGCCGCGTCTGGCACACCGTGTCGGCGCCCCTGCCCGGGGGGCCTGCCCTCCTGCGCTGGCGGTACACCACGGACCAGCGGTACGTGGGACGGGGCGTGTACGTGGACGGGCTGCGGCTACTCGACGGGACGGGGCTGCCGGTGTTCGACGAGGCACGGCCCGCTGACGGGTCGCGCATCGAGGCGAACGGCTGGGCCAGATCAGCCGATTGAGTCCGCGCTGACGAGCCGTCGGGGCGGGCTGCGCACACATGATCACATGAGGTAGCGTCCCCGCCGGGAGATCTCACCGGGGGGATGAGACGAACGCCGAGGCGAGCGTCTGTCGTGTCGCCCGTTCGCGGTGCCCTTCCGCTTCGCGGGGGCCGCCGCAACCGGCCCGCTGACGATCGCGGCACAACCGCGTCAAGGCCCAGCCGCCCCATCGTCCGTCGCCTCCGCTTCGCTTTCGCTTTCGCTTCCGAACGAGGTATTCCTTCATGCTGCCCCTTTCCGAGCGCCGCCCACCGGGCGCTCGCCGCTTCGCGCTGTCCGCATGGCTGTGCGCGCTGTCCCTCGCGGTCCTGGCCGCGGTCGCCCTCGCGATGACGCCGACCTCGCCCGCCGTCGCGTCGACGACCGCGACCACACCGCCGCTCACGACGCAGGTGTCCACCACGCCGTTCAAGGCGCGCGAGAACTACTACTGCACGCGCATACCCGCCGTCGTCACCGGCAAGACGGGTGTCCTCCTCGCCTTCGCCGAGGGACGCACCCGGCTGACGACGACCGGCTGCAACGACGTCGGCGACAACGACCTCGTGCTCAAGAGGTCCGTCGACGGCGGCGCGACCTGGCAGGACCTCCAGGTCGTCGTCGGCGGCTCCGACGAGCTCGCCCACGGCAATCCCGCGCCGGTCGTGGACGCGGTCACCGGCCGGATCACCCTCCTGTACTCCAGCAGTGACTGGAACCATGACGCGACCAAGCCCAGCCGCAAGGGCTACGAGCGCACCGTCCACGCCGTCCACAGCATGGACGGCGGCGTGACCTGGTCGGCGAGCGTCCCGCAGCCGCAGCTCAAGGGCGCCGGCTGGGGCTGGGTCTCCACGGGCCCGGGCCACGGCATCCAGCTCGCCCGGGGGCCGCACCACGGCCGGCTGATCGTCCCCGGCGACCACACGGCCGGCGGTGACACGACCGCGGGCGGCCAGCTGTACTTCAGCGACGACGGCGGCCTCACCTGGGTGCTCGGCGCCACCTCCTCGGCGAGCAAGACCGGCGCGTACCCCGCCGAGCTGACGGTCGCCGAGACCGTCGACGGCGGCCTCTACGTCAACGCCCGCAACTCCGAGCCCACGCGCTGCCAGACCAACGAGCACCGCCTTGAGGCCGTCAGCACCGACGGAGGCGGCTCCTTCGCGGCCGCCTTCACCCCGGTGGCCAACCTGGACACCTCACCGGTGTTCGGCTCGCTGCTGCGGCTGCACGCCATGGACCAGGACGGCAAGCCCGACCGGTTGCTGTACTCGGGTGCCTCCCGGCTCGGCCCCAGCCCGCTGGAGGACCGGCGTGAGCTGGCCGTCCGCTCCTCGTACGACGAGGGCAAGACCTGGAAGACCGTCGGCACCCTCGTCTCGCCGGCGCGCACCGGCTACTCCGACCTGACCGTGCTGCCGAACGGCTCCATCGGCATCCTGTACGAGACGGCCGGCAACATCCCGCACGGCAACCTCGACTTCACCGCCTTCACCGAGGACGCCATGAAGGCCTCCGAGACCGAGCTGCGCCGCCCGCGCACCGCCGACACCCGCGAGCGGGCTCCGCTGGAGCCCGGCAACCACGCCGTCATCCACGGCGGGGCCCAGCTCGGCGAGCGCAACGGCGGCAAGGCCATGGAGTTCGACGGCACGGACGACTACCTGCGCCTCGTCTGCTCGCCGACCCTGCGGGTCGATGACCGGGACTTCACCGTGGCGGCCTGGTTCAAGCACGATGCCACGACGGGCACGCTGCCGATCATCTGGGCGTACGGCATGCCGGGCACCGACCCGCTGAAGAAGGGCCGGCACTTCTCGGTCCGGGCCGAGCCCGGCACGGGCGTCCTGCGCGCCACCGTCGGCACGGACATCGGCTCCACCGAGGTGACGCTGCCGTCCGCCTACGGCGACGACGTGTGGCACCACGTCGTGTTCAAGCGGCAGGGCCTCACCGTCAGCCTCGCCGTGGACGGGGGGCCGGCGGCCACCGCGACCATGCCGGCGGGGACCTTGGCGACCGACCGGAACGTCACCCCTGCCGCCGAGTTCAACATCCACATCGGCGCCCGGCCCGACTTCCCCAACCAGCCGGCCGGTGTCGCTCAGCTCTTCAAGGGCACCCTGGACGACGTGCGGCTCTTCGGGACCGCGCTGACCGAGGACGAGGCGGCCTCCGTCAAGGCGGGCTCCCTCGAGGTGGCGAAGGACGAGGAGAGGCTGCGCCTCGGCTTCACCACCATCTGGTAGACCACGCGGCACCTGGTCCGGTGGACGTCACGGCCGCCGGACCAGGGGCCGATGAGCTCAGACGGCCTCGGCGTACAGCTCCTCGACCAGCCGCGCGACGAGCTCCGGCTCCCGCAGCGTCGGGTAGTGGTCGGAGGCGGCCAGCCGGACGAGGCGGCAGCCGGGGATCCGCTCGGCCATCTCCTCGTTGCAGCGCACGACCTCCGGCCGGTCCAGCTCGCCGAGCGCGAGCAGGGTCGGCGCGGAGATCTCGCCGAGCCGGTCGAAGGCCGGCTCGTCGGGGAGCTGGCGGTCGATGTTGCTGAACCAGGCGGGCAGCACGGCCCGGAAGAGGGCCGCCGCGACCGGGTCGGACTCGGGGCTCCCGCCGCCGGCCTTCCCCCACAGGCCGAGGCCGAGCCGGACGATGCCCTCGGTGTCGCCGGCCTTCGCCAGGGTCTCGAGGCGCTCGAAGAACTCGCCCGTCACCAGCCCGTCGTACCCCGTGACACCGGGGACGAGGAGGGCCAGGCCCGCCACCCGCCCGGGGGACTTCAGGGCCAGGTTGACCGAGGTCGCGCCGCCCATGCTGGAGCCCACGAGGACCGCCCGATCGACGGCGAAGTGGTCGAGGACCTCGGAGAGGTCGCGAACCGTGGAGTACGCGGCGGTGGGCGCGGGTGAACGTCCGTAGCCGCGCACGTCGTAGCGGATCACCCGGTGCCGTGCGACGAGCGCCGGCAGGACCGGGTCCCACACCGCGGAGTCGCCGACGCCGGGGTGGAGCAGCACCAGCGGCAGCCCGTCGCCTCCCGAGTCGTCCGCCCATACCTCGCCCTGACTGACAGACACCATGGTTTCCATGACGCCCAGTCTGGTGGGGCGGTACGGGCTCCGCCAGGACGCGCACGGCCATTCGGCCGGGCGCGCGGCCAGCTGCCGCGCGACCGACGCGCGCCCTCAGACCCCGGGGGCCGCCGCGTCCCGGAGCGCCGCGAGGAACGGACTGATCAGGGGGTGGTCCTCGGCGCCGCGGCGTACCGCCGCGAAGACCCGGCGGGTGGGGGCGACCCCGTCCACCGGGCGGACGCCCACGTCCGTCAGGTCCATGCCCCGGAGCGCCGAGCGCGGGACCAGCGCCACACCGGCCGAGGCCGAGGCGAGGGCGACGACGGCCCGGAAGTCGTCGGAGACATGGTCGAAGCGGGGGGCGAAACCGGCGTACTCGCAGGCCAGGACGGTCACGTCATGACAGGGGTTGCCCGCGGACTGGCCGATCCAGGAGTCCTTCGCGAGTTCGCCGAGCGCGACCCGCTCGCCGGCGGAGAGAGGATGGCCGGGCGGCAGGACCGCGTCGAACGGCTCTGCGTAGAGCGGGACGCGGGTGAGCCGGGCGTCGTCCTCGCCGGGCGCGCCCCGGTACTCGACCGCGACGGCCACGTCGACCTGCCGGTCGAGGACCATCATCAGGCTCTCGTCGCCCTCGGCGTCCCGCACCCGGACCCGGATGCCGGGGGCGGAGCCGGCCAGCGCGCTGATGGCGGGGGCCACCACGAGCCCGATGCCGGTGGCGAAGGCGGCGACCGTGACCGTACCGGCCTCGCCGGAGCCGTAGGCGGCGAGCTCGGACTCGGCGCGCTCCAGCTGGGCGAGGACGGCGTTGGCGTGGCTGAGCAGGATCTCGCCGGCCGGGGTGAGGCGCGCGCCGCGGGCGCTGCGGTCCACCAGCCGGTGGCCGGTCTCCTGCTCCAGGGCGGCGAGCTGCTGGGAGACCGCGGAGGGGGTGAGATACAGCGCGGCGGCCGCCGCCGTGACCGTGCGGTGGTCGGCCACCGCTCGGAGGATGTGCAACCGCCGCGCTTCGATCATGTCCCTAGTCTCGCAGGACCGGAGCCCTGCTTCCGCCGTCAGCCTTCGAGGGCGGCGCGGGCCTCGACGAAGGCGTCGACGGCCCGGTTCACGTCCTCCGTGGAGTGGGCGGCGGAGAGCTGCACGCGGATGCGGGCCTGGCCCTGCGGGACGACCGGGTACGAGAAGCCGATCACGTACACGCCGCGCTCCAGGAGCAGCTCGGCCATGCGGCCGGCGACGGCCGCGTCGCCGATCATGACCGGGGCGATGGCGTGGTCGCCGGGGAGGATGTCGAAGCCCTCCTCGGTCATGCGGGAGCGGAAGAGCGCCGTGTTGGCGTTCAGGCGCTCGCGCAGGTCGCCGGCGGACTCCAGCAGGTCGAGGACCTTGAGGGAGGCGGCGGCGATGACCGGGGCGAGGGTGTTGGAGAAGAGGTACGGGCGGGAGCGCTGGCGCAGCAGGGCGACGATCTCGGCGCGGGCCGCGACGTAGCCGCCGGAGGCGCCGCCGAGGGCCTTTCCGAGGGTGCCGGTGATGATGTCGACGCGGTCCATGACGCCGTGCAGCTCGGGGGTGCCGCGGCCGCCGGGGCCGACGAAGCCGACCGCGTGCGAGTCGTCGACCATGACCATGGCGTCGTAGCGCTCGGCCAGGTCGCAGATCTCGGCGAGCGGGGCGACGTAGCCGTCCATGGAGAAGACGCCGTCGGTGACGATCAGCTTGCGCCGGGCGCCGCCCTCGGTGGCCTCCTTGAGCTGCTGCTCCAGGTCGGCCATGTCGCGGTTGGCGTAGCGGAAGCGGCGGGCCTTGGAGAGGCGGATGCCGTCGATGATCGAGGCGTGGTTGAGGGCGTCGGAGATGACCGCGTCCTCGGCGCCGAGGATCGTCTCGAAGACGCCGCCGTTGGCGTCGAAGCAGGAGGAGTAGAGGATCGTGTCCTCCTGGCCGAGGAAGGCCGAGAGGCGTGCCTCCAGCTCCTTGTGCACCTCCTGCGTGCCGCAGATGAAGCGGACCGACGCCATGCCGTAGCCCCAGCGGTCGAGCGCCTCGTGGGCGGCGGCGACGATCTCGGGATTGTCGGCGAGGCCGAGGTAGTTGTTGGCGCAGAAATTGAGGACCTCGCCGGGGCGGCCGCCCGCGGTGACGGCGACGGTGGCCGACTGGGGGGTGCCGATCACGCGCTCGGGCTTGTGGAGCCCGGCCTCGCGGATCTCTTCGAGGGTGGCACGGATGTCGTCGCGTACGGAATCGAACATGGGTCAGGCTCCCGCAGTCCAGTCGAGGATGATCTTGCCGCTCTTGCCGGAGGCCGCGTCGTCGAAGGCGGCCTCGAAGTCGGAGTACGCGTACCGGCCGGTGACGACGGGGGCGAGGTCGAGGCCGCCCTCCAGGAGCACCGACATCGCGTACCAGGTCTCGAACATCTCGCGGCCGTAGATGCCCTTGACCGTGATCATGGATGTGACGATCTTCGCCCAGTCGACGGCGAAGTCCTCGCTGGGCAGGCCCAGCATGGCGATCTTTCCGCCGTTGGTCATGTTGGCGACCATGTCGCGCATCGCGTGCGGGTTGCCCGACATCTCCAGGCCGACGTCGAAGCCCTCCTTGAGACCGAGGATGCGCTGGCCGTCCGCGATGGTCTGCTCGGCGACGTTGAGGGCGAGGGTGACGCCCGTCTTGCGCGCCAGGGCGAGGCGCTCCTCGCTGACGTCGGTGATGACGACGTTGCGGGCGCCGGCGTGCTTGGCGACGGCCGCGGCCATGATGCCGATCGGGCCCGCGCCGGTGACGAGGACGTCCTCGCCGACGAGCGGGAAGGAGAGCGCCGTGTGCACGGCGTTGCCGAAGGGGTCGAAGATCGCGGCGATGTCGAGGTCGACGGGGACGCGGTGCACCCACACGTTGGAGGCGGGCAGCGCCACGTACTCGGCGAAGGCGCCGTCCCGGCCGACGCCGAGGCCGACGGTGGCGCGGCAGAGGTGGCGGCGGCCGGCCAGACAGTTGCGGCACTTGCCGCAGACGAGGTGGCCCTCGCCGCTGACGAGGTCGCCGACGGCGATGTCCGCGACGTCACGGCCGACGGAGACGACCTCGCCGACGAACTCGTGGCCGATCGTGAGCGGCGTGGCGATGGTCTTCTGCGCCCAGCCGTCCCACGAGCGGATGTGGAGGTCGGTGCCGCAGATCCCGGTCCGCTTGACCTTGATCAGTACGTCCCCGGGGCCGGTCTCCGGCTCGGGCACGTCCGTGAGCCAGAGTCCCGGCTCCGCCTTCAGCTTGACCAGCGCCTTCAATGCAACGGCTCCCGACGTGCGTGTCCTGTGATGTGGGGGCACGGGCACGACCGAGCGCCCAAGATCCCTGGAAGAGAATCTTCCGTACGCGGGGCTCCTGGTCCATCGAGGTTTTCTTAAGCGCGCTCGCAGATCAGCTTCACGCCGCCGGTGGGGGCGGCTGCGGCGTCAACGTCCGAGGGCCGCCATCGCCGCGTTGTGGCCGGGGATGCCGCTGACTCCCCCGCCCCGGATCGCGCCCGCGCCGCACAGCAGGACGTTGGCGTGGCGGGTCTCCACGCCCCAGCGGCCGGTGCTCTCCTCGCCGTACGGGAAGGAGAGGTCCCGGTGGAAGATGTGGCCGCCGGGCAGCCGGAGGTCCCGTTCGAGGTCGAGCGGGGTCTTCGCCTCGATGCAGGGGCGGCCGTCCTCGTCGAGGGCGAGGCAGTCGGCGATCGGCTCGTCGAGGTGGGCGTCGAGCTGCGCGAGCGTCGCCTTGAGGAGCGCGGCGCGGACGCCGTCGTTGTCGGCGGCGAACAGCCGGGCGGGCGTGTGCAGTCCGAAGAGCGTGAGGGTGTGGTGGCCCGTGGCGGCGAGTTCGCCGCCGAGGATCGTCGGGTCGGTCAGCGAGTGGCAGTAGATCTCGGAGGGCGGGGCGGTGGGGAGGTGCCCCGCGGCGGCCTCGGCGTGGGCGGCGGCCAGTTGCCCGTACCCCTCGGCGATGTGGAAGGTCCCGGCGAAGGCCTCGCGCGGGTCGACGGCGCGGTCGCGGAGCCTCGGCAGCCGGGTGAGCAGCATGTTGACCTTGAGCTGGGCGCCTTCCGGGGGCGGCGGGGGCGTCTCGCCGAGCAGGGTCGCGAGCTCCTGCGGGGAGGCGTTGACGAGTACCCGGCCCGCCTCGACGGTGCCCTCGCCGTCGGCCGTGCGGTAGCTGACGGCGGCGCGGCGGCCGTCGGTCTCGATACGGGTGGCCTCGTGTCCGGTGCGGATGTGCGCCCCGGCGGCGCGGGCCGCGTCCGCGAGGGCGTCGGTGAGGGCGCCCATCCCGCCGACGGGGACGTCCCAGTCGCCGGTGCCGCCGCCGATGACGTGGTAGAGGAAGCAGCGGTTCTGGAGGAGCGTGGGGTCGTGGGCGTCGGTGAACGTGCCGATGAGGGCGTCGGTGAGGACGACTCCGCGCACGAGGTCGTCGGCGAAGGTCCGCTCGACGGTGGCGCCGATCGGCTCCTCGAAGAGCATGCGCCAGGTCTCGGCGTCGTCCACGCGGGCGCGGAGCGCGGCGCGGGTGGGGAGGGGTTCCGTGAGGGTGGGGAAGATACGGCGGGCAGCGCGGGCGGTGCGCTCGTAGAAGGCCTGCCAGGCCTCGTACTCACGGTCGGAGCCGGTGAGCGCGGCGAAGGAGGCCCTCGTGCGCTCGGGCCCGCCGCCGACGAGGAGGCCGCTGTCGCCCTTCGGGGTGTACGAGGAGACGGACCGCTTCCGTACGGCGAAGCGCAGCCCCAGCTCCCGCGTGATCTTCTCCGGGAGGAGCGAGACGAGGTACGAGTACCGGGAGAGCCGGGCGTCGACCCCGGCGAAGGGACGCGTGGAGACGGCCGCCCCGCCGGTGGTGCCGAGCCGCTCCAGGACGAGGACGGACCGTCCGGCACGGGCGAGGTAGGCGGCGGCGACCAGGCCGTTGTGGCCGCCTCCGACGATCACGGCGTCGTACGTGCGGGATGCGCCGGGGGCGCCGGGGAGCGGGGCACGGGCGGTCATGGCTCATGCTCACACGGGACCGGCGGGGCGGGGAAGACCGGGGAGGCCGCGGACGAAGCCCGGCTGCTACGACGGAGAGCGGCGGAGACCGGCGGGCCCCGGTCGACCTGCGGCGCCGTGAGGGAAGATCACCTCATGACTGAGATCATCCTGATGTCCGATCCGCGTGTCGCCGCGATACCCGTGGCCGAGTGCGGCGAGCACCTCGTGGACGTCCGGCGCGTCGGCGCGCTGTCGGTCGACCCGCGCAAGCAGGACCCGGACGGCGCCTTCGCCCACCTGCGCGAAGGCGTGGTCGAGCGGCTGCTCAAGGCCCAGTCCCTGCTCCCGGACGGACTGCGGCTGCTGTTCGTCGAGGGGTACCGGCCGCCCTCCCTCCAGCGGGAGTACTTCGAGGAGTACGCGGACGAGTTGCGCGCGCTCCACCCGGACTGGCCGGCGGACCGCATCCGTACGGCCGCGAGCCGGTACGTGTCCCCGCCCGAGATCGCGCCGCACAGTGCGGGCGCGGCCGTCGACCTCACCCTGGCCGGGCCCGACGGGCGTGAACTGGACCTGGGCACCCGGATAAACGCCGGCCCGGAGGAGAGCGCCGGAGCGTGCTACACCGACGCCGACACGATCGGCGCCGAGGCCCGCGCGCACCGGGACCTGCTCGGTTCCGTCCTGACCGCCGCCGGTCTGGTGAACTACCCGACGGAGTGGTGGCACTGGTCCTTCGGAGACCGCTACTGGGCGCTCATGACCGGGGAGGCCGCGGCTCTCTACGGCCCGAGGGAACTGACGCCGGGCGACTGACGCCGGGGTGACCGACACGGGCGCCACCGACACTCCGGGGCGACCGACGCGGGGGCGAATGAGCCGCACCCGCCCACCGCGTCGGCGGGTGCGTCACCGCGCGTCCGAGGCGGGCACGCCGGACGGGCTGCCCCGGTGGAGGGCGGCGGCCTCGGTGGGGCGGCCCAACTGCTCCAGGCAGCGGGCCTCGTCGTCGAGGACGGCGCGGGTGTCGGGGTGATCGGCGCCCAGGGTCCGGGTGCGCACCGCGGCGATCGCCCGGTGGGCCGCCAGGGCCTCCTCCCAGCGGCCGAGCCGCCCGAGGGCGACGGCCGTCTCGCGGTGGCTCAGGAGGGTGTCGGGGTGATCGGCGCCGAGGACGCGCTCCCGGGCCGAGCGGACGCTCTCGGACTCGTCGAGCGCCTCCTCCCACCGTCCGAGGCGGCCGAGGTTGACCGCGAGGGCTTGGCGGGCACGCAGGGTCTCGGGCCCGTCGGAACCCTGCACGCGCGTGCGGGCCGCGACGACGTCACGGCAGACGTCCAGGGCGTCCGCGGCCTGCCCGATGCGGCCGAGGCAGACCCCGGTCTCGTAGCGGGCGGTCAGGGTGTCCGGGTGCTCTTCGCCGAGGGCCGCGGCGCGTGCGTCGGCCACGGCGCGGTACTGGGCCAGCGCCTCCTGACCCCGCCCCAGCCGACCGAGGGTGTACGCGACTTCGTGGCGGGTCACGAGCGTGTCGGGGTGGTCCTCGCCGAGCAGTCGGGCCCGGGCTTCCGCCACCTCGTTCGCCGTGCGGTACGACTCCTCCAGCCGGCCCAGGCGACCGAGGGTGAAGGCGAGGTTGTGACGGCAGCGCAGGGTGTCGGGGTGGTCGGGGCCCACGGTGCGCTCGCGGGCGGCGAGCACCGCGACGTACAGCTCGTACGCCTCGGGGTGCCGTCCGAGGCGGCCCAGCGCGTACGCCCGCTCCTGACGCGCGGCCAGCGTGTCGGGGTGGTCGTCGCCGAGGGTCCGGGCGCGGCCCTCGGCGACCCGGTCGAAGACGTCCAGGGCGGCGGCGGGCCGGTCGAGCCGGGCGAGCGCGAAACCGACCTCGTAGCGGCTGGTCAGGGTGTCGGGATGGTCGTCGCCCAGGACACGGGCGCGGTGCTCGGCGACGGACCGGTGCACCGACTCGGCCTCGTCCCACCGGCCGAGCCTGCCGAGGCCGATCCCGGCGCGGTAGCGGCCGGCGAGCACCGCGAGCAGCTCCGCGCCGGGCTCGGGGGCCGGGGCGGTCGGGACGGCCCGGGCGGCCGTCTCGTCGGCGAGCGAGCTCGCGTCCGACGCGCGCGTGGCAGTGGTCCACTCGGTGGTGAGCACGGCCGCGGCCGGGTCGTGGGCGACGGGGCGCGGCGCCGTGGCGGCGCCCGCCGGGGCGCCCCCGGCGCCGGGCCGGTGTCCGCCTCTCATGCTCCGGGCCCACGCGGGCGCGTGCGCGCCGGGCCGGGGGCCGGGTCCCTGCGCTCCGGGTGCCGGGTACGGCGCGGTCTCGACGAGCTCCTGTCCCGGGCGGACCTGTCCCGGAACGGACATGGGCACGCCCAGGGGCGGGGACACGTCGATGCGGCCCGAGACGATCCGGCGGCGCAGGTCGCCCGCGTCGGCCGGCCGCTCCTCGGGGACCTTGGCGAGCAGGTCGACGACGATCCGGTCGAAGTACGGGGGGATCTCGGCGCGGTGCGAGCGCGGCGGGCTCGGCACGGTGTCGCGGTGCCCGATGAGGATCGCCCAGGAGTCGTCCAGGTCGAAGGGCGGTACACCGGTGGCCAGTTCGTAGAGCACGCAGCCCAGCGAGTAGAGGTCGCTGCGGTGGTCGACCTCGCCGCCGCCGATCTGCTCCGGGGACATGTAGTGGGGCGTGCCCATGGCGATCCCGGTGCCGGTGAGCTTGGAGGTGAAGCCCGTGTCGCCGAGCCGCGCTATCCCGAAGTCGCAGATCTTCACCGTGCCGTCCGCGAGCCGCATGATGTTCGCCGGCTTCAGGTCGCGGTGGACGATCCCCTGCCGGTGCGTGTACGCGAGGGCGTCGGCGACCTGGTCGGCGATCTCGACGAGGTCCTGGACGGGCAGCGGGTTCTTGGCGTTGGCCGCGAGGAGCTGGCTGAGGTTGCGTCCCTCCAGGAGCTCCATGACCAGGAACAGCACGCCGTCGTACTCGCCGAAGTCGTGCACGACGGTGATGCCCCGGTGCTGGAGGGCCGCGGCGACGCGGGCCTCGCGGCGGAAGCGCTCGCGCACCACCGACAGGAACTGGGGGTCGTGCTGCGGACCGAGCGGCTTGAGGCATTTCACGGCGACACCCCGCCCGAGTGCCTCGTCGGTGGCACGCCAGACCTCGCCCATGCCGCCGCGGCCGATGACCTCGTGCAGCCGGTACCGGCCCTGGATCAGCCCGCTGTCCCCCATCGTGTGGTGTCGCCCCCGTCGCTTCCGTGCACCCTCCCCGACATGTCCAGTATGGCCGCAGCCTCTGACAGTGGGTACGGGTAGGGCGCGTGTCAGGGATCGGAGCGCGTTCCGGCACCCGGCCGGCCGTGTGCGCAGGGGCGGGCGAAGGGGGCGGGGCGGGTGTCCTGGCCGAGGCGGTCCATGGCCCGGAGGATGTGCCGTGGCGGCAGCCGCCAGCGCAGGCGGTCGGGGATGCACCGGAGGAGGTTGGCGGTCGCGGTGAGCCGGTGGGTGACGGTTCCGTCCGCCGGGGCGGGCGTGCCGTAGAGCGCGTGGGCGTACGGGGGCAGGGTGTCGTACGCGAGCGCTGTCACGCGCCGCCAGATCACTTCGCGCGCCGGTACCAGTGCGGGTTTCACCGGCGGTCTGCGCAGGAAGTCCTCGACGGTCCGCGCGTCCGGCCCGGCTTCGAGGCGGGGCAGTATCGACGCGAAGTAGTCGGCGAGGGCCGCGGCGGAGCCGGGGACGGTGTCGGGGTCGAGGCCGACGAGTCGGGCGGAGACGCGGTGCTCGTCGAGGTAGCGGTCGGCCTCGGCGTCGGTGAGCGGGATGCCGGAGCGGCGGGCGACCGAGAGGTACGAGTCGACCTCGGCGCAGTGCACCCAGAGCAGGAGTTCGGGGTCGTCCACGCCGAGGAGCCGGTGGACGCGGCGGACGCGGGCGCCGGCCGCCTCCGCCGCCTCGGTGGTCCCGTAACTCAGCGTCCCGACGAAGTTCGCGGTCCGCATGAGCCGCCCCCAGGGGTCCTCCCGGAAGCTGCTGTTGATCATGACGCCGCGGACGGCGAGGGGGTGCAGTGCCTGGAGCCAGAGGGCCCGGACACCCGCGATCCACATCACGGGGTCGCCGTGCACCTGCCAGGTGACGGAACGGGGTCCGAAGAGCCCGGGATCGGCGTCCTGCCTCATGGCGCTCAGGTTACGCCGCAAGCCGCCCGGGATTCCCGGCCCTCGCGAAACCGGTCCGACGCCCCCGGTGTCGGACAGCAGGCGCCGTGGCGCGCAACTTGCCGAATGACCGATGGAGAAAGCCTGATGGAGGCCGTCGCCGAGCACGAGCTGAGCGTCGTGCGCTCCTCCCACCTGGTCTCCGACGTGGAGCGGGCCTGCGACTACGTCATCGTGCTGGTCGACTCCCGGTGCATGTCGCCGGCGACATAGACGACCTGGTCGCCTGCCGCCACCGGCTCACCGGACCGCGCCGGGACCCGGCCACGCTCCCGGCCGGACAGCACGTCATCACCGACAGCCACACCGACCGGCAGACCACTCTCCTGGTGAGCACCGACACCGCGGTCCACGATCCGTCCTGGACCGTCAGCCCTCTCGGTCTGGAGGACATCGTCCTGGCCCACATGACCCGGCCCGCCGACGCGGTACGTGACACCAGGTCCGCGCTGGAGGTGCTCCGATGATCTGGCTGACCTGACGCCAGTTCCGTACCCGGGCCGCCGTGATGTTCACCGCGGTGGCCGGCCTCTACCGAACGGCAGGCGGCGCAAGCCGCCGGGCGGGATCGACCACGTGGTCGTCGTGACGCACCGGCCGGAGCCCGAGGGCCGGGACCCGAGGCGCCGTTCCAGGGACGTCGTACCCGTCGTGTTCGGGTCCGGCAAGCGCTACTTCGGGTCGGTCCACGCACAGCACCTGTTGGAGGACCCTGACGTGGTGATTCAGGGCAATCGGGTGCTTCACCTGCGCTGTCGGGTACGCCGTTGACCGACTGAGCGGGTACACGAAGAAGTCCACCGCGAACGCGGGTCACCCGTTCCCTGCGTGCCGCCCAGCGCCAGGGCCCGTGGGCAGCGCACCTAGCCGATGTCCACCACGCGGGCCCAGTCCGGCGGCGAGTCCGGTACGTAGTCGGGGTCGCCCTCGTCCCAGGTGCGGCGTCGGCGCCCGCGGGAGAACACTCCCACCACCGTCCGGCACGGCGGCCGTCTCTCCGGCCACGGCGTCTGGCCGTCGGTGAGCACCACGACCACGTCCGGCCGGGGCCGCGCGGCGAGCGCCGTGGCGAAACCGGTCCGCAGGTCCGTACCCCCGCCGCCGATCAGCGGGATGCCCTCGGCGCGGCACAAGGGGTGCGCGATCCGGGCGGCCGCGTCGCACGGCACCACGGTCACCAGGTCGCGCCGGCCGCCCACGGCCCGGGAGATCGAGGCGACTTCGAGGAGCGCGCTGCCCAGTTCGGCGTCGCTCACCGAGCCGGAGGTGTCGATGACCACGGAGACCCGGGGCGGTCTGCGCCGCAGGCTGGGCAGGACGGCTCCGGGCACCGCCGCCGAGCGCCGCGAGGGCCGTCCGTACGTGTGGTCCTCGCCCGCTCCCGAGCCGGTGGCCGCCGAGCGCACCGCCGCTCCGAGCAGCTCCCGCCACCGCTGGGGGGTGTG
Source organism: Streptomyces venezuelae (assembly GCF_008642375.1). Classification (NCBI taxonomy): domain Bacteria; kingdom Bacillati; phylum Actinomycetota; class Actinomycetes; order Kitasatosporales; family Streptomycetaceae; genus Streptomyces; species Streptomyces venezuelae. The sequence continues at coordinate 8,019,853 of NZ_CP029194.1, read as the reverse complement.
GAAGGCCTCCTCCGCCCAGCGCCGCCAGCCCCGGGGCGCGTCCCCGGGCCGTCCTGTGATGCCCTGGGCCACCCGGAACCGTACGGCGTCCTGTTCCTGTGGGCTGAGGCCGTGGGCGCCGTCCGGCCCCAGGTCCCAGGGGCGCTCCAGGCCGTCGGCGCCGCTGCCGCAGTCCAGCCAGGCTGCTCTCTCCAGGTGTGCGCCGAGCCGGAACTGACGCAGGTAGTCCTCCATGAGCTCCCCTTCCGGGAGCCCCAGGGACCGGGGGTCGACGGCGCCCTCGGGCCGGGCCAGGCCGTCGCCGAACACGTCGTCGTTGATCTCGCAGTCCGCGGCGATGTTGATCCGCAGCCGCTCGCCCGGGCCGGTCAGTCCGCGCTGGCGCGCGACCCGGTCGCCGCGGCCGTGGTGGTCGCGGAGCAGGTGCGACACCTCGTGCACCCACACGCCGGCCAGCTCTTCCACCGGCATCCGGTCGACGAAGCCCGGGGAGACGTAGCACCGCCAGTACCGGTCGACGGCCATCGTGGGCACCTGCCGTGACTCCACGGCGTGGAGGGCGAAGAGGGCCGTCGCCAGATAGGGCCGGGCACGGACGGCGTGCAGCCGGGCGGCGAAGAGTTTCTCGCGGTCGAGTGTCACCGTCGCGTGGGAGGCAGGCGAGGCGCCCGGTGTACGCGGGGTCATCGGGCCGCCTCCTCCGCGACCGCGACCCGGGCCGCCGCGCGGTCCGCCCGGCGGGAAAGGGACACCGCTCCGGCGAGCCGCTCGATCGCCGCGGGCACGTCCCAGTCCTCCTCCCGCAGGGCGGCGAGGTCCGTGGCGGGCACGACGATCAGGTCGGGCGCCCCCGTCTCCATCGCCCGGACCAGGAGCGCCCAGGCCGCGTCCCAGCGGGACTTGGCCGGACGGGCGCGGACCGCCGCGACGACTCCGTCCAGCGCGGCCTGGCGCAGGTCCCCCCGCTCGGGCAGGTCGGCGTGGTCGGGGTCGGCGAGCAGCGTCTCGGGGTCCGGCAGGTCCATCCGGTCCAGGGCGGCGAGGAGTTCGAGGCCGGGTCCGTCTCCGACGGTGCCTCGGACGAGCAGGGACAGGACGTCGCGCGCGGAGCCCGCCGCGGTCGCGAAGGCGATCAGGTGGAGGGTCATCTCCCAGCTCCGGGGTGACGGCCAGGCGCCGCCCCGCTGCGTCTCTCCGCTCGGCAGTCGGTGGACGAGGGCCGGGCGGGCGGCGAGGAGCCCGCAGACGGCGCGGCGGGCGAAGTCCACGGCGTCCGGCAGCTTCGCCGGGTCGAGCCGCGGCAGGGTGGCGCGCGGCCAGGTCCCGCCGAGGCCGCGGACCACCACGTCATGGTCGTGTGCCCACCGGAGGTGCACGAAGCGGTTGGCCAGCGGCGGACTCAGCTCCCAGCCGTCGGCCGCCGAGGCGCGCGGGTTGGCGGCGGCCACGATCCGTACGCCGGCCGGCAACCGCAGTGTTCCCACACGCCGTTCCAGCACCAGTCGCAGCAGGGCGGCCTGCACGGCCGGTGTCGCGGTGGACAGTTCGTCGAGGAACAGCAGCCCCCGCCCGGCCCGGACGAGACGCACGGCCCAGTCCGGCGGCGCCATCGGGATGCCCTGCTCCGCGGGATCGTCGCCGACCACGGGCAGTCCGGAGAAGTCCGAAGGCTCGTGGACGCTGGCGATCACCGTGGTGAGCGGCAGGTCGAGGGACGCGGCCAGATGGGTCAGGGCCGCGGTCTTGCCGATGCCCGGTTCGCCCCACAGCAGTACGGGCAGATCGGCGGCGACGGCCAGGGTGAGCGCCTCCAGCTGCGGGTCGGGGCGGGGCTCGGTGCGCGCGTCGCGCAGCAGGGCCAGCAGCTCACCGGCGACGTCGAGCTGGTCGGTGTGCACAGGGGCAGGGACGGGGCCGGGGGCGTACGCGGTGTCTGTCGGCATGGGTGATCACCTGGAGGTTCGGGAGGGCCGATTCGGCGAGGCGGAAGGGAAGCGAAAGAGAAGGGGAACGGGGGCGTCGGCGGGCGGCCGGTCAGCGGCGGGTCACGTCGCGGGGGTGCGACCGCCGGTCGCGGGGACGGCGGGTGCCCGGGAGGAGCCGGTCGGGTGCGGGACCGGCCAGGCCCGCCCGGTACAGGCCGTACGTGATCCGCCGGTGAGCGGCGGCCTCCAGTTCGTCGCGCAGGGCGCCGCCGCGCAGCAATGCGTCGGGGCCGAGGAGGCCCTCGACGACGGCCAGCGCACCGGCGGTGTCCCCGTGGTCGAGGCGCTCGCGGACGCCCGTGAGGCAGTCGGGCCGGCGGTGCGCCTCGTCGATCGCCCGCAGACACGGCAGTGGTGTGCCGGTCAGCGCGACGAGGAGTTCCTCCCGTCGGACCTCGGCCGGGTCGTGGTCCAGCGGGGTCAGTACGCCGTCGACCAGGGCGATCCGGTGCCGGGCGCCACGGCACTCGACGAGGCGGGGCTGCCCCGCCGCGTCCGGGGGCCGGACCGGGCCCGCCGGCCGATGGTCCGGTACGAGCGCCGCGACGACGAGTGGGTGCAGTCGGTCGGGCCCGACGAGTCCGGCGCGGAGCAGTTCGAGGTCGGGCAGGACCCAGGTGGCCGCGTCGGGCAGCACCGGCAGGGTGGCGGCGAGGTTCTCCGGCGGCGCCGGGGTGACCGCCGCTCCCCCGTCGGGGAGTGGTTCGAGGAGCACCCGCCGCCCGGAGCCGAGCCGCACGACGACGGGGCCGCCCGCGGATCGGCCCTCCGCGCGGTTCAGGAGCTCCGCCTCGGCCGCCCACCGGTCGAGGGCGCAGCGGAGCCCGGCCGGCACGGCCTCCGGTGGAGTTTCCAGCGGACCGGGCGACGAAGCGGGTGCACGGCCGTCACCCGACCGGGCCCGGAGTTCCTCGGCCCTGCGGGCGTCCCACAGATGGCGGTGCAGATCGAAGCGGAACAGCCGGCTGGGGCGGGGATGCGGGTGCCGGGCGGCGGCTCCGGCTCCGGGGCCCGTGCGGTGGCCGTCCCACCACGCGAGGCTGATCCGCTGCCCGGCGTCCGCCCAGGCGGGCGGGGTCCGCGCGACCAGGTGTGGCACCGGGCCGACGCCGTCCGGACCGACGCCGTCCGGTGCGGGGCGCCCGGTCTGCCCGTACCGGGCAAGGGCGACGGTCAGCCCCGGTCGCAGCAGTCCGTCCGGAGCGATCCGCGGCATGTGCCACCGCAGCAGGTCGGGCGCCAGATGGCGCAGATCGTCCCGGACACGGCGGGCGAGTTCCCGGCCGTAGACGCGCTCCAGGGCGCGGAGATCGAGATCGACGTCGATCCTGGCGGCGGCACAGGCCCCCGCCCAGTCGCCGCGCAGGCGGCGTGCGGAAGCGGTCTCGATCATGGAGGGCGGCACGGCGAACTCGCGCACGCGCAGCCAGAGGGAGAGGCGGGAGGTCCCGTTCGCTGTCGAGGTGAGCATCAGCACTCACCTTGCGCGGACGGGTCCCCCAATCTGTGAAGGGAGTGATTCGTCGTCATCGCAATGATCGTAGGCCTGCGCGACGACGACCCGCCAGCGAGTATTTCGCCGCGCCGGGACGACGGCGTCCACACGGCCTCCCGTCGGCCTCGTCCACGGCCACCTCTATGCGGCCTCCGCCTGTGGCTCGCTCTTCCTGATCAGGCAGTGGAGCGAGTCGTCCACGATGTCGGCGACGATCGTGTCGCCCGGGTCGGCCTCACCGCCGAGCAGCAGGGAGGCGATGCGGTTGTCGAGTTCGGTCTGGATCGTGCGGCGCAGGGGGCGGGCGCCGAACGCCGGTTGGTAGCCGTGCGCGACGAGGAGCTTCTTGGCCGCGTCGGTGACCTCCAGGGTCATGCCCTGGGCGCGGACGCGGTGCTTGCTGCGGTCGAGGAGGTGTTCGAGGATGTCCGACAGGTCGCCCTCGGTGAGGCTGTGGAAGACGATGATGTCGTCGATCCGGTTGAGGAACTCGGGCAGGAACTTCCCCCGCAGGTCCTTCATCAGCTCGTCCTTCAACTCGGCCGCGTCGCCCTCGTGGGCGAGGATGCGCTGGGCGCCGATGTTGGAGGTCATGATGACGACGCAGTGCCGGAAGTCGACGGTGCGGCCCTGTCCGTCGGTGAGCCGGCCGTCGTCGAGGATCTGGAGCAGTGTGTTGAAGACGTCGGGATGCCCCTTCTCCACCTCGTCGAACAGGACGACGCTGTACGGCTGTCGGCGGACCTTCTCCGTGAGCTGGCCGGCCTCCTCGTAGCCGACGTACCCGGGAGGGGCGCCGACGAGCCGGGCGACCGTGTGCTTCTCCTGGAACTCGCTCATGTCGAAGCGGATCATGCGGCCCTCGTCACCGAAGAGCAACTCCGCGAGCGTCTTGGCGAGTTCGGTCTTGCCGACACCGGTGGGCCCGAGGAAGAGGAACGAGCCGACGGGGCGGTTCGGGTCGCCCATGCCCGCCCGGTTGCGACGTACGGCCTGGGAGACGGCGGTGACCGCCTCGTCCTGGCCGACGATCCTGGCGTGCATCTCCTCCTCCAGCTTGAGGAGCTTCTCCTTCTCGCTGGCGGTGAGTTGGGCGACGGGGATGCCCGTCCGGCGGGAGACGATGTCGGCGATGTCGGAGGCGGTGACCGAGACGACACCCTCGCGCCGCTCCTCGATGCCCGCGAGCTCGCCCTCGATCCCGGCCATCTGGGCCTTCAGCTCCGAGGCCTTCTCGAACTCCTCGCCAGCGACGGCCTGGTCCTTCTCGCGCCGCAGCTTCGCGAGGCGGTCCTCGAGGCTGACGACCTCGGTCGAGCGGCCGGCGCTGCGCAGCCGTACCCGGGCGCCCGCCTGGTCCATGAGGTCGATCGCCTTGTCGGGCAGGAAGCGGTCGCTGATGTAGCGGTCGGAGAGTTCCGCCGCCGCCGCCAGGGCGCCGTCGGCGAAGCGCACCTGGTGGTGGGCCTCGTAGGCGTCCCGCAGCCCTTCGAGGATCTGCACCGTCTCCTCGACCGTGGGCTCGGGGATGAGGACGGGCTGGAAACGGCGTTCGAGGGCGGCGTCCTTCTCGACGTACTTGCGGTACTCGTCGATCGTCGTCGCTCCGACGACGTGGAGTTCGCCGCGCGCGAGGGCGGGCTTGAGCATGTTGCCCGCGTCCATCGAGCTCTCGCCGCCCGCGCCGGCGCCGACGACGGTGTGCAGCTCGTCGATGAAGAGGATGACCTCGCCGCTCGCCTCCTGTACCTCCTCGATGACCTTCTTCAGCCGCTCCTCGAACTGGCCGCGGTACTGCGCGCCGGCGACCAGGCCGGACATGTCGAGGGAGACGACCCGCTTGTCCTTGAGGGTGTCGGGCACCTCGCCCGCGACGATGCGCTGGGCCAGTCCCTCGACGATGGCGGTCTTGCCGACGCCCGGTTCGCCGATCAGCACGGGGTTGTTCTTGGACCGCCGCGAGAGGATCTCGACGGTCTGCTCGATCTCCTCGGCCCGGCCCACGACGGGGTCGAGCCGGCCCGCCTTCGCCTCCTCCGTCAGGTCCCTGCCGAACTCGTCCAGGGTCGTGGCCGGCTGCTGCGCCTGCGCGCCCGCCTTGCCCTGCCTGCCGGCCCCGGCTCCTGCCCCTGCTCCGGCCCCGCTCGCGGGTGAGCCGTCCCCACGGGCCGCCCGGTCCGCGACGCCGCGCACCTTGCGCACGTCGACGTCCTCCGCACGCAGGAACCGCCCCGCGCCCGAGTCGGCGTCGTTGAGGAGGGCGCTGAGGATGTGCTCGGGGCCGATGTACGAGACCCCGGAAGCCTGCGACGTGGCGTGGGCGAGAGCGAGAGTGCGCTTGGCTGCGGGGGTGAGACCGGGCTCGGCGGACGGTTCCGCCGCCTCCCGCGGCAGCACCGCCTCGATCTCCGCGCCGAGCGCCTCGGTGTCCACGCCGGCCCGGGCGAGGAGCCGCCGTGAGGGGTCGACCTGGGTGGTGGCCCACAGGAGGTGTTCCGTGTCGAGGTCGGAGGTGCCGTCCTCGGCCGCCTTGCGTGCGGCCAGGTTGAGGAGCTCGTGCGACGACTCCGTGAGGAGCCGCCCGATCGGTACGCGCTGCACGGCCGGGGGCGACGAGGCGGGCGACATCCCGAAGAACCGGCTCAGCAGGTCGCTGAACGGGTCGTCGGACGAACCGAAGGGGGAACCGAACGCCATCGACATGCCGAGCTCCTGATGTGCAAGGGGAGGGTCCTCGTTCACACACAAACCCGATGCCCATGCGTCCGCAATCGGAGCGCGGCCGTGGGCGGGCCTCCACCCGTTCGGCCGGACGGGTGGAGGGGGACGTATCGTCACCGCGTGTGGATCACCCGCACAGCGCCTGCCCCCGCCTGCCCCCGCCTGCCCCCGCCTGCCCCGAACTCGCTCCGACCACAGGGAGACACCTGCCATGAACGTACCCGCATCCGGTCGGCGCGTGCTCGTCAGCGGCGCGTCACGGGGGCTCGGCCGCGCGGTGGCCCGGGCGTTCGCGGCCAACGGCGACCGCGTGGCCGTCCACTTCGGCTCGCGCGAGGAGGAGGCCCGTTCGACCCTCGCCTCCCTGGCCGGCGACGGTCACGCCCTGGTCGGGGGCGACCTCGCGGACCCGGCGGGGGCGGTGGCCGTGGTGGACGCGGCGGCGGAGGCACTGGGCGGGATCGACGTGCTGGTGAACAACGCGGCGGTGAACATCCGGCACCCGCTCGCGGAGACCCCGTACGAGGAGTGGGTGGCGGTCTGGCAGCAGCACGTGGCCGTGAACCTGCTCGCCACGGCCAATCTGAGCCATCTCGCGGCGCGCCGGATGATCGGTCAGGGCGGGGGCGGCCGGATCGTGAACATCGGCTCCCGCGGCGCCTTCCGGGGCGAGCCGGACCACCCGGCGTACGGGGCGACGAAGGCCGCCGTGCACGCCCTGGGCCAGTCGCTCGCGGTCTCGCTCGCCCCGCACGGGATCGCCGTCGCCTCGGTCGCCCCCGGGTTCTTCGCGACGGAGCGGGTCGCTCCGCGCGTGGAGGGGCCCGAGGGCGACGCGATCCGGGCGCAGAGCCCGTTCGGCCGGGTGGGCTCGGCCGAGGAGATCGCGGCGGCGGTGCTGTGGCTCGCCTCCCCCGCGGCGGAGTGGTCCTCGGGCACGATCCTCGACCTCAACGGAGCTTCGCACCTGAGGAGTTGAGGACCCGTGAAGCCGTGGGGCCGTGGAGCCGTGGACTCAGCCCTACAGCTTCTCGCACATCGTGCGGGCCTGGTTCAGGTCCTTCTTCGCCGTGGCGTCGAACTCGAACATCCGGGAGTGGCGATCCTGTGAGCGGCGGATGGTCTGGGCGAGCGGCTTGTACTTCGCGTCGCCCGCCGCGGCGGAGGCCGAGAGCGTCCCGGCCGCCGCGTAACGGTTGACGGCGATCTCGCCCGCGGCCCCCTTCTCCACGTACCGGTCCTCGTCGAATCCGTCGAGCGCCCGGCAGGCGGCCCGCGCGTCGGACACCGCCGAAGTCCCGTCGACGGAAGCTCCGTCGGCGCTCAGCGCCCATACGGCACCCATCGCCGCGGCGCCGAGCACGAGGCCACCCACGAGGGACAGCAGCACGGCCTTGGTGCGGCTGCCGGGCTGCCCGGGGGACGTCGGGGCAGGTGCGGGAACGGGAGGGGGGTACGGCGGCTGTGGCTGCATCCGCCAAAGGTAGCGCGGCCCGCCCACGACGCCGGCGGCAGGCCCGGACGATGCGCTCTCGTGGCCGGGCCGTGCCCCTCTTCCCTTACCGGTCAAGGGTGTTGGAGGATTCACGCATGAACCCGCATGCGACCGAACCGACCGCCGACGCGGCGGCCGCGTACCTCGAAGCGCTCCACGGACGGCTGACGGCCGACGGCTGCACGGTGACCTCGTCCCCTTGGGACGACCGCCGGGTGGTCGCCGGCAGCCGCGCCGACCGCAAGGTCCGCTGGTTCGGCACGAAGGTCGAGCTCTTCGTCTTCGCCGCCGCCGTCCCCGAGGTCGATGTCGCCACCCTGGGCGAGTTCACCGCGTGGGCCATGCGCTACGCCAAGGGCCTGCGCAGCGGCATGTCCGGCGCCCGCAACGCGGCCATGGTGCTCCCCGCCCTGGTGAGCACGCGCGTCCGACCCGAAGCGGCCCGGTGGGCCGCCCAGGACGCCCGGATCCTCGGCACGACGCTGATCAGCCGCCCCCTGACGATCGAGACCGCCCCGGCCGCCACGCGGACCACGATGTACCGGGGCCGCGTCGTCGTGGGCGGCCTGTTCACGGGCCACGTCCTGGAGAAGGCCTCGCTGTACTTCCCGTGACCCCTGGCGACATCGCCCACGACCACGAGGGCGCTCGCGCGCTCAGCGGAGGCCGCCGCCTTCCGCGAAGCCGTCGCGCTTTCGAAAGGACCGGCAGCGAGCCGGAGCTCCGCCGGGGCGACCGCCGATCTGGCACAGCTCACCGAACGGGCGACCTCCCGCCCGGCAGGCTGAGCCAGAGGGCCTGGCGTGATGCAGTACGGCCTGATCCACCGTGACTGCCGTGCCCTCGGATCAGCGCGCCCCGGCGCAGTGATGGGGGAATCCGTGCCCGCGCGCAGGCGTGGCGGCGGCCCAGGCACGGGTGCCTCCTCTCGCCCATGCCGACCAACCGGTCAGCGGACGACCGAGAGGTACGAAGAGGGGGCCATCCGGCCCTCCCTCTCCCCGTGAAGTGGAGCAGAAACTGGACGCGGACACCGATGAGGAGGTACGCGATGAGCTCTCTTGCTTCCCCTCGGCTCACGGCAGCTCTGTCCGCCGACCAACGTGACCGGCTCATGGCATGCGGCCGCCCGGTGGACCTCCCTGAAGGCACCCGGATGTTCGAGGAGGGCGCTCCCGCCCAACGCTTCTGGATCCTTCGGACGGGCACGGTCACCTTGGACTTCGCCGTGCCTGGCACACCGCCGGCAGTGATCGACACCGTGAATGCGGGTGAGCTGCTCGGATGGTCGTGGCTGTTCGCCCCGTATCGCTGGCACTTCGGTGCAGAGGCCATGACGCGTGTGCGGGCGTACGAGTTCGATGCACTGACCGTGCGCATGATGATGGACGCCGACCCTGCTCTCGGCTCCGCCCTCGGGCATTTCGTCGGGCAGACACTTGCTCGTCGCCTCGTCGCCGCCCGAGTGCGACTGCTCGATCTGTACGCCCCGCACGGCAGCGGCCTGTAGACCCTCGTCCACCTCCCGGAGAACGTCATGCCTGCCTCGCGCTACACCGTCAGTGACGTCATGACCCACACCGCCGTCGCGATCGGCCGTGACGCGCCCTACAAGGAGATCGTCGCGCTCTTGGACCAGTGGAAGGTGAGTGCCCTTCCTGTCCTCGAGGGAGAGGGACGTGTCGTCGGAGTCGTGTCGGAGGCGGATCTTCTGGCGAAGGAGGAGTTCCGGCTCGATGAGCCCCGCCCGGATGAATTCGCCGAGGCGGCCAAGGCCGGCGCCCTGCGGGCCGGTGAGCTCATGTCGAGCCCGGCCGTGACCGTCCACGCGGACGCCACGCTCGCCGAGGCGGCACGGATCATGGCCACCCGGCGGGTGAAGCGGCTGCCGGTGGTCAACGGCATCGGGCTGCTGGAGGGGGTCGTCAGCCGGAGCGACCTGCTCAAGGTGTTCCTCCGTACCGACGACGAGATCGAGGAAGAGATCCGCCGTTCCATCCTCGGCGAGTCGGCAGCCCCGGCAGGGCTGGAGGTCTCCGTACGGGAAGGCGTGGCCACCCTTCGTGGAGGGCTCCCCGACCGGTCGCTGGTGCCACTGCTTGCCAGCGCCGTGCGGGCGGTGGAGGGAGTCGTCGACGTCCGGGTGGAGCTCGGTGCCCAGGAAGACGCCGTATGACGGACAATCCTTGTGGGGGCGGGTACGAACCCACCGACCGCAGGGATCACCATGTCCGAGATGCCGACGACCGCCACACCCACGCGGGTCCTCCTCGTCGACGACCACGAGGTCGTCCGCCGGGGCCTTCGTGACCTGATCGACGACGAGCCCGACATGGAAGTGGTCGGCGAGGCGGCGACGGCGGAGCAGGCTCTGGCCAGAGGCCCCGCGCTTCGGCCGGACGTTGCGGTCCTCGACGTACGCCTGCCTGACGGGGACGGAATCTCGGTGTGCCGGGAGCTGCGGTCCCGGATGCCCGAGGTGGCGTGCCTGATGCTGACGTCGTTCGACGACGAGGACGCTCTGCTCGACGCGATCATGGCGGGGGCGTCCGGGTACGTCCTGAAGCAGATCAAGGGGTCGGATCTGGTGGCGGCGGTACGGACCGTGGCCACCGGGCAGTCGATGCTCGACCCGGCCACCACCGCCCGGCTGATGCACTCGCTGCGCGACCCCGAGGCGGCGAAGCCACCGGAGGACGAGCGGCTCGCGGTGTTGTCCGACAGAGAGAGGTCGGTGCTCGACCTCATCGGTGAAGGGCTCACCAACCGGCAGATCGCCAAGCGGCTCTATCTGTCCGAGAAGACCGTCAAGAACCACATCTCACGGCTGCTCGGCAAGCTCGGCGTGGAGCGCCGCGTACAGGCGGCCGTCATCGCCGCGCAGGTCCACGAGCACGACGCCGACGCCACGTAGGCTGCTCACTCCCGCTCCGCCGGAAGCGGGATGCGCCACTCGAGGACGGTGCCGCTGCCCGGCTCCGCTCGCGCCCGGACCGACAGGGTCCCGCCCAGCCGCTCGGCCCGTTCGGACAGGTTCCGCAGTCCGCTGCGGCTGCCGCCGTGCGGTATGCCGACACCGTCGTCGCTCACCGTCACCGCCAGCACGCCCTCGTCGGCCACGACCGACACCTCCGTCCTTCGGGCCCGGGCGTGCCGTGCCACATTGGTGAGCGCTTCCCCGAGAACGGCGAGCACCTCCTGGGCCGCTTCCGCTGGTACGTCGGTGTCGAGCAGGCCCTCCATGCGCAGCGCCGGAGCGAATCCGAGCGTCGACGCGGCCGAGTCGACCGCTTTGACGACACGACTTCGGAGTCTCTGCGGTTCTCCGGGGGCGTCGTGTTCCCGGAGACCGAAGATGGTCGATCGGATGATCTTGATGGTGGCGTCCAGGTCGTCGATCGCGCGGGTCAGACGGTCGACGGCCTCCGGGTGCTCGACGAACCGGCGGGCGCTCTGCAGTGTCATCCCGGTGGCGAACAGGCGCTGAATCGCCAGGTCGTGCAGATCTCGGGCGATCCGGTCACGGTCCTCCAGAAGGCTCACCTGCTCGGCGTCACGACGGCGGTCGGCCAGTTCGAGCGCCAGGGCCGCCTGCCCCGCGAATCCGGGAAGAGCGGTGACCTCGGCAACCGTGAACAGGGGTCGCCCGTGGCGCCGCGCCAGGATCAGCACCCCGGTGAGTCGCTCCTTGGTGCCGACCGTGACGGCCACCGCCGGCCCGAACCCCTTCCACCGTTCGGGCTGCACCGTGATGCGCGGCTCGTTCTCGACGTCGACGACCGTGACCAGGCCCTTCTGCGCCAGGGCGGCCTCGACCAGGGTTCCTTCGCTGCTCGGAAGGACGACACCTCGGTGGGCTTCGGCCCCCTCGCCGCAGGCCAGCGAGCCCCGCAGCTCACCGCCCGTACCCACCAGGTAGAAGACCCCCATGTCGGAGTCCGTGATGTCCACCGCCTGCTCCAGCATCCCGTCGAGGACCTGGGTCTCCCCCGCGCCGGACAGGAGTGCGCTGGTCAGGTCGGAGTTCGCGGCCAGCCACCGCTGCCTGAGCCTGCCCTCCTCGTAGAGGCGGGCGTTCTCGATCGCGATGCCGGCGGCGACGGCCAGGGTCGTCACGACGGCCTCGTCCTCGGCATCGAAGTCCGCCGCTCCGCGCTTCTCGGTGAGGTAGAGGTTGCCGAACACCTCGTCGCGGACCCGGATGGGTACGCCGAGGAAGGAGTGCATCGGTGGGTGGTGCGGCGGGAATCCGTACGAGGCCGGGTGCTCGGACAGTTCGGCGAGGCGCAGCGGCTCGGGGTTGCGGATCAGTTCACCGAGAAGGCCGTGTCCGGACGGCAGTGCGCCGATCCGCTCGCGGAGCTCGTCGTCGATGCCGATGGGGAGGAATTCGGAGAGCCTGCTGTCGTCGCCGATGACGCCCAGGGCTCCGTACTCGGCATCCACGAGGGTCACCGCCGCTTCCACGATGCCGCGCAGCACCTGCGGCAGGTCGAGTTCGCGGCCCACGGACATGACGGCTTCGAGCAGTCCGTTGAGCCGGTCCCTGGTGCCACGCACCTCGTCGATACGCACCTGGACCTCGTCGAGCAGCTCGTCGAGTCTGAGCCGCGGAAGCCTGTTCTCCGCGGGCTCCGGGCCCTCACGCCCCATCCGGACCTCCGGCTGCGTCGAGCGCACAGGCCACACCCTGAGCGCGCCCTCTCACCGTAGACCGGATGCGCCGCCTGTTCCTGTCGGGACCTCCGGATGGAAAGCGGTCCGTACGAGACGGGCCGCCACGAACCCGGCGGGCGCGCACGCCACAGCGATCCCGGCACCCATCCAGCCGAGCGGGTCGGTCTCCAGGATCGAGCCCAGGAAGGGCACGTACAGCGCTGCCGCCGCCAGCAGGGCGGAGGCGAGGACGGAGAGCGGAAGGAACGGGTTCTCCCTGGTCAGAAGTCGCGTGCGCAGACCCAGCACGACGCCGAGCTGCGCGGCGAGCAGCGCCAGGAAGAGGACGCTCTGCCAGGCAAGGTCCAGTGCCTGGGCGACCAGTCCCGCGCCCAGAGAGGCCGCCGTGACGACGGCCGCGAGAAGGAGCAGCCGCTGCCAGGCCCCACCGCCGAGAATGTGCTGGTCAGGTGGACGCGGCGGGCGGTGCATGGCTCCCGGGGACGCAGGTTCGGCGCCCATCGCAACGCCGGTGAGGCCGTGTGTCAGGAGGTTGATCCACAAGATCTGGCCGGCGCGAAGAGGCAGCGGCAGCCCGAGCAGCGGGCCGATGAGCATCACGAGGATCTCTGCCGCGCCGCCGGCCATCCCGAAGACGAGGAAGCGCCGGATGTTGTCGTAGACGCGCCGCCCCTCCTCGACGGCCGCCACGACGGTCGACAGCTCGTCGTCCGTGAGGACGAGGTCCGCCGCCTGCCGCGCCACCTCCGTGCCGCGGGCCCCCATGGCGACCCCGATGTCGGCCCGGTGCAGCGCGGGGCCGTCGTTGACCCCGTCGCCCGTCATGGCTGTCACCGCCCCCCTGGCGCGCCACGCCTCCACGATGTCCAGCTTCTGCTGGGGGTCGGTGCGGGCGAAGACCCGCACCGAGGTGAGGTCGGCGACTCGCCCCGCGGCCACGTCCGCCCCCGTGACGACGTGACCTTCTTCGTCGCCGCCGTCTCCCAGGAGGGCGACGTGGGATGCCACCGCCCGAGCCGTCGCGGGATGGTCCCCGGTGATGAGGACGGGCGTGATGCCGGCCGCACGGCAGGAGGCCAGGGTCGCGGCGGCGTGCGGTTTGGGCGGGTCGCTCAGCGCGACGAGGCCGAGGAACGCGAGCCCCGACTCCGCCTCGGTGACCGGGCTCGGGAGGTCGGTACGCACGCCCGATGCCACCGCGAGTACGCGGTATCCATGGGCAGCCATGCGCGCGGCTTCATGGTGGGCCGCCGCGAGCACGTCCGGAGAATCGTGCAGGACGGCAGGGTCGAGGACGGCTTCGGGGGCGCCCTTCAGACAGACCAGCACACCGTCTCCATCGGTCTTGTGGAGGGTGGTCATGCGTCTGCGGAGGCTGTCGAAAGGTGCTTCTCCGATCCGGGGGCGGGTCACCGACAGTTCTGCGGGCTCTGGGCAGCCCGTCTTGGCGGCCGCCGCCAGCAGGGCGGCCTCCATGGGGTCGCCCAGGGCCGTCCAGCGGCCGTCGGACGCTTCGTCGTCCGGCGGGCGCAGTGTGGCGTCGTTGCAGAGGACGGTCGTGGTCAGGAGGTCCGTCAGGGTTCCGAGCTCGTCCGCTTCCGCCGGCCGCCCGGCGACCAGGACCTCGCCCTCGGGTTCGTACCCCACCCCCGAGAGCTCGGCGGTCACGCGCGGTGTCCAGAGGCGCTGGACGACCATGCGGCCCTCGGTCAGCGTGCCGGTCTTGTCGGTGGCCAGGACGGACACCGAGCCGAGTGTCTCCACCGCGGGAAGCCGCCGCACCAGGGCGTGCCGGGCGACCATGCGCCGGGCCCCGAGAGCCAGGGCCAGAGTGACGACGGCGGGAAGAGACTCGGGGACCGCCGCCACGGCCAGGCTGATGGCGGTGACCGCCATCGTGCCCAGCGGGAGGCCCCGCACCAGGCCGAGGGCGAAGACCAGGACGCACAGGGCGAGCGTCACGGCCGCGAGGACGCGCCCGAGGGCGGCGAGTCGTCGCTGCAGCGGGGTCGGCGCGCGACGTTCGTCGAGAAGGGCCGCTATGCGGCCGAGCGCGCTGGATACCCCGGTCGCCGTGACCATGGCGACGCCCCGGCCACGGACGACGACCGTGCCCGCGCTCAGGGTCGCTCCGGCGTCCTTCTCGACGGGCACGGACTCCCCCGTGAGCATGGACTCGTCGACCAGAACGGCGGACGCCTCGGCGAGCTCGGCATCGGCGGCGACGATGTCGCCCTCACCGACCACGAGGACGTCACCCGGGACGATCGCCGCCGCCGGGACGTCGCGCACGGCGCCGTCACGCCGCACGCGCGCGTGCGGGGCGGTGAGGGCCGAGAGTGCGGCGACGGCGTTGTCGGCCCGGATCTCCTGCACCACGCCGACGGTCGTGTTCACGAGGACGACCAACCCGATGACGACGGCGTCGGGATAGTCGCCGATCGCGAGGGTCAGCGCGACGGCCCCGAGGAGCACCATGATCAGCGGGTCGGTCAGTTGGGCCAGGACCCTGTGGTGAAGGCGTACGGGCGTTCTCGCGGTGACCTCGTTGGGGCCGGTGTCGGCCAGCCGACGGGCGGCCTCCGCCCCGGTGAGCCCCGTGGTGTCCCGCATCGGGAGTGCCCGGTCCGCTGCCGGCCTCGTCATGGCCCGCTCATTCCACGGGGATGGTGATCACCGGGCAGTGGGCGCGGTGGAGCAGCCCGTGGACGACGGAGCCGACGCGCATCCCGGTGTATCCGCCCCGGCCGCGTCGGCCGACGACGAGGGCGAGTGCGTGCTCGGCGGCGCTCGCGAGCGTCTCGACGGGGGAACCGATGGAAACCTCGTGGGTGAGTCGGACGTCGGGATACTTCTCCGCCCAGCCCGCGGTGGTCTCCGAGAGCAGGCGGCGCTCGGTATGGAACAGCGTGTCACCGCTGTGCAGGGAGAAGACCGGGGGCTGCCAGACGGCGATGGCGCGCAGTGCGCAGCGTCGGAGGTCCGCTTCCTCGAACGCCCAGGCCAGGGCGGCTCGTGAGGACTCGCTGCCGTCGATGCCGACCACGAGGTAGGGGGTCTCCTGCGTGACGTGCTCCGCGTCTCCCACGACGACCACCGGGCAGTGCGCCTGCGCGGTGACCGGCACGGCCAGGGAGCCGGTGCTCAGGAACTCCTCGGTACGGCTGAGGTGCCGGGAGCCCAGAACGATCATGCCTGCCTCGTGCGACAGTCCGGCCAGGGCTCCTGCCGGGAACCCGTCGAGAAGAGAGGACGTGGCCTTGACGCCCGGCTGCCGGGCGTGCGCCCAGGCGAGTGCCGTACGCAGAGCTTCCGCACCGGTCTGCCGCTGTGCCAGGTGACGGGGGTTGTCGTCGACGTGTCGTGTGTCGTGCTGCGGTGATACCGCGACCACCAGGCGCACTCCCACGCCTCGCAGGTGAGCCTCGTCCACGGCCCAGGCAAGGGCCAGGTGCCAGTTCTTGACCGGGTCGACACCGACGACGATGTCGCGGCGATCCGTGGTGCGCGTCATGACGTGCTCCCGTGTCCGGGTCCTTGTCGAGGGATGAGCTCCACAGGGCAGTGGGCGTGCTGCGGCAGGGTGAGCGTGGTCCGGCCGAGGGTGGGTCCGAGGTATCCGGGCGAGCATCGACCGCCGACGACCAGCAGGTCTGCGTGGCGCGATGCGCCCACGAGAGTCCCGGGCACGCTGCGGCCGTTCCGTCCTTCGGCGTGCACGGTGAGATCCGGGAACTCCTCCCCGGCGCGGTCCGTGACCGAGGACGGTACGCGTACGTGATCACGGGCGACATCGGTGAGTTCCGTGACGACCGTCGGCTCGGGCTGTGGTTCCGTCCATCGCTCCTCCTCACGCGGTCCGGGGACTCCTTCCACCCTGGCAGCCGGCCCCGAGCGGCCTGAGGGCCGCTGGGGCCAATGACGGGGCCAAAGGTCCCAGCCGGGCGCGACACGCTGCGGGCCTGCAGCGACGAGCCCGTTCGGGCCTGAAGGTGGACCATTCGGCCCTCGCCGACTCCAAGCGTGCGTCGGAGGGTGGTGACACGGGACAGCACACCGGCCGAACCCTCGGACAGGAGGCGCGGTGATGAAGCACATGAAAGTCGGCGGTCTGATGACCGACGACGTGGTCTCCGCCGTCCCTGCGGCGTCGTTCCGTGAGGTGGCGAAGCTGCTCGCCGAGCACGACATCAGCGGGGTCCCCGTCGTGGACGAGGACGACCGTGTCGTCGGTGTCGTCTCCGAGAGCGACCTCCTGGCCCGCGACGAGCTGACTGCGCGCGACCTGATGACCAGGCCGGCCGTCACGGTGCACGCCGAGGAGACGGTGGCGGACGCGGCACGGCTGATGGTGCGCCGCGGAGTCGAGCGCCTCCCCGTGGTCGACGAGGAGGAACGACTGGTCGGCATCGTGACCCGCCGCGATCTCCTCTGTGTCTACCTCCGTCCGGACGCGGAGATACGGCACCGCATCCGTGAGGAAGTCCTCACGGATGCCATGGACCTGCCCGGGGACGCAGTGGACGTGCACGTCCTGGACGGCGTGGTGACGCTGGGGGGCCGCGTCCGGCGGCGGAGTCAGGCCCTGATGCTCGTCGGACTCGCCGAGGAGGTCGACGGTGTCGTCGCCGTCGTGGACCGACTGTCCTTCCACGAAGACGACACCCGCCTCGCATCCTCCACCCGGACACCGCACGACATCTGGTGACCCACCCGAGACAGGACGAACCGTGTCTACCACCGCTCTGACCCGACCACTCGTGACGTCGCTCATCGAAGACGCCGTCACGGCTCCCTCGATGCACAACGCACAGCCCTGGAAGTTCGTGTGCAGGACGGACGCGGGCATCATCGAGCTTCACGGCGATCCGATGCGCGACTTGCCGGTGGAGGACCCCGACCACCGCGCACTCCACCTCGGTTGCGGCGCCGCCCTGTTCGGCCTGCGAGTCGCCGCCGCGCACAGAGGCCGGCACGCCGCCGTCCGGCTGCTGCCCCGCCCCGAAGACCACTGGCACTTCGCAGACGTGGAACTCCACGGTGCGGACGACGTCGACCGCGGTCTCGTCGCGCTCCACGCAGCCCTGTCGCGGCGCCACACCAGCCGCTTCCCCTTCACCGAGGAGCAGATCCCCTCCGAGGTGATCGACGGTCTGCGGGCCGCGGCCCTCCTGGAAGGCTGCCGGCTGGTCGTGCCGGGCGACTGGCACACCGACTCCGTCCTCGAGATCGTCCACGACTCCGAAAGGTTCGAGGCCGCTGACGCGGCGGTCCGCGCGGAGATCGCTGCCTGGACGCGCACGGGTGCACCCGGCGAGGGCTCCGAGACCGAGGGCATCCCTGCGTACGCCTTCGGCCCGCGGCAGTACGACGTCACCTCTCCGGTCCGGGACTTCGACTCACCCCGGCGTGTCCCGGACCGCGCTTCGGCACGCTTCGAGAAGCGGCCGCAGATCGCCCTCCTCGGCACGGCCGACGACAATCCGCAGCAGTGGCTGACGGCCGGTCAGGCGCTGCACCGGGTCCTGCTCCGGGCCACCCTCGACGGTCTGTCCACCTCCCTCATGTCACAGCCCCTGGAGTGGTCCGAACTCCGCTCCGCCATAAGGGATCCGGCTTCGACGACGAGCTTCGTCCACATGGTGATCCGTCTGGGCTACGGCCCCCAGGGGCGGGCCACGCCGCGTCGGCCCGCCTCCGAGGTGCTCACCTTCGACTGAGCCGCATCTCACAGACGGAACCAGCGTTCCTGTCCGGGTGCGACGGTCACCCGCCGCCCGCCGGGGAACGCGACGGCGAGCGGGCCCTCGGGCGAGGCAGGAACCCGAACCGCCAGCCGCCCGGGAAGCACGCGCAGCCGCACCCCGCGATGGCGACCGACGCACAAGGTGAAGGTGAACCGCGGGATCTCGGCCAAGGTCACCGGAGCGACCCGAAGTCCTTCCGGTCCCGCCTCCAGGCCGGTGATCCCGCGTTCGACGAAGTCGATCGTGCCGGCCATCGCGCCGAGATGGATTCCCTCGCCGGTCGTTCCGCCCTGGACGTCGGCCACGTCGGCGAGCAAAGCCTCCTCGCAGTACCGCCAGGCGTCGGCGCCCTTCTGCCGGGCCAGCACCCACCCGTGGACGAGACTGCTGAGCGTCGAGCCGTGGCTGGTGCGCCGCAGGTAGTACGAAACGGTATCCCGCCACATCTCGTCGTCCAGCGCGTAGCCGAGCCTGCCGAACAGGCCGTACAGCTCCTCGGGCCGGAAGAGGTAGCCGAGCATGAGGGTGTCGGCCTGCTTCGACGCCTGGTAGCGGTTGACCGTGTCGCCCTCGGCCTCCAGGATCCGGTCAAGTCTGCGGATGTCTCCGTAACGAGCCCGACAGAGATCCCAGTCGAGTTCCGCCAGGTCTCCGTACCCCTCGAACTGGCTGACCACGCCCTGGTGGAACGGGATGTACAGGCGGCGGGAGACGTCCTCCCATCGGGCGAGTTCACCGTCGTCCAGCGACAGTTGCTGTGCCAGTTCCGAGCGCCGGGCCACGGGCAGTTCGCCGAGCAGGTCGAGGCCGCGAGCGAGAACCCATGCGGCGGTCGCATTGGTGTAGGAGTTGTCGTCGATGCCCGGGACCGTCGCATCGGGATAGCCGTCGTGGTACTCGTCCGGTCCCACCACTCCCCTGATCCGGTAGCGCCGCAGGGCCGGGTCGAAGACGGCGGCTCCGGCCCAGTAGCGGGCGACCTCAAGGAGGATCTCCGCACCGGCGGAGTGGAGGAATCCGCGGTCACCGGTGGACTGCGCGTACCGCCAGACGTTGTACGCGACGGCCGAGCCCACATGGCGCTGGAGGTGGGAATGGTCGGGCAGCCAGCGCCCGGAGCGCGGGTTGAGGTGCAGGGCCTGGGTCTCCTCCCGGCCCGAACTCGCACTCTGCCACGGATACATGGCCCCTTGCCGGCCGGCGAGGCGGGCGGCCGCACGGGCGGCCGGCAGTCGACGGTGCCGGTACATGAGCAGCGCCCGGGCCACCTCCGGGAAGTGGAGGTCGAGGTAGGGCAGGACGAAGAGCTCGTCCCAGAAGACGTGCCCCCGGTACGCCTCACCGTGCAGTCCCCGCGCGGGCACCCCCACGTCGAGATCCGCCGTGTGCGGGGACAGCGTCTGCAGCAGATGGAACACGTGCAGGCGCAGGATGCGGCCCGCCTCCCCTGGCACGTGCAGCTCCCCCTGCTCCCAGACGCGCTGCCACGCCGCCTTGTGAACCGAGAGCAGCCGGGGGAAGGCCGGAGCACGAGCGATCAGGTCAGTGGCTGCCGTGAGCGGGTCGGCGGCGGGCCAGTCCGTCGATGTGTGCAGCGCCAGGGTCTTCACGACCATCGCCGAGCGGCGGGGAACGACTGGCAGGTGGTACGTCTGCACGGTGCCGGCCGAGGTGGCTGCCTCCCGCGCGGGCCGAGCGGGGCGGGTGACCGTGCGCACGGCCATGGCGATCCGGATGCCCGGGTCGACGGTACGGCAGGAGATCCAGGCGACGCCGTCGGGCTTGAATCCGGTCCGGTGGTCGCTGAGATGGCGCCCGTCGAGGTGCCGGTAGCGCTCGACTCCGGCGTTGGTGACGGTGCCGTCGAGAACGGACTGCACTTCGATGGAACCGCTCCAACCGTAGGCGCGGAACAGGGTGCACTGGGCCGCCAGTCCGGAATCTCCCATGTGGACGATGCGGATGTGGCTGACGCGCAGGCCCCGCCCGCGGGCGTCCTGGAAGAACAGACGACGGGTGAGCGCACCCGCGCGAAGGTCGAGGTGCACGTCGTAGTGGCGCAGTTCGCCGGCGTCGGGGGTGAGCCAGTCGCCCGGCGGACCGTCGTCCGGGAGGCATCGGTACCGCAGAAGTGTCCAGTTCGGAAGGTTGACGAGATCCTCGTTCTCGACCTGCTGCCCGGCGACGGTCGAGGTGAGCCGGTCGTAGCAGCCGGCCAGATAGGTGCCCGGGTAGTGCGCACCCCCGGCGGTGCACTCGGGAGCTGAGCCCCGGGTGGCGAACCGGCCGTTGCCCAGAGTGCAGAGCGCCTCGACCAGCGGCTCGCGTTCCGGTTCGTACCTGTCGTACGCCCACGTCCAGCCGCCGGTCATCCGTGATCACCCCACACACTCCGGACCAGCGTCGTCAGATCGGGTACCACCAGGTCGGCACCCTGCTCCCGCAGGAGGGCGGTGGTGCGCCGCAACAGGGTGCGGTCGACACCGACGACGAGACCGAAGCCGCCGCGACGCGCTGCCTCGACGCCGGCGAGTGCGTCCTCGGCGACCGCGGTCTCCTGGGGGCGGCTGCCCAGGAGGGCGGCCGCCCGCAGGAACAGCGCGGGATCCGGTTTGCCGGCGAGGCCGAGCCGGGCGGCGTCCTCGCCGTCCACGATCACCGTGAGGAGAGCGGTGAGCCCGGCGGCACGGATCAGTGCCCGGGCGTGCCGTGAGGCGGAGACGGCAGCGCACGGCACATCCGCCTGGCGCAGGGCCGTGAGGGCGGGCCCTACGTCGGCGAAGGCCGTGACGCCTTCCGTACGAAGCAGATCGACGAACGCCCGTTCCTTGTGTGCCGCGACGGCCCAGACCGTGCCGCAGCCGGGCGCGTCGTTGGGCTCTCCCGGTGGGAGGTCAAGGCCACGGGCGGTAAGGAAGGCCGCGGCGCCGTCGTACCGGGTCCTTCCGTCGACGAGTCGGCGGTACTCGGCGTCCGCGTCGAAGGGGGGCTGTGTCCCGCTGTCGGGCGCAAGTCGGTCGAGGCAGGCGTCGAAGGCGGTCTTCCACGCCGCCGCGTGCACGACGGCGGAATCGAGCAGAACACCGTCGGTGTCGAGGACGATGGCCTCCGGCGGCCGAGTGCCCTGGCCTCTGCCGTTCATCAGGCCGTCGGCGTGTCGGGAAGGCTGACGACCGTGTGCTGCGGGCCGCCCAGCGCGACCTTGATGGCGCCGGTCTCAGACGCGCGGCCGAAGACGTCGTACGCCTCCTCCATCTCCCCCAGCTCGAACCGGTGGGTGATCAGTTCTGCCGACGGCAGCCGCCCCGCGGCCATCATGCGCAGCAGCATGGGCGTGGACGAGGTGTCCACAAGCCCGGTGGTGATCGTGACGTCCTTGATCCACAGGTCTTCGAGATGGAGGGCCGCGGGCCTTCCGTGGACCCCGATGTTGGCGACCCTGCCGCCGGGCCGGACCATCCGCGTGCACATCTCGAACGCCTCCGGGGCACCGACGGCCTCCATGACGACATCGGCGCCGAGTCCATCGGTCAGATCGGCGACCAGCTGTTCGGGACCCTCCCCGGCGTTCACGGTGGTGTCCGCGCCGAGGGATCGGGCGGCGGCCAGCCGGGACTCCGCGAGGTCGACGGCGACGATACGGCCGGGACTGTAGAGGCCCGCCGTGATGACGGCGGCGAGACCGATGGGGCCCGCGCCGACGACGACCACCGTGTCGGCGGGGCTCACCGCGCCGTTCAGGACACCCACCTCGTAGGAGGTGGGGAAGATGTCGGCGAGCAGGACGGCGTCGGAGCTGTCGATCGAGTCGGGGAGCGGGTGGACGGACAGGTCGGCGAAGGGGACGCGGACGTACTCGGCCTGGGTGCCGTCGACGGTGTGGCCGAGGATCCAGCCGCCTCCGCCCCGGCACTGTCCGTAGCGGCTCTCACGGCAGAACCGGCATCTTCCGCAGGCCGTGATGCAGGAGACCAGGACACGGTCCCCCGGCCGGACCGTGCGGACGTCGCCCCCGGCCTCCACCACCGTACCGACCGCCTCGTGTCCGAGCACCCGCCCGGGCGTCACCTCCGGGACGTCCCCCTTCAGGATGTGCAGGTCGGTACCGCAGATGGTGACGGCGTCCACCCGCACGATCGCGTCGGCCGGATCCTCGATGACCGGGTCGGGTGCGTCCTGCCAGGCGATCCGTCCCGTGCCCCGGAAGACGAGTGCCTTCATGGCGCCCACCAGCTTCCTGTCGCGCTTCGCCGCGGTCCTCGTCCACCAGGCTCCGTCCGGCACTCGGGCGACGCATGGGCCGGTCGGCCCCCCGATGTGCCCGCACGGACTCTCAGGGCGGGCCTGGCCGGGATGCGAGGGTGGAGACCGGTACACGTTCCGAAGGAGGGACGGCCATGTCCGAGGCAGCCCCGAATCCCGCTCCCACGCACCCGCGGCCGGCCCTGCTCAGCTTCCTGGGTGGCGTGGGAACGGTCACCGGCAGCAAGTTCCTGGCCGAGAGCGACCATGCGCGGATCCTCCTCGACTGCGGTCTCTTCCAGGGTTTCGCGAAGCTGCGGCACCGCAACTGGGAACGGTTCGCCCGCGACGCCGCGGACGTGGACGCCGTGGTCGTCACCCATGCCCACCTGGACCATTGCGGCTATCTGCCCCGCCTGGTGCGGCAGGGATTCCGGGGGCCGATCCTGACCAGCCTCCACACCGCCCGGCTCGCCGGAATCGTGCTGCGCGACAGCGCGCGGCTCCAGATGGAGTCCGCCCGGCACGCCAACGAACACGGCTGGTCCAAACACCGCCCGGCCAAGCCGCTCTACGACGACTCGGACGTCGAGAAGACCCTGACGTTCTTCGACCCCGTGACCGTCGGTGAGGACGTGGAGATCATGGCCGGCACCCGGCTGACCCTCCACCACGGCGGACACATCCTCGGCTCTGCATGGGCCCACCTCACACTGGAGGACGGCCACACCCTGGCCACCTCCGGGGACCTGGGCCGCCCAGGGCACCCGCTGCTGCTGCCGCCGGAGCCGTTCTCGGGCGCCGACGTACTCCTCATGGAGTCCACCTACGGCGACCGCCACCACGACCAGGAGTCGGCCCGGTCGGAGTTCGCCTCCGTCATCGCCCGCACCCTCGCGCGGAACGGCACCGTCGTCATCCCGGCCTTCGCGATCGACCGGACCGAGGTCGTCCTGCACGAACTGGGCCGCCTGCGCGACACCGGCGTCCTGCCCCGCTCGGTCCCCGTGTACGTGGACAGCCCCATGGCCCTCGCCGCGCTGGACGTCTACCAGGACGCCGTACGCGAGCACTCCGCCGAGCTGCGGCCCGAGATCCTCGCACGGGGAGAGGGCGCCCTGAGCCCGGACCCGTTCCTCGCGGCGCGCACGGTTCAGGAGTCCATCGACATCAACAGCACGCACGGGCCCGCCGTGATCGTCTCCTCGGCCGGCATGGCCACCGGCGGCCGGGTCCTGCACCACCTCCACCGCCTTCTCCCCGATCCGCGCAACGCCGTGGTCGTGGTCGGCTTCGCGGCTGCCGGCACCCGGGCGCGCGACCTGGTCGACGGAGTCCGTGCGCTCAAGATGTTCGGCGAGTACGTGCCCGTACGGGCCGAGATCGCCGACGTGCCCCACTTCTCGGCCCATGCCGACGCCGGCCAGATCGTCGACTGGCTCCGCGGCGCTCCTCCCCCGCACACCACCTACCTCGTCCACGGCGAGCCGGAGGCGTCCGAGGCGCTGCGCGATCGCATCGACCGCGAACTGGGCTGGACGGCCGTCGTACCCCGATCCGGGGAGGCCGTCCTGGTCCGCTGACCCGGCCCCGACTCGCAGCCGTTGCGGCAGCGCCGGCTCGCCGATCCCTCAGGTAAGGAAAGAGCGATGACCCCTCAGCCGTTCACTGTCGCCGACGTGATGACCAAGAAGGTCGTCGCCGTCCTGCCCGGCGCGGAGTTCAAGGAGATCGTCGCCGCCATGGAGCGGTGGAAGGTGACGGCCGTACCGGTCGTCGAGGGCGAGGGCCGTGTCGTCGGGGTGGTCTCCGAGGCCGATCTGCTCCTCAAGGAGGAGTTCCACGACCACCGGCTCGGCCTCGTCGAACAGATGCGACGGCTCGACGCCACGGCCAAGGCCGGTTCTCGCCGGGCCGAGGACCTGATGACCTCGCCCGCCGTCACCGTTGCTCCCGAGGCGTCCCTGCCCCAGGCCGCCCGTCTCATGGCCTCCCACCACGTCAAGCGGCTGCCGGTCGTCGACACGAACGGAACGGTCGAGGGGATCGTGAGCCGGTCCGACCTCCTCAAGGTGTTCCTCCGCCCGGACGAAGACCTCGCCGCCGAAGTGCGCCGCGACGTCGTCGAGCACCTTTTCCCGCTCTCTCAGCACCGGGTCGTCGTCCGTGTCGACGCCGGAGTGGTGACGCTGTCCGGTGAGGTCCGCGACAGCGCGCTCATCCCGCTCGCCGCCCGCCTGGCCCGCGCCGTCGAAGGCGTGGTGGACGTGCGGTGCGAGCTCACCGCCGAAGGCCGGACATAGTCATGTCCGGCCGTCCCGGTGCAGGTCACGGGTCCTCCGTGCATGCCCGAAGCATGTCCCAGGTAACCAGCACCGACCTGTACGAGGTCACGATGGTGCTCTCGTACCTGCGGGAGGACATGCGGGCCCCGGCCACCTTCAGTCTCTTCGTCCGCGACCTCCCCCCGGAACGCGGATTTCTCGTCGCGGCGGGACTCGAACCGGCCCTCGACTACCTTTCCCACTTCCTCGTGGGCCGCTCGGACATCCTGGACTTCGGCGAGGCGCTGCACCGTCCGGCCGAGGACCTGGAACCGCTGCACGGCCTGTCGTTCGACGGCCGGGTCCGCGCCGTGCCCGAGGGACGGCTGGTCCTCGCAGGCGAGCCGCTCCTGGAAGTCACCGCGCCCCTGCCGCAGGCCCAGCTCGTGGAGACCTACCTGCTGTCCCTCGTCTGCCATCAGACGGCGGTCGCCTCCAAGGCGGCGCGGTGTGTGCTCGCCGCCGCAGGGCGGCCCCTGGTGGACTTCTCCCTGCGCCGGAACCACGGACCCGAGGCCGGCATGCAGGCGGCACGGCTCTGCGCACTGGTCGGCTTCGCCGGCACCAGCAACGTCGCCGCCGCGACCCGGTACGGCATTCCTGCATCCGGCACCATGGCCCACTCCTACGTCGAGACCTTCGCCTCGGAGGAGGACGCCTTCCGTGCCTTCGCCCGAACCCATCCGGGACCCGTGACCTTCCTGGTCGACACGTACGACACCGACCGCGGGGTCGCGACGGCCGCCCGCGTCCTCAGCGGCCTGGGCCTCGGCCCGGGGTGCGGGATCCGCCTGGACAGCGGCGACCTCGGCGCCCTCGCCCGGCGCGCCCGTACCGCACTCGACGCGGCGGGGCTGAAAGGCGTGCAGATCATCGCGAGCGGCGGCCTCGACGAGTACGCCGTCGACACGCTGGTACGGGGCGGGGCACCCATCGACGTCTTCGCCGTGGGGACGAAGGTCGGCACGGCCGCCGACGCACCGTATCTGGACGCGGCGTACAAGCTGGTCGAGTACCACGGCCACCCCGTCATGAAGCTCTCGTCGGCGAAGGTGACGGCTCCGGCCCCGAAGCAGGTGTTCCGCGGCCCCGGTCTCCGCGACGTCATCGGCCTGGCGAACGAGGAGCCGCCCGCGGGCACGGAGCCACTGCTGCGGACGGTGATGCGCGGCGGGCTCCGCACGGAACCGCCCGACACCCTGGCCGCCGCCCGGGCCCGCTTCGAGGCGGACCTCGCCGCACTGCCGGAGGCCGCGCGCCGCATCGAGGGCCCTGTGCCACCGGTGCCGGTCGTGTCGACCAGGCTGTCGGCTCTGACGACCGTCGTACGACACCGGATGGAGGCGCGGACGCGAGCCGGACGGTAGCACCGGGGACACACAGCGGAGGCTGCGTCCGAAGGGGCGAGCGGGCGCCGCCAGTGGGCTGAGATCGATGCCGGCGGGCGGGACTCCGTCGCCGCTCGTGGGAAAGGTGCATGGATGACGTGGCTAGCGACGCCGGTGGGCGCTGTCCTGGTGCTGTTCATCCTCCGGGACGTGTTCCACACCCTTTGGCACCCGACCCGTCACGGGGGTCTGAGCAGGCTCGTGATGGTGTCTCTGTGGTGGCTGTCCCCGCGCCTCGGCAAGCGCCGGCGGTCGGCCGGTCTCGCGGGCCCGCTTGGCATGGTGACGGTCGTCGCCGCGTGGGCGCTGACCGTGGCCGTGGGATGGGGGCTCATCTACTGGCCCCACATGCCGGAGGAGTTCTCGTACGCTGCGGGGCTCGTCCCGTCCGAACACGCGGGCCCGCTCGACGCCCTCTACATCTCGCTGGTCACCCTGGCCACGCTCGGCCTCGGCGACATCGCACCGGCCTCCGGATGGCTGCGCGTACTCGCCCCCATGGAGGCCCTCGTGGGCTTCGTCCTGCTGTCGGCGACCGTCGCCTGGATCCTCGGCATCTATCCGGCGCTGGCCCGCCGCAGAGCGCTGGCCCTGCGGCTGTCTCACGTGCGCCGCAGCCGGGCCACCGCCCAGGCCCTCGACTCCGACGGCGGCGCCGCGCTCCTCGACGGACTCGCCTCGGGCCTCTCCACCGTCACGGTCGACTTCCTGCAGTACGCCGAGTCCTACTACTTCCACGACGGGGACGAGAACACGTCCCTGCCCCGGCAGCTCCGCTACGCCCTCGGGCTCGCGGACCAAGCCACCGGGGCGCACCACCCGGACGTCAGGCTCTCCGCGTCGGTACTCCGCAGGGCACTGGAAGACCTGGCCGTCGTGCTCGACGAGCGCTTCCTCCGCACGGGAGGAGGACCCGATCGGGTCTTCGTCGCCTACGCCGACGACCACGGGCAGCCACAGGGGCCGGACGGCCCTCCCCAGGACGGCGGCGGCGGGTGATCCTGAACGTGGGGACCGCCGGTCGAACGCGCGAGAAGGTGACGAGCGATGAGGCACCGCAGCGTCGCGGATCTGATGACGCCCACGGCGGTCAGCGTCGTGCCGGACACGACGTTCAAGGAGATCGCCCGGCTCCTGGACGAGTTCGACATCACCGCGGTGTGCGTGGTGGACGATGCGAACCGGCCACTGGGCGTGGTCTCGGAGGCGGACCTGGTACGCCGCCGTGCAGCCGGGACCGGGCCCGGCACGGCGGGTGCGCTCATGTCCAGCCCCGCCGTCGTCGCGCGCCCGGAGTGGAGCGTGGTGCGCGCCGCGCGGGTGATGGAACGGGCCGGTGTCAAGCGTCTGCCCGTCGTCGACGACGGGCGCCTCGTGGGTGTGCTCAGCCGGAGCGACCTCGTCCAGCTCTTCCTGCGCCGGGACCGGGCGATCCAGGAGGAGATCGTCGAAGACGTGGTCACCCACACGCTGGGGCTGAGCCCGTCGGCCCTCTCGGTGGAGGTCGAGGACGGCAGGGTCACCCTCAGCGGCACGGTCCGCCGCCGCAGCCTCGTCCCGGTGCTCCTCAGGCTCTGCAACAGCGTCGACGGCGTCGTGGGGGTCGTCGACCGACTCGGGTACGAAGACGACGACCTGTCGAGGAAGTGACGATCATGGACACCCCCAGCCCCCTGCACAGTCCCGTGGCGGTCTCCGCCGAGCTCGACAGCCGGCTGTCCCGCTGGCTGTGGCTGGTCAAGTGGATCCTGGTGATCCCGCACTGGATCGTGCTGTTCTTCCTGTGGATCGCCTTCTTCGTGGTGACGGTGATCGCGTTCTTCGCCATCCTCTTCACCGAGCGCTTCCCACGAGGTCTTTTCGACTTCAATCTCGGCGTGCTCCGCTGGTCCTGGCGAGTGTCGTACTACTCGTACGGGGCTCTCGGCACCGACCGCTACCCGCCCTTCAGCCTGGGCCCTGAGCCGGACTACCCGGCCCGGCTGGACATCACCTACCCGGAGCGGCTCTCACGCTCGATGGTCCTGGTCAAGTGGTGGCTGCTCGCCATCCCGCACTACCTCGTGATCGCCTTCTTCACCAGCGGCATGCACGCAGGTTGGTGGAGCGGCGGCCTGATCACCCTGCTCGCACTCATCGCGGGCTTCGCCCTCGCCTTCACCGAGCGCTATCCGCGCGACCTGTTCGTCCTGATCGTCGGACTGAACCGCTGGGTCCTTCGCGTCGCGGCCTACGCGAGCCTCATGACGGACGCCTACCCGCCCTTCCGCCTCGACCAGGGCGGTCACGAACCGGGGACGGCCGCCGGCCGCTGACGGCGCCGCCTGGCGCGCCGCAGCTCGTCGGTGCCCCACACCAGGAGCGGGAAGGTCGCGATGAGCAGGACGACGTCCAAGGGAAGCGCGGCTGTGCCGAAGAGGTCCTGGAGCGGGGGCACGTAGACGAGAGCGGCCGTGAACGCGAGCTCGAAGGCGATACCGGCAAGCAGCAGGCGGTTCGAGAACACTCCGATGTCGCGCAATGCCGCGTGATCGGTGCGGGCCGCGAACGCCGTACCGACCTGACAGGTCACGATGCCGGCGAAGGTGGCCGTGGTGGCCGTCACGTAGGCGTGGTGCAAGGGGCTGCCGGTGCCCGTGGGGTCGCCGGGCTGCCAGCCCGCGCGCCACAGCACGTAGAAGAAGCCCGCCATGACGAGAGCCGCCGACGTGAGACCCAGGTAGCCCCAGCTCCGTATGAGCATGTCGCGGGAGATCACACTCTGGTGCCGCGGCCGCGGGGGCCGCTGCATGATGCCGGGCTCGGAGCGTTCCCGGCCGAGGGCGAGGGCGGGCAGTGTCTCGGTGCCGAGGTCGATGGCGAGGATCTGCAGCACGGTGAGGGGGAGCGGTACGGTGCCGGCGGAGAGCGCGAAGACGAGGAAGGGCACGATCTCCGGAGTGGCGTGGGCGAAGATGTAGACGATGAACTTGCGTACGTTGTCGTAGACGCGGCGCCCGGCCTCGACCGCGGTCACGATGGTGGCGAAGTCGTCGTCGGTGAGCACCATGGTGGCGGCCTCGCGGGCCACGTCGGTGCCCGAGCGCCCCATGGCCACCCCGATGTGCGCGCGGTGCAGTGCAGGGGCGTCGTTGACACCGTCGCCGGTCATGGCGACGATCCGGCCGTGTTCCCGCAGGGTGTCGGCCACCCTGAGCTTCGTCTCGGGCGAGGAGCGGGCGAAGACGATCTCGGCGTCGCCTTCCCCGAGGAGCCGGTCCAGTTCGTCGTCGGCCAGCGACTCGGACGCCGCGACCACGTACAGCCGGGGTACTCCGATGCCGACTTCCCTGGCGACGGCCGCGGCGGTGGCGCCGTTGTCGCCCGTGACGACGTGTACCCGGATCCCGGCCTCGTGGCAGCGGCGTACGGCCTCCGCCACCTCAAGGCGCGGCGCGTCGTACAGCCCGACGAGCCCGAGCAGGGTCAACCCCGACTCCGCGTCCTGGCGGCGTGACGGCGGCTCCGCGCCGCTCGGCAGGTCGCGCACGGCGACGGCCAGAACCCGCATGCCGTCCCGGGCCAGCTCGTCAGCCGCCGCCCGGGCCGAGTCCGCCCCCGTTCCGGGCCGGAGGCGGTCCAGCACCGCCTCGGGCGCTCCCTTGACCACGATCCGCGCGGGGCCCCGCGGCTCCCCGCCCCGCATCTCGTCGCCCCGCGCCTCCCCGCCCTGCACGACCGACATGAGCCGCAGCCGCGGATCGAAGCGGAACAGCGCCCGCCGTCCCGCGTCGCGCCGAGCCAGGTCCACCGGAGCCCCGTGGTCGGCAGCCCCGGCGACGAGGGCGGCCTCGGTGGGGTCACCGTGCAGTTCGCCGTCGGCTTCTCGCGTGACGGTGGTGCACAGGGCACCCGCCCTCGCCAACTCCGCTGCCCAGGGGCCCGGCTCCGACCCGTGGTCGACCGTCCACAGCGCCCTGAGGCGCATGGTGTTGCGGGTGAGTGTGCCGGTCTTGTCCGTGCAGATGACGCTCGTGGAACCGAGGGTCTCCACAGCGCTGAGCCGTTTGACCAGGGCACCGCGGCGGGCCAGTGCGCGGACGCCGACGGCCAGGGCCAGCGTGATGGTCGGAAGGAGTCCCTCGGGGACGTTGGCGACGAGGAGCCCGATGGCGAACGTCAGGGAGTCGGTGACCGGAAGTCCGACCGCCACCCCGAGGACGAGAAACACGACGCCCATGCCGGTTGCGAAGCCCGCGATGAGCCACGCGACCCGCTTGACCTGCCGTTCCAGAGGGCTCGTCTCACGCCGCGTCCGCTGGCTGAGTGCGGCGATCCGACCGAGTTCGGTGTGGTGGCCTGTGGCGAACACGACGGCCCGGGCCTGCCCCTCGACACAGGTCGTCCCGCTGAAGACGAGGTTCGGCTCCTCGAGCAGCGGGGCACCGAGAACACCGGCTGAGGCGATCCGTTCAGCCGGCACGGACTCTCCCGTGAGCATCGACAGATCGACCTCGACCCCGCCCTCGGTCACGTGCGCGTCGGCGGGGACCTTGTCGCCCTCCTCCAGGAGGATCAGGTCGCCCGGTACGAGGTCGCGGGCCTCCACGACCTGGGGCTGCCCGTCACGTACCGCGTGGGCGTGCTCGGGGAGATAGCGGGCGAGCGTCTCCACCGCCCGCTCGGCCTGCCGCTCCTGGAGCAGGGCGAAAGCCGCGTTGACGGCGATGACCGCGAGGATCGCCCAACCGAGAACCGCCAGGTCCGCGACGAAGGCAAGAAGGGCGGCAGCCCACAGCAGCAGGGCCAGGGGGTGGATCAGCTGCCCGACCAGCTCGCGTGGGAAGGGGGAGCGCGCCTTGCGCCGCACCTCGTTCGGTCCATGGATGGCGAGGCGTCGGGCGGCCTCGCGGCCCGAGAGACCATCCGGTCCCGTGGCGAGTTCACGACGCAGCCGGGGCAGCGGTTCACTCGGGTCGAAGGGCAAGGCCTCCGTGGAGGGAGCGGTCCGGTGCCGGGTCGCACGGCTGCCGGCACGCTCAGTCATCGCCGTCCCCTGCACCGCTGCCGCGGCGGAGCCGCCCGGACCATACGGGTTCCACCTGCTCCCACTCGCGTTCCCAGGCCGCGAGCCGGTGCCCTTCGGTCCGCCGCCGCACGAGGAAGACCACGGCGCTGCCCGTCACTCCGACCACACCCGCCGCCGCCGTACCGCCCGCGAGGGAGGTGAAGGCGCGGTCTGCGGCACCGCCCGGGGGCCGGGTCGGGGCTCCTTCGTCGTCCACCCAGATCGTCAGAGCGCGGCCCTGGGGTGTCTGCGGCGGAACGTTGATGGTGCCGGTGCGACGGACGTGCTCGGGCTGCTCCCACACAGCCGGTGCGACGGCCTTCGACGTGGAGCCGAACCTGGTGGCGACGGGTGGGTCCTTGGCCGGCCCGGTGGTCGTCGCCGTGACCTGATGACTGTGGACAGCACGCTCTCGGTCGGCCTTGGCTCCGGCCGTCCACAGGCTCCCGGTCGCCACAGCACCGCAGATCAGAGCGATCATCAGTACGAAGACCAGGGCGCCACGCCTTGCGGGTCGCGTGGGCGGGGTGGTCCCGCTCCCCGACGGCTCGTGGTGGAGCATGCCGCACCTCCCGTCGAGGTGGCTCGCCGGCCTGTCAGAGGCCCCGTTCAAGGGGTGGCGTCGAGTTCCGTGCCGATGTGGTGGGCCCATGCCCGGATCCGTTCCGGATTTCGGAAGTCGCCGCCCTTGCCCCGTTCCACCATGTGCCGGGCGACCGGGTCGGACGTCTCGGCGGTCACGGCGCCGCCGAAGGTCATGTGCTCGCGGGCGCCGAGCTTCTTCATCCGCCGGGCGACTCCTCGTACGGGCGGGATGTCGTGCTCTTCCGCGGATCTGTCGACCGGACCGCTGCTGAACAGCCAGAGAGGCCGGTGCCTGAGCTGTTCGGCGTTGCGCCGGGCACACCGCCGCGCCTTGAAGGTCCAGTGCCCGGCGTAGAGGGCTCCGCCGAGGACGACTCCGTCGTAACCGCTCACGTCGGTGACGGTGTCGGCCGGCAGGACGACAGCGTCGAAGCCGTCGTCCCGGAGCGTCTTGCCGATCTCTTCGGCGATGCCGGCGGTCGCGCCGGCCTTGCTGCCGTAGGCGACCAGGACACGCTTGGCGTTCATCACGCCGCTCCCTCGGCCGGCTTGTCGGTCCGCTTCACCGGAATGGTCCGGACAGAGGTGGTCTTCTCGTCGGGCATCGGGACGCGAACGGTGAGGATGCCGTCCGTGTACGACGCCTCGACGTCGTCGGCCGGGATCGTGGCCGGGAGGCGCACGGTCCTACGGAACGATCCGTAGCGGAACTCCGAATGCTCCTTGTCCTCCGTGCTCTCGCTGTGCTCCGCACTCACCGTGATGAGGTTGTCGTCGACGGTGATGCCGATGTCGTCTTCCGGTCCCATCCCCGGCAGCTCGGCCCGCAGCACGTACACGCCGTCACCGCTGGTCACCTCCACGGGAATGGAGTGAGCAGCCGTCGCGGGTCGCCACCCGGGCAGCCCTGGGAACTCCCTGTTGAACCAGTCGTTGAGATCGGGGAAGAGGCTGTGCCTGCGTTCCACCTTGCCTCCGGCCATTTCTCTGCTCCTCGTGTGCGGGGCCCAGGGCGGTCGCCGCGGACCCGAGTCGGTGCGGACGGGCGGATCGGGATACGGAGCTCGGTCCGGGTCCACAACCCACTCTTCACCCGCAAGGTCCCGTGGCGCAGTGTCCAAGGGGTCTGTCCGACGGGGCCGAACGGGCCGCACCGGGAGGGGACCATCCGGCCCATGGCGCCACGGCGCGGGCGCCTTCAGCGGCAGATCTTTTCGACGAAATGGCCCACCCGTTCCTCCGGCAGGTGCCGGGCGAGGTCCGCCTCACTGATCATGCCGACCAGGCGGTGGTCGTCTATCACGGGCACGCGGCGGATGCGGTGGTCCTGCATCGTGCGGAGCACCTCTTCGCTGTCGGCGCCCACGTCCACCGTGACCGGCTTGCCCTGGGCGAGGTA
The DNA here is from genome assembly GCF_008642375.1 of Streptomyces venezuelae. NCBI lineage: Bacteria > Bacillati > Actinomycetota > Actinomycetes > Kitasatosporales > Streptomycetaceae > Streptomyces > Streptomyces venezuelae. Next base: position 7,986,748 of record NZ_CP029194.1, on the reverse strand, counting down.
CCCGGCCGTCATCTGCTGGGGGTCCTTGCCCTTGGCAAGGCACTTCACCACGATGTCCCGGTCGGTGATGATGCCGTGCAGCCGGTTGTCCGGCCCGCAGATGGGCAGCGCGCCGACATCCAGTTCGCTCATGCGGCGCGCGGCATCCATCAGGCTCTCGTTCTCCTGCACGCAGCTTGCACCGGGATGCATGATCTCCCTTGCGGTCGTCACGGCCACGTCCTCCTTTCCGGGCCCCCTTGCCTACGGTCCAGCCGATCAACCCCCGGTTCAGAGGAAGTTCGTCGACGCCCCGATCGTGTCCTCCTCGGCATGATCACTCCTCCCTTCGTCCGGCGCGGTTCTCGAGCGTCGTCTCCGCGCGGGCCACGTGCCGTTTGACGGCTGCGAAGCTGTCCGGCGCCACGGAGATGGAGTCGAGGCCGGCGTCGACCAGGATCGCGGTGAACGCCGGATCGTCGCTGGGCCGCTGCCCGCACAGTCCGGCCGGCCGGCCGGCCGCGTGGGCGCGGGCGGCGAGAGTCTGGATGCTGCGGACGACGGCGGGGTCCCGCTCGTCGAAGACCTGAGCGAGAGCCTCGGAGTCGCGGTCGACACCCAGGGTGAGCTGGGTGAGGTCGTTGCTCCCGATCGAGAATCCGTCGAAACGTTCCGCGAACTCGCCGGCCAGGATGATGTTGGCCGGAATCTCCGCCATCACATAGACCTGAAGCCCCTTCTCGCCCCGGACCAGTCCCTCGTCCGCCATCACCGCAAGCACGTGATCGGCCTCGCCGAGGGTACGGCAGAAGGGGATCATGACGATCACGTTGGTCAGCCCCATCTCGTCGCGCACGCGGCGCAGCGCGCGGCATTCGAGGGCGAAGCCCTCGCGGTAGCCGTCGCTGTAGTACCGGCTCGCACCACGCCAGCCGATCATGGGATTGGCCTCGTCCGGTTCGAAGGGCCGGCCGCCGAGGAGCTTGGCGTATTCGTTGGTCTTGAAGTCGCTGGTGCGTACGACGACGGGTGCCGGCCATCGGGAGGCGGCGATCCGGGCGATGCCGTGGGCAAGCCGGTCGACGAAGTACTCGCCTCGGTCGAGGTATCCCTCGGTGACCCGCTCGATGACGTGCCGGTCATGAGCATCGAGCCGCTCCGGGTGCAGCAGGGCCATGGGATGGACCTTCACCTGGTGGGCGACGATGAACTCCAGGCGGGCGAGTCCCACGCCGTCGGCGGGCAGTCTCCACCAGCGGAACGCGGCTGAGGGGTCGGCCAGGTTCAGCATCACCCGGGTCCGCGTGGGCGGGAGGTCCGCGAGATCGGTCAGGATCTCCTCGTAGGGGAGCAGCCCGTCGTAGACGCGTCCGCTCGTTCCCTCGGCGCAGGAGACGGTCACCGAGCGGCCGTGCAGCAGGGTCCGAGTCCCGTTGCCGGTACCGACGACGGCGGGAACGCCGAGCTCACGACTGACGATGGCGGCGTGCGAGGTGCGGCCGCCGTGGTCGGTGACGATGGCGGCGGCACGCTTCATGACCGGTTCCCAGTCAGGGTCGGTGACGCCGGTGACGAGGACGCCGCCCTGCGGGAAGAGGTCGAGGTCGACGGGGGCGTCGAGCGCGACCACCCGGCCCTGGCCGATCGCCTCGCCCACGGCGATGCCTTCCACGAGCGGCTCGCCAGGGGTGACCGTCAGCCGGCAGCGGCTCAGTGTCGAGGTGTGCCTGCGTGACTGCACGGTCTCGGGGCGTGCCTGAACGATCCAGAGTTCGCCCGTGAGGCCGTCCTTGGCCCACTCGAGATCCATCGGGCAGCCGTAGTGCTCCTCGACGGCCGCCGCCCATCCGGCGAGCCTGCGGATCTCCGAGTCATCGAGGACCCGCTGGTTCCGCTCGCTGTCGGGGGTGTCCACCGTGCGGGTCAGCCCTGTGTCCGCGTACACGGTCTTCAGCCGCTTGCTGCCGATCCGCACGTCGATCACGGGTTCGAGCGCCGGGTCCTTCATGCTCGGCTTGAACACTGTGTACTCGTCGGGGTCGACCCGGCCGCTGACGACGGTCTCCCCCAGCCCCCAGGCGGCGCTCACCACGATCACGTCGGGGAAGCCGCTCTCGGGGTCGAGGGTGAACACGACTCCGGCGCCTGCGAGATCGGAGCGGACCATGACCTGCACGCCGATGGAGAGGGCGACGGCGAGGTGGTCGAAGCCCATCCGTTCGCGGTAGTCGATCGCGCGGTCGGTGAACAGCGAGGCGTAGCAGCGTGTGCACGCCTCGAGGAGCGCGTCGGCGCCGCTGACATTCAGGTACGTCTCCTGCTGCCCGGCGAAACTCGCTTCGGGCAGGTCTTCCGCGGTCGCGCTGCTGCGCACGGCCACCTCGGGCGACTGTCGGCCGGTTTCCTGGGCCAGCCGCTCGTACGCGGTCAGCACGGCCTCCCGTAGGGGGGCGGGCAGCGGCTCCGCGAGGAGGAGGGCACGGATGGCCGCCCCCACCTCGTCGAGCTGGGCTCCCTCATGCAGCCTGTCGATCTGTGCCTCCACGCGACGGCGGAGGTCCGGGGAGCCGAGCAGCTCCTCGTACGCTTCGGCGGTGGTGGCGAACCCGGGAGGGACGCGGATGCCCGCACCCCCGAGCCGGTTGGTCATCTCGCCCAACGAAGCGTTCTTGCCGCCCACTCGGCTGACGTCGTGCCGCCCCAGTTCCGTGAAGGGTACGACGTGTCGGATCGGTCCCATGGTCTGGTCTCCTCCACGGCTCTCGGGCGTCCTCAGTACGGCAGGGGGCGGCCGGACGGCGTGCGCAGGTCCAGGGGGGCGGGCCTGCGGGGACGCCGGGGCCGGGGGCTGATCCGGATGCGCTTCACGATGCTCACCTCTCCGCAGACCCCTCCGACGGACCGGGGGCGTCCGCTCGCCTCACCGTCCCGCGGGGAGATGGCCGCCTCCCAGTGCCGAGCGGGGCAGCGGACACGGGCCGGTCGGCCGTGCCGGCCCGGGACCGGTCGGTCCATGCCGGGTCGCCGGTCCGGCGCTCGCGTTGCGGGAGGGGGACGGTGATCACCGGACACGGGGCACGGTGCAGCAGGCCGTGAACCGTCGAACCCAACCGCATGCCGGAGTAGCCGCCACGGCCTCTGCGACCGACCACCAGAGACAGGGATTCCTGGGACGTCAGGGCAAGTTGTTCGACCGGGTGTCCCCGCAGGATCTCTTCGGAGATGGCGACATCCGGATACCTCTCCGCCCAGCCCGCCACCGATTCGGCGAGCAGCCGACGCCGCTCGGCCAGACCCTCTTCACCGTCGTCGCGGGTGAGGACGGACCGCGGCCAGACCCAGACGGCCCGCAGCCGCGCCTCGCGGAGGCTCGCCTCCTCGACGGCGAAGGCGACCGCGGCCCGTGAGGACTCGCTTCCGTCCACCCCGACGACGAGGGTCGATGGGTGCACGGCGGTGTGCTCGGGTGCGCGGACCACGACGACGGGACAGTCGGCCCGTGCCGTAAGGGGGACGACCACGGAGCTCTCGCTGAACGTCTCGGCCGCTCTGCCGAGACGGCGCGAGCCCACGACGACGAGTGCGGCGTGCTGCGCCATGTCGCGCAGCACGGTCGCCGGAACACCGTTCACGCGTTCCGTCGCGATCCGCAGGCCGGGGTGCAGTTCCCGGACGAGGTCCTCCGCGTTGGCGACAGCCGACTCCGCGCGGATGGTCAGGGCGCTCTGACGGGCGAGCGCGTCGTACCGGAGCCCGTTGTGGGCGGGCGGTACGGCGACGACCAGCCGGAGCGCCAGTCCTCTTCGTACGGACTCGTCGGCGGCCCAGACGAGAGCGGGGACCGACTGCTCCCGGGGGTCGACTCCGAGCAGTATCTCGTTCACGTCTCCTCGACCCTGGTGGCGAAGGCGGGTGGGACGATCTCCACCGGGCAGTGGGCGTGGTGGAGCAGGACGTGGGCGACTCGCCCCAGGGACGGGCCTGCGCCCAGGGCGCGGTGTTCTCTGCCCACCACCAGCAGATCGGTGTGGGCGCTCGCCTCCACCAGGATCCCGGGCGTGCTCGTGCCCGTCTCCACGTGATGGCTGACGATCAGCTGGGGATAGAACTCACGCACGAGGTCGGCGAGCGACTTGATCTCCTGCACGCGCTGCCGCGCGATCCCGTCGAGATCGTCCAGCATGGTCGCGACGCTGCCGACGTGGGTGAGCACGTTCCACACGCTCACCAGCCGCAACGCCGCTTTGCGGGCGTCGGCCTCGGCGGCCGCGACGAGCAGCCAGCCCAGATCCGAGGCACCGTGCACGGCTGCGGTCACCGAGCCCGCCGCGGGGCGGTCACCGTCTCCACGGACCACGATCACGGGGACTTCGGCGCGGGCCGCCACGCCCAGACCGACAGAGCCGAGCATGAGTGCGGAGAAACCACCGAGCCCGCGGTTGCCCACGACGATGGTGCCCCCGTGGCCGGCGGCCGCACGAAGGCCGGCAACTGCCTCCTGACGGCTCAGCTCCTTCGTGACCGCGAGGTCCGGAAAGAGGTCACGGACCGCGCTCGCGGACTCGGTCAGCAGGTCGCGACCCGCTTCGCGTACTGCCTGAAGCGTCTCGGCATTGGCGAAGAGGGCCCGGCGGTCGGTGTCGGCGGCGTGGACGAGATGCAGCGCCCGCCCCCGTCGGTCCGCCTCGGCGGCGGCCCAGAGCACGGCCGTGCGCCCGGAGGGGGATCCGTCGACTCCCACGACGACGTTGCCGAGCTCCGGTCGGGCGGGGGTCTCGCTGGTCATGGCTCCTCCTCCGGGGTACACCCGAGGCTCGGGAGCGCGTCCCGAGGGGCGACATCTCCCACACTGGCATCGTGGTGGGCCTCCTCGGGATGGGCCGTTCGGCCCCGATCGAGACCTGCCCGGCCCTGCTGCCGGAAGGAAGGGGGTACGAGCCTGAAGGCTGAGTGCCCTGCTCGATCCGGCCCACGGGCGGAACGGATCGGACGCGACTGAGGAGGCACACCATGACAGCCCAGGTCACCGTCGGTCTGGACGGCTCGGAGGAAAGCCGAGCCGCCGTGGGTTGGGCGGCGGCGGAAGCGGTGTTGCGCGAAGTACCCCTCCGGCTGGTGCACGTGGAGGAGTGGCCGAACACCCCGGAGGTGCCCGCACCGCACGCCCGCACCTTGTTCGAGCGGGCCGAGGGCCTGCTGCGGGACGAGGCGGACCGCGTGCGGAGTGACCATCCCGGCCTCGAGGTGCTGACGGAGCGTGTGCGTGGCCGGGCGACCGAGAAACTGACGGCCGCCGCGAACGAAGCCGATCTGACGGTCCTGGGTTCGCGCGGGCTCGGCGGCGTCCGCGGCTTCATCGTCGGCTCGGTCTCGCTCGCCGTCGTCGGCTCGGCGCGACAGCCGGTCGTCCTCGTGCGTCCGGGGCACGACCGCGTGACTCCCGATGACAGGATCGTGGTGGGTGTCGACATCCACCATCCGTGCGAAGCCCTGCTCGCGTTCTCGTTCAACGAGGCCGCCCGCAGGGGCCTGCCGCTGCGGTTCCTGCACAGTTGGACGCTTCCCGCCTCGTACGGTTACGCAGCCATCGTGGACCCGGGGATAGGCGAGGAGCTGGGCGCGCGCCTCCTCGGAGGGCTGGACGACCTGCTGGAGCCGTGGCGGAAGCGGTACGCGGGCGTGGAGGTGGAGGCCAGGTCAGTGGTGGGATCGCCCGCGTACCAGCTGGTCGAGGCGGCGCGGACCGCGCAACTCGTGATCGTGGGACGCCGAAGTCGGAACATCCCCCTCGGCCCTCATGTGGGCCATGTCGCCCACGCGGCCATCCACCACAGCCCCGCACCGGTCGCCGTCGTCCCCTTGATGTGAGCGGACGGTGGCGACTCGGCCATCGACCGCGCACGGATGGATCCCTCGCGCTCGGTCTTCTACGGAAGCCTGCGGCTGGTGGAAGGCAGGTAGCGGTCGGGGTCGGCATCGTAGGCGGTGACGCACCGGGTGGAGCAGAAGTGCAGCGGGCCCACGGGGCCGTCCCGGTGTTCGGGTGCGGTCGCGGGGTCGACTTCCATGCCGCACACGGGGTCGACGGCCGTCTCGCTTCCGTCCGGGCCGTCCTTTCCCCGCGTGGTGTCGGTGGCGGTCTCGACTTCGGGCTGCGCCGGTGTGCCGCCCGCTTCTGGCAGCGGCGAGGCGCGCCAGCGGCGCAAGCGGGAGGCGTTGGTGACCACGGACAGGGAGGACAGGGCCATGGCGGCAGCGGCGATGATCGGGCTGAGGCGGATGCCCCACAGGGGGTAGAGGGCGCCGGCGGCGAGGGGGATGCCGACGGCGTTGTAGACGAGGGCGAAGAACAGGTTCTGCTTGATGTTGCGCATGGTCGCCTTCGAGAGGCGGATGGCGGTGACGACTCCGGTGAGGGAGCCGGAGATGAGGGTGATGTCGGCGGATTCGATGGCGACGTCGGTGCCGGTGCCGATGGCGAGTCCGACGTCGGCCTGAGCGAGGGCGGGGGCGTCGTTGATGCCGTCGCCGACCATGGCCACGGTCCGGCCTTCGGCCTGGAGGCGGCGGATCTCGTCGGTCTTGTGCTCGGGCAGTACCTCGGCCAGGACACGGGGGATGCCGACCTGTGCGGCGATGGCAGTGGCGGTGCGGGCGTTGTCGCCGGTGAGCATGACGACCTCGGCCTCCAGCTGTCGCAGGGCAGCGACGGCCCGGGCGGAGTCGTCCTTGACGGTGTCGGCTACAGCGAGCACCCCTGCGGGGTGGCCGTCGACCGCTGCGAGGACGGGTGTCCTGCCCTCGGCCGCGAGGTTCGCGGCGACGGCGTCGAGAGGGGAGGTTTCGATGCCGGTGCCGCGGAGGAAGCGGGCGGTGCCGACCGTGATGGTGTGGCCGTCGGCCATGGCGCGGACACCCTTGCCGGTGACGGAGTCGAAGGCGGTCGCGGTCGGCAGCCGAAGGCCGCGGTCGCGGGCACCGGAGACGACGGCCTGGGCGAGGGGATGTTCGCTGTCGGTCTCCGCCGCGGCGACCAGCCGCAGGAGCTCGACTTCGTCGACTCCTTCGGTGGGGTGGATGTCGGTGAGGAGGGGCTTGCCGATGGTGACCGTGCCGGTCTTGTCGAGCACGACGGTGTCGAGTTTGTGGGCGGTCTCCAGGGCTTCGGCGGAGCGGATGAGGATGCCTGCCTGCGCGCCTTTGCCGGTGCCGACCATGACCGAGAGCGGGGTGGCCAGGCCGAGGGCGCAGGGGCAGGCGATGATGAGGACGGCGACGGCGGATACCAGGGCCAGGGTGAGCGCCGGTGCGGGTCCGATCGTGTACCAGAGTGCGAACGTCGCGATCGCGATGGCGATGACCGCCGGGACGAAGTAGGCGGAGATCGCGTCGGCGAGACGCTGGATCGGCGCCTTGGACGCCTGGGCCTGCTGCACCAGCCGGATGATCTGGGCGAGCACGGTGTCCGCGCCGACCTTGGCCGCGCGCACCCGCAGGGAACCGGTGGTGTTGACCGTGGCGCCGATGACACCGTCGCCCGCGTGCTTCGTGACCGGCATCGGCTCGCCCGTCACCATCGACTCGTCCACAGCGGACGAGCCCGACAGGACCTCGGCGTCGACAGGGATCTTCTCCCCTGGGCGGATGACGATCTCGTCCCCGACGACCACCTCGTCGACGGGCATCTCGGTCTCGGTGCCGTCGCGCAGGACGCGAGCGGTGCGGGCCTGGAGGCCGATCAGTGCGCGGATGGCCTCGCCCGTGCCGGCCTTGGCGCGGGCCTCCAGAAGACGGCCCAGCAGGATCAGGGTCAGGATGACGCCGACCGCTTCGAAGTACACCTCCCGTACGTCCTCGGGGAGCAGCCCCGGAGCGAGGGTGACGAGCAGGCTGAAGCCGTAGGCGGCGCTCGTGCCCAAGGTGATCAGGGAGTTCATGTCCGCCGACCGGTGGCGCAGGGCCAGCCAGCCGATCAAGTGCACGGGCCAGCCGGTGTAGAGCATCACCGGCGTGATCAGTGCGAGCTGGAACCAGTGGTTCAGCATCCAGCCGGGCACCCAGTCGGCGCCGAACAGCTCGTGCGCCATCACGGCGAACAGCACAGGGGCGGTGAGCACCGCTCCCACGACGACGCGGCGGGTCAGGTCCCTGATCTCCGCCTGCCGCTCGGCGATGTCGGCCGCCTCCGCGTCCTCGGCCGACGTCTCCCCCTCGCTCGGCCCGGCTTCCCCGCCCGACACCGCGCCCGGTTCCGGCGCTCCGCCGTCGGCGGGTTCGACGACGAGGGTCCCGTGGATCATGTTCATGCCGCAGGCGAACCCGTACGTGCCGGGACGGTCGGGGCTCAGCCGCACCGTCGTGCGGGTGTGGGCGGGCAGTCCGGCCCCGACCCTGAGATCAGGGAAGACGACGCGGGAGGTGCATTCGCCGGCCTCCTGCCGATCGAAGACGAGCTCGACCGGTGTGCCCTGGCGGACCTTGATCAGGTTCGGGCTGTAGCCGCCCCGCACGGTCACGTCGACCCGCTGCACGCCTCCCTCCACGCGCACCGTGCCTGCCTTGCGCGGGCCGAAGAAGTACCGGCCCAGCACCGCGATGAGGCCGACGGCGACCACGACGACGATCACGTCCGCGACAGGCACGGCCATTCGCCTCCTCATGCGCTCTGCTGTTCCAGCCTCCCGCGTGGCGTTCACGCCGGCTACCTCAGCCGGCCCCGGCCGGCCCTCAGCGGTGCGTCCGGGGCGAGATCGGTGGCACGGTGTCCAACCTCACCACCAGCGGGCTAGTCAGCGGGCCCGGACAGCGTGCCGGGCGCGCCCGGCACGCGGATGCGCCGTCCGGTCACGCGGCGCGGTGAGAGGATCACCACGGTGTCCCGGCCGTCGCCCGCCCACGGCGCCGAGTGGACAGCGTCCTTGATCCTCCGCACTTCCCTCTCCTCCGACACCGTGCGTGCCGGACCGACAAGGAGCACGCTCCAGCCCTGGCTGAAGGCTTCGTCGATGTGGTCCTCCTCGAAGGCGACCTCCACACCGGCCGTCGAGGCGCGCGCGAGGGCCGAGTCCGCAGCGGTCATGAAGACGACATCCCCGTCGACGACCTGGTAGTTCACGGGGAACACCGTCAGCCCGTCCCGTCCCTCGACGGCGACCCGGCCGACGCCGTGGCCGTCGAGCAGCTCCCAGCACTCGGCCTCGCCGATCTCCTCCATCCGTGCCCGGTACCCGGCGCGGGCTGCTCCCCGCGCGAGGTCCGCCGTGTACCCGGTGAGGTCCTGGACGGTGCTCTCCAGCGCGTTCGCAAGCCGGAGCAGGAACTCGATCCCCGGGGTGGCCGCCTGCTCCTCCACGTAGCCGATGTAGCCGGGCGTCGAGCCGGCCCGCTCGGCCACGTCCTCCCGGGACAGGCCGAGCCGCGTGCGCCTGGCTGCGACGCGGCGGCCGAGGTCGCTCGTGGCGTGCGAAGGATCGGGGGCGCCGGCCGTGTTCATCACCGGCCTCCTTCCGTCGTCTCCGGATCCCGCTGAGGAACGACGGCGACCGGACACGAGGCGTGGTGCAGGGCACGGTGGGCCACCCTGCCGAGTTCCAGGCCGACGAGCCCGTCACGACGCCTGGCGCCGACGACGAGCAGGTCGGCGGCAGCGGAGCGCTCGGTCAGCACTCTGTGGGCCGGGCCTTCGACGGTGCTCCTACGCAGGCGCACGTGCGGATGCTCGGACGCCGCGGCCTCAAGGGCCTTGTCGAGCAGTTCGGAAGCCCCCTCCGTGAAGTACGCCGCCCCGGCACGCCTCATCAGCAGGTGGTCGGCCGGTTCATGGGCCTGCCGTCGCCAGGTGCGGACGACGTCGAGTTCCGCGTCCCGGACGGCCGCCTCGCGGAAGGCGAACCTCACGGCCGGCGAGTCCAGGTCGTACTCGCCGACGCCGAGCAGGACGCGCCCGTGGCGTGCTTCCAGGGCCTGCCGGTCCCCCCGGACGACGACGACCGGACAGAGGGCTCGGGCGGCCACGATGAGGCCGACGGATCCGAGCAGAAGGTCGGCGAGCTCGCTGCGCCCACGTGACCCGACGACGAGGATCGTGCCCTCCTGCCCCTCCCTGAGCAACGCACTGGACGCGTCCTCGGCGACGACGTCCGTGGTGAGGGGGAGGTCGGGCGTCCTGCGCCGGACGCGTTCGGCCGCAGTGCCGACGATGTTCTCGGCGAGGACCTGTCCCGAGGGTCGTTCCGTCGTCCAGGCCGGCACGACTCCCTCGTACCGTTCCCACAGGGAGGCATGGACGATGCGCAGGGGAAGCGCGTGCCGTACCGCTTCGTCGACGGCCCAGTCCAAGGCCGTGAGACTCGCGTCGGACCCGTCGACTCCCACCACCAGGGGGGATTCCATCATGCCCACCGCCCTTTCCGGTCGTGAGGTGGCCTGCTGCCAGGCTCGCACCGGGCGGAAGTGACCGGATAGGGCCGGTCGGTCCCGGGCGCGGCCCGCCCGGACCCGGTGGTGGCGACGCGGAGACACGGCGGGCGGAGGGGCCCCTCCGCTTCTCGCGGATCCTGATCGCGCGGTGCGCGGCTCGAAGCCGCTTCCCCGCGTCCCTCTGCCGGGCCCCCTCCTCACTCACAGGAAGACATCGGCAGTCGGTCCGTGCCAGGGCTGCCCGGGTCCCGGCCTGCCCCTTTCGGCCCCTTGTCGTCCGCCCCGCATGGCGACACCCTCACAGCAACAGGACTCGGGGCGCCGGAGCACCGGAGGCCGGTCATGAAACACCCACGCACCGTCGACGACGTGATGACCCATGCGGTGGTCTCCGCCAGGCTCGACGCGCCGGTCAAGGAGATCGTCCGGTCCATGCGGCGCTGGGGAGTGAGCGCCGTCCCCGTGCTGTCCGCCGAGGGGCGAGTGGTCGGTGTGGTGTCCGAGGCGGACGTTCTCGGCAAGGTTCCGGGAGAGGCCCGGGACGCCGCGGCATCGGTGACGGCGGGCAGCCTGATGTCGGCTCCGCCCGTCACCGTTCCGCGCGGAGCCACGATCGCCGGGGCCGCGCGGCTGATGGCGCAGGGCCGCCTCAAGCGGCTTCCCGTGGTGGACGCGGACGGCCGCCCGGTCGGTGTCGTCAGCCGGGGCGACCTGCTCAAGATCTACCTTCGCTCCGACGCCGAACTCGCCGAGGACGTGCGCCACGAGCTCCTCACCCACCTGATCCCCGAAGGTGACGCGGCACTGACCGTACGGGTCGAGGACGGAGCGGTGACGCTCGCCGGACGCCTGCCACCGTCCGTTCCGGCGGATCTGGCCCTGCGCCTGACCCGGGCGGTGCCCGGCGTGGTGGCCGCGACGGCGGAGTTCACGACCGCGTAGCGGCCTTCACGGGTCGGGGCTCTCTCGTGCCGTGCGGGGGAAAGTGCTGGACGCGCGCGTCGGGGCCCGGGAACACCAGAGTGACCCGGCCCGTGTCCGACCATCGGACGTCGAAGGGCGGAGTGCCGTCCGGATGATGCAGCCCGACGATCTCACCGTCACGTCCCTCGTCCCCGACCGTGGCACCGCCGACGATCAGCCGGTCGCCGACGCGAGCCCACAACCCGGCGCGTGGCATCTCCTGGCCTTGCCGTTCTCCGGTCGCAGTCATGGTGCTCGCCTCCCGGCACGAGGGCGCGGTCACGGTCCTCCCGAGACGGACTCTCTCGCCTTCTCCACCGTGCGTCCCGGCCGGCCGACGTCCATAGGGGCCAACAGTCCCGGAAGGGGACCATTCGGCACTGCCCCGGGTGGGCTTCGCGCAGCAGAGTGAGATCTGAGGCGGCCGCGTCCCGTGAAGGAGGACCGTCATGCAGCATCGTACGGTTTTCGAGGTGATGACCCACGACGTGGTCACCGCGGCCCCTGAGACCCGCTTCAAGCAGATCGCCCGGCTCTTCGCCGACCACGACGTCTCGGCGGTCCCGGTCGTCGACGCCGACCGACGCCTGCTCGGTGTGGTCTCTGAGGCCGACCTGCTGCGGACCACCGCCGAGCTCCCCGACCTGGAGGGCCGTTGGGCGGGTGTCCGGCTGCTGTCCCAGGAGCGAGGGCTGCCCGATGCGGAGACCGCCGCCCAGCTGATGACCTCGCCTGCCGTCACGGCTCAGGCGAACTGGAATCTCGTCGAGACGGCCCGGACGATGCAGCGCAGTGGTGTGAAGAGACTTCCCGTGACCGACGAGACCGGTCGACTCGTCGGGATCATCAGCCGCAGCGATCTGCTGCGGCCCTTCCTGCGCGGTGACACCGCGATCCGTGACGAGATCGAGCACGACGTCCTGGCCGACACCCTGCGCCTTGCCCCCGACACGATCCGCGTCACCGTCGACGACGGGGTCGTCGGGCTGACGGGCCGGGTCGACGAGCGGGCCGACATCCGCGTGATCGTGCGGCTCTGCCGTTCGGTCGACGGGGTCGTCGCCCTGCACGAATCGATCGACTACGTCCACGACAACCGCGCGCTCGACGTGGAGCCACCGCGATGAAGGCCCTGTGGGTGGCCCCGGTCATGCCCGACTACGAGAGTGCCCGGGACACGTTCTCCTGGCGGCGCGAGCGTGCGCGGCTCGCCGGGCTGCCGGACGGCGGCGTCAACATCGGGTACGAGGCGGTCGACCGGCACCTGCGCGAGGGTCACGGGGAACGGGACGCGCTGCGCTGCGTCGCCCGCGACGGATCCGTTCGGACGGTGACCTTCGCCTCGCTCGCGGCCGAGAGCTCCCGCTTCGCGCACGTACTGGAGACGCTCGGTGTGGAACGCGGGGAGCGGGTGTTCACCCTCCTCGGCCGCCGGTTCGAGCTGTACAGCACCGTCCTGGGAACACTGCGGGCCGGACGAGTCCTGTGCCCCCTGTTCACTGCCTTCGGTCCCGAACCCGTCGCCCTGCGCATGGAACTGGGCGGCGCCCGTGCGCTCGTCACGACCCGCGAGCTGTACGAGCGCAAGGTGGCCCCGGTACGGTCCCGCCTCCCTCACCTGCGGTACGTCCTGCTTCTCGACCCCGGGGCCGACCCGCCCCCGGACACCCTCTCCTTCCCCGCGCTCGCGGCCGCCGCGCCGAACACGTACCCGGTCGGACCGACCGATCCCGCGGATCCGGCGCTGCTGCACTTCACCAGCGGCACCACAGGCACCCCCAAGGGTGCGGTACACGTGCACGAGGCGGTCCTCGCCCATCACGTCACCGCCGCCTACGCCCTGGACCTGCACGAAGGCGACGTCTTCTGGTGCACCGCAGACCCCGGCTGGGTCACCGGCATGTCGTACGGCATCATCGCCCCGCTCACCCACGGCGTGACGACCGTCGTCGACGAAGGGGACTTCTCCCCTACCCGCTGGTACGGGATCCTCGCCGACCAGCACGTCACCGTCTGGTACACCGCGCCCACCGCGCTCCGCATGCTCATGCGGGCCGCACCGCGCGGCGGTGAGCCGACACCCCTCGCGCGGCACGACCTCTCATCGCTTCGGTTCGTCGCGAGCGTCGGAGAGCCATTGAACCCCGAGGCTGTGCACTGGGGCCGGAAGGCGCTCGGGATGCCCGTCCACGACACCTGGTGGCAGACCGAGACCGGTGCCATCATGATCGCCAACTTCGCGGCTGATCCCGTGCGACCCGGCTCGATGGGCCGACCGGTTCCCGGAGTCGAGGCCGCCGTACTGGCCTGCGGTGAGGACGGCCGCGCCGCGGTCACCGGCGGGCACGTCCAGGTCCTCCAGGAGCCGGGCTCCCAGGGCGAACTCGCCCTTCGGGCCGGCTGGCCGTCCATGTTCCGCGGCTACCTCCACGAACCGCACCGTTACGAGGCGTGCTTCGCGGACGGCTGGTACCTGACCGGCGACCTCGTCAGCCGCGACACCGACGGCTGGTACTGGTTCGTGGGCCGCGCCGACGACGTCATCAAGTCCGCGGGGCACCTCATCGGGCCGTTCGAGGTGGAGAGCGCCCTCATGGAGCATCCGGCGGTCGCCGAGGCCGGGGTCATCGGACGCCCTGACCCGCTGGCCGGCACGATCGTCAAGGCGTTCGTGCTGCCTCGTCCCGAGTATCCGCCCGACGCCGAACTACGGCGCGACGTCCTGGCGTTCGCCCGACGGCACCTCGGCCCGGCCGTCGCGCCCCGGGAGATCGAGTTCGTCGAGGATCTGCCGCACACCCGCAGCGGCAAGGTGATGCGCCGCCTGCTGCGGGCCCGCGAACTGGGCCTGTCCGAGGGCGATGTGTCGACGCTGGAGTCGCCCGAACCGGCCGGAACGGCCGGGCTCTCCGACAAGGAGCCGTGATGGCTACCGCACACGGCGGTACGTCCGCCGGGACATCGCAGACGAAGCGCCCCCGTCGCGCACACGGACCCGCGACGCCCTCCCGCACTCCTGCGGCGGCCCACGATCTGGACCTGCTGCGGCGGATGCTGCTCATCCGGCGGTTCGAGGAACGGTGCGTCGAGCTGTACAGCGCAGCGACGATCCGGGGCTTCGTGCACCTCTACATCGGCGAGGAAGCGGTGGCGGTCGGCGTGCACCAGGCGCTCGACGAGGCGGACGCGGTCGTCTCCACGTACCGCGAGCACGGCCACGCGCTGGCGCGTGGGATACCGCCCGAGGCCGTAATGGCGGAGATGTACGGGAGGACCACCGGCTGCAGTCATGGCAGGGGTGGCTCCATGCACCTCTTCGACGCAGACCGCCGCTTCTATGGCGGAAACGCCATCGTGGGCGGCGGACTGCCGCTCGCGGCGGGGCTGGCGCTCGCCGACCGGTTGCGCGGCGAGCCGAGGGTCACCTGCTGCTTCTTCGGGGACGGGGCCTTCGCCGAAGGCGAGTTCCACGAGACCGCCAATCTGGCGGCGCTCTGGGGGCTTCCGGTGCTCTTCGTCTGTGAGAACAACCTGTACGCGATGGGAACGGCCCTCGCCCGCGAACACGCCCAGACGGACCTGGCGATGCGGGCGGCGTCGTACGGTATGGCGGCCTGGGCGGTCGACGGCATGGACGTGCACGCCGTGGAGAAGGCCACGCGCGGGGCGGTCGAGTCCGTTCGAGCAGGCAACGGACCCCATTTCCTGGAGATGCGGACGTATCGGTTCCGAGCGCACTCCATGTACGACCCGGACCGCTATCGGCCGAAGGGCGAGATCGAGGAGTGGAAGCGGCACGACCCGGTCACCGGCCTCGCCGACGGCATGCGTGCGGCCGGACTCCTCGACGCCGCCGCGCTGGAGGACTTGGAGCACCAGGTCGCCGAGGAGATCGATCACGCCGTCCGGGCGGCCGAACGGGCCCCCGAGGAACCGGCCGAGGATCTGCTGCTCCATGTCACAGGCCGACACGAGGAGGCTCGGGCATGAGCACGCGTACGCGACCACGGGCGCATCCCGACGACGACACCACCACATACAGGGAGGCCCTGCGCGAGGGACTGCGCGAGGCCCTGGCCTCGGACGACCGAGTGTTCCTGATGGGTGAGGACGTGGGGCGCTACGGCGGCTGCTTCGGGGTGAGCCTCGGTCTCCTGGAGGAGTTCGGCCCCGATCGTGTCCGGGACACGCCTCTGTCGGAGTCCGCGTTCGTCGGAGCCGGTATCGGCGCCGCCCTGGCCGGGATGAGGCCGGTCGTCGAGATCATGACGGTCAACTTCAGCCTGCTGGCCCTCGACCAGATTCTCAACAACGCCGCCACCCTGCGCCACATGTCCGGTGGACAGCTCGGCGTGCCGCTGGTGATCCGCATGACGACGGGTGCGGGACGGCAGCTGGCCGCCCAGCACTCCCACAGTCTCGAAGGCTGGTACGCGCACATCCCGGGTCTCCGTGTCCTGGCGCCGGCCACGATCGACGACGCCCGCCATGTGCTGTCCGCCGCTCTGGACGACCCCGACCCGGTACTCCTCTTCGAGCACGGCAGCCTGTACAACGCGGCCGGAACGCTCGACCCGGCCGTCCAGCAGGTCGACCTGGACCGCGCGGCGGTCCGACGCGAGGGAACCGACGTCACGGTCGTCGCGTACGGCGGTTGCGTGTCCAAGGCCCTCGAAGCCGCGGAGGAACTGGCGGGCGAGGGGATCAGCGCGGAGGTCGTCGACCTGCGGACGCTGCGGCCCCTGGACGACGCCACGTTCGTCGGCTCCGTCCGGCGGACCCACCGGGCCGTCGTGGTCGACGAGGGCTGGCGCAGCGGCAGTCTGTCCGCCGAGATCGAGTCGCGCATCTGCGAGCAGGCCTTCTTCGAACTCGACGCGCCCGTCGAACGGGTGTGCAGCGCGGAGGTCCCCATCCCGTACGCCCGCCGGCTGGAGGAGGCAGCACTCCCCCAGCCGGCAGGGATCGCGGCGGCGGCACGGCGGGTGGTGAGCTGACATGGCCGAGTTCACCATGCCCTCCCTCGGTGCCGACATGGAGGAAGGCACGCTGTCCCAGTGGCTGGTACATCCCGGCGACCGGGTGGCGCGCGGCGACGTCATCGCGGTCGTCGAGACCGCCAAGTCGGCGATCGAGGTGGAGTGCTTCGAGAGCGGTACGGTCGACACCCTCCTCGTCGACGAGGGCACCACCGTCCCGGTGGGCACCCCGCTGGCCCGTATCGGCACGACTTCCGAAAGCAGGCCCACAGCGGACCTGTCCCCGTCGACGCCCCTGGTCCGCCGACTCGCCCAGGACCGGCACGTCGACCTCGCCGCCCTCCATGGTTCGGGACCGGGAGGCAGGATCACACGCGCGGACGTGGAGCACGCGGAACCGGAGCCGAAACCGGAGCACGACAAGACCACCGGCCTCTCCGAGCCCACGCACACCGCGACCGCGCGGCAGCAGGGCACGGAGCCGGGGCGACGGAAGCGGAGCCGAGGCGGGGCCGAGGCGTCCACGCCGACGGCACGGCCGCCGCGGCCGGTGCACAGCGACGACCCGGCCGGGGAGCGTCAGGCTCCGCAGCGCGTGAGGTCCTCACCGCTCGCGCGGCGGCTGGCCACGGAACTGGGCATCGACATCGCCGAGGTGACCGGCACGGGTCGGGGCGGCACCGTCCGTGCGGAGGACGTCCGTTCCGCCACAGCGGCCGGGGACGCAGCGCGGCCGGCCGTCCCGAACGTGGCACGGGCGGCGACCGCCCGGCTCATGAGCCGATCCAAGCGGGAGATCCCTCACTTCTACCTCTCCACGACCGTGGACATGGCAGCAGCCCTGGAGTGGATGCACGCCCGGAACCACGAACTGCCCTTGTCCGGCCGTCTGGTGCCCGCCGCACTTCTCTTCAAGGCCGTCGCGCTGGCGGCGCGGAAGGTGCCCGAGCTCAACGGGCACTGGGTCGACGACGACTTCGTCCCGGCGGAGGACGTACGGCTGGGCGTCGCCGTCTCCCTGCGGGGCGGTGGCCTCGCCGCCCCGGCCCTCGCCCACGCCGACGCGCTCACCGTGGCCGAGATGATGGCCACGCTCAGGGACCTGGTGGCGCGGACGCGGGGCGGACGGCTCCGGGCGTCCGAGACCGCCGACCCCAGCCTCACCGTCACGAACCTCGGCGACCAGGGCGTCGAGGCCGTGTTCGGGGTCGTCTACCCGCCGCAGGTCGCGCTCGTCGGCCTCGGCCGGATCGTCGAGCGGCCGGTGGCCGTGAACGGCCTGCTGGGAGTACGTCCCGTCGTGACGGCCACGCTGTCCGCCGACCACCGAGCCGCCGACGGCGCCACCGGCGCGCGCCTCCTGACCACCATGGACAGGCTCCTGCAACGACCGGAGGAACTGTGAACCACGACGAGGCGAAGGCGTTCGTCCGGCAAGCCGTGCAGCGTGTCGTTCCCGACGCCGACTTCACCGGGCTCGATCCCGGCGTGTCCCTGCGTGACACGTTCGAGCTGGATTCGCTGGACTTCCTCGAGTTCGTCGAAGCTCTCGCCGAACTCAGCGGAACGGAACTCACCGAGGACGACTACCCGGCCCTCGACACCTGGGACGGCTGCGCCGCTCGCCTGGTGGCCGAGGCCGGTGCGTCCGCACAAGGAAGGAGCGGATGATGCGCCACCGCAGGATCGACCAGCTGATGACCCGTGAGGTGGTGAGCGTCCGCGGCGACACCCCGTTCAAGGAGATCGCCCGCACGCTCTCGCAGCACCGGGTGACCGCCGTACCCGTGGTGGAGGGCGACGGCCGGGTCGTCGGGGTGGTGTCGGAGGGCGATCTGCTGCGCAAGACCGCCGACCAGGCCGCCGCACCGAGTGGCCTGCCGGCCGTTCCGGACCTGGAGGCGTGGGAACGGACGAAGGCCGAGGGAACGCGGGCCGAAGAGCTGATGTCCGCCCCCGCGGTGTGCGCCCGCCCGGCATGGACCGTGGCCGAGGCGGCACGGCTCATGGAGGTCCAGAGGGTGAAGCGGCTCGTCGTCGTCGACGCGGACGACCACCTGCTGGGCATCGTGAGCCGCCGCGACCTGCTGGGCGTCTTCCTCCGTGAGGACGACGACATCCGCAGGGAGATCGTCGAGGACGTCCTCGGTGAAACGCTGCGTCTCGGACCGACCGCCCTCGCCGTCGAGGTGCGTGACGGCCGGGTGGAGCTCAGCGGCAGGCTGCCCTTCCGGGGCATGGTCCCGGCGATCGAGCGTATGTGCGCGACCGTCGACGGCGTGGTCTCGGTCTCCTCCACCCGTCTCACGTACGACGTCGACGACATCGAACGAGGAGGTGGACGATCATGACGCGGAGCATCGTGGTCGGCCTGGACGGTACGGAGCAGGCCGACGCCGCTGCGGAGTGGGCGGCCGAGGAGGCGCTGCTGCGCGGCACGGACGTGCATCTGGTACATGCGAAGGAACCGGTACCGGAGGCCGCTCTGTCGCTCGTGGAGTGGGAGTCCGAGGAACGGTGGGCCAGGGAGATGATGGCACGCACCGCCGGTGAGCTGCGCGAGCGCCATCCCGGCCTGTCGGTGACCTCCCGGGTGCTGCCCTCGGGGCCCGTTCCGGGTCTGGTCGCCGCGGCTGAGGAGAGCGATCTGCTCGTTCTCGGCTCGCGGGCACTCGGCAGCGTGGCCGGCTACCTGCTCGGCTCGGTCGGCCTGACGGTCGCCGGCGTCGTCGAGCGTCCTGTCGTGCTCGTACGGGCCGTCAGCGCGGCGAGCACTCCACGAGGCCCTGTCGTGGTCGGGGCCGACGTGCGGCAGCCCGTGGACTCCGTGCTGGGCTTCGCCTTCGAGGAAGCCGCGCGACGGCACACGCGGATCCTCGTCGTGTACGTACAGCAGCTCCCGCTGCACGCGGGAATGGGGCCCGCGATGGTCCCGGACTTCAGGCTCTCCATGGTGCCGGAGATCAAGCGTTCGGTGGAGGTCATGCTGGAACCCTGGCGGGCGAAGTATCCCGACGTCGAGGCGGTCGCCCGCGTGGCGGTCGGATCGGCCGGACTCGAACTGGTGGCGGTCGCCCGGGAGGCCTCCCTCGTGGTGGTGGGCCGGCGTTCCCGCCAATCGGCGCTCGGCGCGCACATCGGCAGCGTGGCCCACGCCGTCCTGCACCACAGCCCGGTGCCCGTGGCACTCGTTCCCCACGACTGATCGGTGCCGGTCAGCTCTCGGGCGCCGCCGGACGCAGCCGTACCGCCGTGACCTTGTACTCCGGACACGAGGTCACGGTGTCGGCGTGCTCCGAGGTGAGGGAGTTGACGCCACTGGCCGGGAAATGGAACGCGCAGAAGACCTGCCCGGGTGCCAGTGCCGTTCCGACGCGGGCGACCAGTCGCGCCTGTCCGTGACGGCTCTCGACGATGACCGGTGTGCCGTCCCGCACGCCGAACCGGGCGGAGTCCTCCGGGTGCAGGTCCAGGCGGTCGGACGCGTCGAGAAGGAGGTTGCCGCCGCGCCGGGTCATGCTCCCGGAGTTGTAGTGGGCCCAACGGCGCCCGGTGACGAGCACCAGAGGGTAGTCGTGATCCGGTTCTTCGCCGGGCGGTAGATAGGGGGCCGCCGACAGATGGGCCCGTCCGTCGGGCGTGGCGAACTCCTCGGCGTACAGGGTGGCTTCGCCCGGCCGGTCCGGTGCGGGGCAGGGCCAGGGCACCGCCCCCTCCCGGTCGAGCCGCTCGTGCGAGAGACCCGCGAAGAGAGGTGTCACACGTCCGCACTCGGCGAGAGCGGCTGCCGGGGTGGGGCAGTCGAGGTCGGCACCGAGGGCCTCGGCGACGGCGTGCACGGCCTCGAAGTCGGAGCGCGCCGCACCGGGCGGAGCCACGGCTGGTCGTACGCGCTGGAAGCGGCGGTCGAAGTTGACGAAGGTCCCGTCCTTCTCCAGCCAGGAGGCCACGGGCAGGACGACATCGGCGTGGTGGGTGGTCTCGCCGAGGAAGAGCTCGCTGACCACGACGAGCGGGCAGACGTCGAGGGCCTCGGCCACGCCCCGGCTGTCGGGGTCGGTCGCGCACACGTCCTCTCCGATGATCCACAGCGCCCGCAGCCGGCCCTCGCGAGCCGCCGCGAACATCTCGGGGATGCGCATACCCGGCCGATCGGGGACCGGTCGGCCCCACACCGCTTCGGCACGGGCGCGGGCCGCGGGGTCGGTCACGCGGCCGTAGCCGGGGAGCAGGTCGGGCAGGGCGCCCATGTCGGAGGCGCCCTGGACGTTGTTCTGGCCGCGCAGGGGGCTGATGCCGAACCCGCGACCGGTGGCTCCGACGGCTCCGCGCAGGATGGGGAGGTTCGCCAGGGTCCGGACGCCGTCGGTGCCGTGCAGGT
Source organism: Streptomyces venezuelae (assembly GCF_008642375.1). Lineage (NCBI taxonomy): Bacteria > Bacillati > Actinomycetota > Actinomycetes > Kitasatosporales > Streptomycetaceae > Streptomyces > Streptomyces venezuelae. The sequence goes on along the minus strand of NZ_CP029194.1, from coordinate 7,966,027 downwards.
GCTCGGTGACGCCGAGTCCGTACAGGACGGCCGGCCGCTCCGCGCGGCCGTAGAGCCGGGCGGCCTTCCTGATGTCGTCGGCGGGGACGCCGGTGATCTCGGCGGCGCGCTCGGGCGAGTAGTCGGCGAGCAGGTCGGTGAGTCCGTCCAGTCCGGTGGCCCGGTCGTGGAGGAAGTCCGGGTCGGTCATGCCTTCGTCGACCAGGACGTGGGCGAGACCGTGGAAGAGGGCGACGTTCGTACCGGGGCGCGGACGCAGGTGCACGTCGGCATGGCGGGCGAGGCCCACGGCTCGGGGGTCGGCCACGATCAGGGAGGCGCCCGCGAGTGCCCGCTGGAGGAGGCGGGCACCGACGACGGGGTGGGCCTCGACAGGATTGGCGCCGACGACCATGAGGCAGTCGGAGGTCTCGACGTCGTCGAAGGGGTCGGTGCCGCCGGCTCGTCCGAAGGAGGCGCTGAGGCCGGCGGCGGAAGGGGCATGGCACAGGCGGGAGCAGTTGTCGACGTTGTTGGTGCCGATGACGGTCCGCAGGAACTTCTGGACGAGGTAGTTCTCCTCGTTGGTGGCGCGGGCGGAGGAGATCGCGGCGACCGTGTCGGGGCCACTGTGGAGGACGGCCGCGCGCAGGCCGTCGGCGATCCGGGTCACCGCCTCGTCCCAGGTCGCCGGTCGCAGTTCGCCGTTCTCCCGGATCAGGGGCTCGGTGAGACGTTCGGCGGAGTCGAGGTATCCGTGCGCGAAGCGGCCCTTGACGCAGGCGTGGCCCCGGTTGACCGGTCCGTCCCGAGCGGGGAGTACGGCAGCGACACGATCCTCGCGGACGACGACGTCGAGGGTGCAGCCGACTCCGCAGTAGCCGCAGGTGGTGCGTACGCGGTCGCCGGGGACTCGCCGCGAGGTGAGGCCCTGGCCGGGGCCGGGCCGGCTGATCGCCCCCGTGGGACAGGTGTCGACGCAGCCGCCGCAGGACACACAGTCGGAGTCGGCCCAGGGGCCGCCGGTACCCGGGGCGACGACCGTGTCGGCACCGCGTCCGGTGAGGGTGAGCGCGAAGGTGCCCTGGACGTCCGAGCACATCCGGACGCAGCGCCCGCACGCGATGCACAGGTCGCGGTCGAGATGGACGTACGGATGACTCTCGTCGCTTCCGCGCGTGGGAGCACCGGCCGCCGTGCTCCGGGGGATCCCCAAGGCCCGGCACGCGTCGGCCAGTTCACTGTGCGCGCTGTCGGCGAGGGCGTGCGGCGGGAGCGCCGAGGCGATCAGGGCGACCGCGTCCCGGCGCAGGTTCCGCACGCCGTCGTCGGCGGTGTCGACGGTGAGGCCCGGCAGTGCGGGCGTGACGCAGGCGGCGACGGTCCGGCCGTCGGCTCGGACCAGGCAGGTCCGGCAGGACCCGGCGGGCCGGAGACGGTCGTCGTGGCAGAGGGCGGGCAGTTCGGATCCGGTGGCACGTACCGCGTCGAGCAGTGAGGATCCGTCGGGCAGTTCGACCGGCACGCCGTCGACCTGGAGCCATGTCATCGGTCCCATCCTTCCAGGGCCGGCCCGTAGGCGCGGGCCAGGCTGCGGACGGCTGCGGGCACACGGCGGCCGAACGCGCAGAGGCTCGCCTCGCTCATCAGCCGTGCCAGTCCTTCGTAGGACTCCCCCGGCCCGGCCCGGCCCTGTGCGAGTTCACGCCCTCGCCGGGTGCCGATCCGGCAGGGCGAGCAGGCTCCACAGCTCTCGTCCGCAGCGAACTCCCATATGTGGCGAAGGAGTTCGTACGGATCGGTTGCGGCATCGAAGGCGACCATGCCGGCGTGACCGAGGGCGGCACCATGCTCGGCGAGCGCTGCCGTGGTGAGGGGGACGTCGAGCGCGGTCCCGGCGAGGAAGCCGCCCAGGGGCCCGCCGATCTGGAGGGCGACGAGCTCGCGGCCGTCCTTGAGGCCGCCGCCGAACCGGGTGACGATCTCGTCCACGGGGGTACCGAGCTCGACCTCGTAGGCTCCGGGCCGAGCGAACCGCTCGGACAGGCAGACCAGCTTGGTGCCTGTCTCTTCGCCTACGCCACGTCGGGCGTAGGCCGTGCCGCTGTGGCGCACGATCCAGGGCACGGCCGCCAGCGTCTCCACGTTGTTGACCACCGTCGGTGTGTCCCACAGACCGTGGTCCGTGGGGTAGGGGGGTCTTGGGCGGGCACAGCCGCGAGCGCCTTCGAGGCGGGCGATGAGGGCGGTCTCCTCGCCGGCGACATAGGAACCGGCTCCCTCGACGATCTCGACGAACGGCCGCGGCCCGGCCGTCTCGACCGAACGGGCCAGATCGCCGGACTCCGTCGCACGCTCCACCGCCCTGCGGAGCCGGGCCATGGCTCTCGGATACTCGGAGCGCACCAGGACGATCCCGCGCCGGGCTCCGCAGGCGAAGCAGGCCAGGGCGAGCCCCGTGAGGACGCGCTCGGGGTCCTCCTCCATGAGCAGCCGGTCGGCGTACGACCCCGGGTCGCCCTCGTCCCCGTTGGCGACGACGACCACCTCCGGCATTCCCGCCACCGCGGCCCACTTCTCGGCAACCGGGAAGCCGGCGCCTCCTCGCCCACGCAGTCCCGAGACGGTGATCTCCTCCCGCACCTCCTCGGGCCGCAGCCCGGCCACCGCCTCGTGCCACTCGTCCCAGGCGGACTGCCCTCCCACGATGCCGGCGAGCAGGATGGGAGCCCCCGTGGTGTCGGCCGCGGGGATGGCGGGCGCGCGCGGCTCGGTCCGCCCGCCGAGTTGTTCGGCCAGGTCCGGGCCCGTGCGAGGGAGGGTGCCGTCGAGGGCCGCCGGGCCCGCGTAGCAGTAGCCGAGGCAGTGCACGGTCTGCAGCGAGGTCGAACCCGTTTCGTCGCCCGTGCCCGCCACCACTCCGAGTGCCCGTTCGACCTCCGCCAGGTGCTGTCCACCCCGCGAGGCGAAGCACGCCGTAGCGGTGCAGACCCGGACATGGCGCTCGCCGCGTCGGGCGGCGAGATCGGCGAAGAAGGTGGCGGGGCCGAGACCTGCGGCGGCCGGCAGTCCTGCTGCCGCCGCGACCTGGGGCGCCCAGGCCCCCGGCTCTTCCGCGGTACCCGCCCTTGCACGCTCCAGCGCGGTCGGCAACAGCCCCCCGCGCCCTCCGTGCCGTGCGGTCAGCTCACGGAGCGCATCTGGGCGTCGGCCCGGCTCCCCGGGCGTCCGGCCGGTCATTCTTCCAGGGTGACCGGCCGCGCCCACGCCCGCACCCCGGCCGGTCACGGGGTTCACGGTTCCGCACTGCGCAGGGCGGTCAGGCGCCGGCGGTACTCCTCCTCGTCGATCTCGCCACGCGCCAGTCGCTCGCCCAGGATCTGCTCGGCCGACGTGGCGGGCCGAGACCCCGACGGCCGTTCCGAAGGACGGCCCATGGTGCGGAGGAGCATCACCGCGATGGTGATGAGCAGGCCCCAGAACAGCACCATCCCGGCTGACATGGCGAACCAGCCCCATCCGTTCATGCCGTCGCCGTACCAGAACATCATCGCCACTCACCCTCCCGACGGCCGGGCCGGCAGGAACCGGACGCCCCTGCCTCCGGTCTGTCCGCCACCACCGTGCACCGCCCGGAAGGCCCGGCACAGGGCCGTCCGGCCCCTGGCAGGGGGCCGGACGGGCACGTAAAGGAACAAGCGGCCCCTGGGAGCCGGAATCCCGACGGCCGGAGGCTGGGAGCAGCAGGGCTCCTACGGCCCATGAGGATCACCGCCGGGAGGCCACCATGGTGCGGAACTCGGGGATCCGACCGCTCGCGGATGCGCCGCGCCCGTGGCAGATGCTTCTCCTCGCCACCGTCGGGTTCGCGCTCTGCTTCTGGGCGTGGGCGCTGCTGGCCCCCCTCGGCCCACGGCTCCGGGACGATCTCGGCCTCAGCTCCTTCGAGCAGTCGCTGGTGGTCGCCGTGCCGGTGGTGGTCGGCGCGCTCGGCCGGATCCCGGCGGGAGCACTGACGGACCGCTGGGGGGCACGCCGGGTGTTCCCCCTCGTCGCGGCCCTGACGATCCTCCCCGTGCTGTACCTGGGTCACCTGGCCGACTCGTTGGCCGAGGTGCTCACGGGTGGCTTCCTCCTCGGGCTCGGAGGAACAGCCTTCGCCGTCGGCGTCCCCTTCGTCAACGCCTGGTACCCGCCCGCACGGCGGGGTGTCGCCCTCGGAATCTTCGGGATCGGCACCGGCGGTACCGCCCTGTCGGCGTTCACCACCGTCCAGCTCGCCGACGCCGTCGGACGGGCCTTCCCCTTCGATCTCGTGGCCACCTGCCTCGCCGTGTACGCCGCGGCGGCCTGGTTCCTGCTCCGCGACAGGCCGGGGCGCGCGACGACGTCAGGGTCGCTGTTCTCGCGCACAGCCCTGGCCGTGCGTACACCGGCCACCTGGCAGCTGGCGTTCCTGTATGCCGTCTCGTTCGGCGGATTCGTCGCGTTCAGCGTCTACCTGCCCACCTACCTCACCAGGGCCTACGAGCTGGGGCGCTCCGACGCGGCACTGCGGACTGCGGGATTCGTCGTCCTCGCCGTGGCGATGCGGCCGGTGGGGGGTTGGCTGTCGGACCGTATCCACCCGGTGCCCGTGCTGACGGTTTCGTTCGGGCTCGTTTCGGTGTGCGCTCTGGTCGCGGCGTTCGAAGCGGACCTGGTCCCCGTGGGAACGGCGGCCTTCCACGGCATGGCAGCGGGCCTGGGTGCCGGGTCCGGGGCGGTCTTCGCGCTCGTCGCACGTCTGGTGCCGGCCGAGCGGGTCGGCTCGGTGACGGGCGTGGTCGGGGCGGCGGGCGGTCTCGGAGGCTTCTTCCCGCCGCTCGTGATGGGATTGGTGGACAGCGTCGCGCACGACTACACGTGGGGATTCGTCCTCCTCGCCGTCACCGCGACCGGCGCGGGCACCCTGGCCGCCACCACTGTCCGGCGACGCGCCCGGGCGACCGCGGACGTCTGATCGCGGCTGCGAGACCACCCGTGCAGGCCTCCCGGTTGCCCGGCGATTGGGCCGTTCGGCCCGGTTCGGGGCCTGGGTGGCCGTAGCCGCCGGTTCTCTCCGGAAGCTGGTATGGAAGACATGAACGCCGACCGCGCACTCCTCGTCGCCAGCGGGGTACGCAAGATCTACCGGACGGGCTCCGTCGAGGTCACCGCCCTGATCGACCTGGATCTCCTCGTGCGCCACGGGGAGATGGTGGCGGTCATGGGTCCGTCCGGCTCCGGAAAGACCACGCTCCTGAACTGTCTGTCCGGGCTCGACGACATCGACGCCGGCCGGGTGGAGGTCGACGGCCACGACCTGTTCGCCATGTCGGACGCGGCGCGAACGGAGCACCGGGCCCACACCATGGGGTTCGTCTTCCAGGCGTTCAACCTCATACCGGTCTTCTCCGCGGTGGAGAACGTCGAACTTCCCCTGTTGCTCGTGGGCACGCGGCCGCGTGAAGCGCGTCGCAGGGCTCTGGAGATGCTCGACCGGGTGGGCCTCGGCCACCGGGTCGAGCACCGGCCGAGCGAGATGTCCGGCGGTGAACAGCAGCGGGTGACCATCGCCCGCGCCCTGGCCGGGCGGCCCGCCATCGTGTGGGCGGACGAACCCACCGGCAACCTCGACAGCGCGATGGCCGACCAGGTCATGGACCTGCTGTGCGAGCTCAACCGGGACGAGGGCCAGACGATCGTCCTGGTCACGCATGACAGCGCCATCGGCGCCCGCGTGCCCCGACTGATCCGGATGCGCGACGGGCAGCTGGTCGACGACGTCCGCCAGACAGTCACCGCCCCGGCCACGGTCCGCGACATCCCCATGGGCTGACCATGTACCCGAACCTCCTCATCCCACTGCTCACCGCCCTCGCGCTCGCCCTCGCGGCCCTGGTGGTGGTCGCCGTCCGGCAGCCGGTGTCACGGCGGCTGGCCTTCCGGCAGGTCGCCCGCCGACGCACCGAGGCAGCGCTGGTGATCGGCGGGTCGATGCTCGGCACGGCCATCGTCATCGGGGCCCTGGTCGTCGGCGACACCTTGAACTTCTCCGTACGCCAGGAGGCGTACCGCACCCTGGGACCGGTGGACGAGCGCGTCGTCGCACCCCCCGGGCCGACCGGGCGCGCCGTCACCGAACGGCTGGCCGCTCTGGCGGACGATCCCGACGTCGACGGAGTCCTGAACGCCCAGGCCACCCAGGCATCGGCCGTCAGCACCGCCGACGACCGTACGGCGGCGGAGCCGCGCGTACTGGCCTGGCAGATGGACTTCGACAAGGCCGCACGCTTCGGCGCACCGGGGGGAGACTCCGGTCTCGGCGGGCCGAACCCGAAGCCCGGCCAGGTCGTGGTCAACGAGCCGCTGGCCCAGTCCCTGAGCGTGGGAGCCGGGGATCCGGTCACGGTGTACCTGTTCGGGACACCGCAGACGTACAGGGTCGAGCGTGTCGTGCCGGAGCAGGGTCTGGCCGGCGTGGGCCTGGGCGGCAGGTTGAACCGCGACGTGTTCCTGCCACCGGGGGCCCTGGATTCCGCCGCCCGGGCCGCCGGTGCGGAGCCGCGCTCGGTCACCTTCGTGTCCAACCGCGGCGGCGTCGAAAGCGGCGAAGCCCTGACCGACCGGGTGACCACCGACATCCGGAAGGCCCTGGGCCCGCTCGCCGGGCAGACGGCGGTCGAGACGCCGAAGCAGACGGTCCTGCGCGACGCCAAGCAGGCCGGTGACTCCCTCGGAGCCCTGTTCCTCATGATCGGCAGTTTCAGCATCATCGCGGGCGCCCTGCTCCTGGTGAACATCTTCGTGATGCTCGGCGAGGAGCGGAAGTCCCAGATGGGCATGGTGCGGGCAGTGGGGATGAAGCGCTCGCGGCTCGTCGGGTCGTTCACTCTCGAAGGGGCCGCCTACGCGCTGTTGTCCGCGCTGCCGGGAGTGGCGCTCGGGGTCGCCGTCGGCTGGGGCGTCGCCGTGGTGGCGGCGCAGATCTTCCAGGGCTGGTCGGTCGGCGGAAGCAGCCTCCGCATCGCGTTCGCCATCACTCCCACCAGCGTCCTCAACGGACTGGCCATGGGGCTGCTCATCGCCTTCGCGGCCATCCTGGCGACAAGTGTGCGCATCAGCAGGTTCAACATCATCGCCGCGATCCGCGACCTCCCCGCCACGCCCGGCCGGGGCCCACGCCGCCGTCTCCTCGCGATCTCCACGGCCCTGGCCGTCCTGTGCGCGCTGGTGGCCGTCCCGGCCGTGGCGCGCAGCCAGCCCGACGCGACCTACCTCATGCCGGCACTCGCGCTCGCCTTCGCCACTCCTGCCTTGCTGCGTGTCCTCCCTCGTCACACGGCCACCACCCTGGTCGCGGGAGTCGTCCTCGCCTGGACGCTCCTGGCACCTGTCATCCGCCCCCGGATCTTCGACACCCCCTCGATGTCCGTGTACGTCATCCAGGGCGCCCTGGCCGCCTTCTCCGCCGTGGTGCTCGTCAGCAACAACCAGAAGATCCTGCTGCGCCCCGTACGACGGCTCCTCCAGCGCCCGACAGAGGGCGGCCTGGCGGCGCGGCTCGCGGTCGCGTATCCGCTGGCCAAGCGGTTCAGGACCGGCGCGACGCTGGTGATGTACACCCTCATCGTGTTCGTCCTCGTGCTCCTGACGGAGATCTCGGGCATCATCCGTGCCGGGGTCGACGGAGTCGTCGCCGATGCCACCGCCGGATACTCCCTGCGCCTGGACTACAACCCACAGGTCGCCGGCGACCGCCTCGTCCCCGAACTCCGCAGTGGCCCGTCGGCCGCCGGGATCGCCGCCGTCACGCCGCTGCTCAACGCCACGGGGCGGGCCACCGACCCGGGACACCGCAGCCCTCGGCCGCTGGACGCCGCCGTCGTCGGCGTGCCCGACGAAGCGATCACCGGCATCACGTTCCGGGAACGCCTGCCCGGCCTGAACAACGACGCCGCCGTATGGCAGGCCCTCGCCTCCGACCCCCGCTACGTCGTGCTGGACGGCTTCTTCGGCAGTACCGGCGGCCCGGCCGGCGACTACTACGACCCCGGGGACAGCCTCACCCTGACGGACCCCAGAACGGGCCGCAGCGAACAGAAGGTCATCGCCGGCGTACTCAGCAACGGACTCGTCTTCTACCCCGGCACCGGCGCCAGTTCGACCACCTACCCCGTGGTGCTGAGCGAGCAGGCGACGCGCGAGCTCTTCGGCGCCCAGGCACAGAACGCCTCCGCACTGGTGAGAACCGACCCCGGAACGTCCCCCGACGCCCTGGCGACCCGACTTCAGGGCGAGCAACTCTCGTCCAGCCTGGTCGCCACACCCATAGAGTCGGACATCCGCCGACAGTTCGACTCCAGCACCGCCTTCTTCCGTCTCATGCAGGGCTTCCTCGCCCTGGGCCTCGGTGTGGGCATCACCGGCCTCGGCGTCGTCATGGTCCGAGCCGTACGCGAACGCCGCCGCACCATCGGAATCCTGCGGGCCCTGGGCTTCCGGGCACGGACCGTCCAGCGGTCGTTCCTCTGGGAGAGCGCCTTCATCGCCCTGGAGGGAATCGTCCTCGGATCCCTCCTCGGCGTGCTCACCACCTGGCTGATGTACAGCAACAGCGCCGCGTTCGAGGGCCTCGAAGGAGGTTTCCCGGTCGAATGGGCCAGCATCTGCGCCCTGGCCGCAGCCACCTTCGCCGCGTCGCTCCTCGCCACGATCGGGCCTGCCCGCCGTGCCGCCGCCATCCGCCCGGCACTCGCGGTCCGCGTCACCGAATGAAGGGCCGCGCGAGCCTCACTGCGCTGCGCAGCAACCGGCTGAACGGCGGCGACTCCTACTCCGGAGAAGCGTCTCCTCGGGCGCGGTGCCAGTCCTCGTACGCGGCCACCGCCGTGGGCAGTGTGGGAAAGATCAGATCGTCGCCGACGGACTCGGCCAGCCCGTAGGCGTCGAGATCGTCGAGCAGGTCCTGCTTCACACGTGCCAGCGCGAACACGATGCCGCGCGCGGACAGTTCGCGGCGCAGCTCGTCGACGGAGTCCAGCGCGGTGATGTCCACCTCCACATTGGCCTCGGTGTTGAGCACGAACCAGTGGACCGGCCCAGGCTGCTCTGCGACGGCGGCCAGTGCACGGCGGCGGAAGTTCTCCGCGTTGGCGAAGAACAGCGGCGAGTCGTACCGATAGACAAGCAGCCCGGGAATCGTACGAGCCTCCGGATAGTCGTCGACGTCGTGCATGCCGGCCACGCCCGGGACCAGCCCCTGGACGGCATCGTGCGGGCGCGCCACCCGCGTCAGAAGCTCGGCCACCGACAGACCGACCGCCACCAGCACCCCGTACAGAATGTCCAGGGACAGCACGCCGCACAGGCAGCCGACGGCCAGCAGGAGTTCCCTGCGACGAAAGGAGGCCAGCCGCCGAAATCCCGCCAGGTCGATCATCTTGACGGCGGCGTAGATGACCAGGGCGCCCAGCACGGCAACCGGAGTGAGGCTCAGCAGCGGGCTGAGGAACAGCAGTACGGCGAGAACGACCGCGCCGGCGGTCAGGGAGTACACCTGACTTCGCGCGCCTGTGGAGTCCGCCAGCGCGGTGCGGCTGGCACTGCTGCTCACCGGGAACCCGCTCAGGACGCCCGCGCCGAGATTCGCGGCGCCCAGGGCCAGCAGCTCCTGGTTGGCGTCCAGGCGCCCGACCTCGTCGCCGGTGGCGAAGGCACGCGCGGTGAGGATCACATCCGTGTAGCCCACGAGGAGGATCCCGAGCGCCGGAACCATCAGCCGGGACAGCTCGTCGAAGTCCGGCAGAGCCGGATGGGGCAGTCCCGTCGGCACCGCTCCGATCACGGCGATGCCGTGCTCGTCCAGGCCGAACGCCGCCACGGCCACGGTTCCGAGTCCGACCACCACCAGCGGCCCAGGCACCGCACGGAGGACGAGCGGAAGGGCGACGAGGAGGACGAGGGCGGTGCCAGCGAGGGCGATGGTGGCGGGCTGGGCCTCGGGCAGGTTCTGCGCGAAGGACACCAGCTGCGGAAGGAAGCCCGACCCGGTGGTGCTCACGCCCGTCACCTTCGGCAGCTGATCCACGATCATGATCAGCGCCACACCCGCGAGATAGCCGACCAGGACCGGCCGCGAGAGGAGATCGGCGAGGAAGCCGAGCCTGGCCGCGCACGCCACCAGGCACAGCAGCCCGACCGCGACCGCCAGCGCGGCCGCCAGTACGGCATATCGCACAGGGTCCCCGGCTGCGAGCGGCGCGACAACGGTGGCGGTCATGAGTGCGGTCGTCGACTCCGGCCCGACCGACAACAGCCGCGACGAGCCGAGCACGGCGTACAGCACCAGTGCGGGCAGAATCGCCCACAGCCCTGCGACAGGCGGCAGCCCCGCCACGGTCGCGTATGCCATGACCTGCGGCACGAGATACGCCACGACGGTCACGCCCGCCAGCAGGTCGCCACGCAGCCAGGAGCGCTCGTAGCGGGCGAGGACAGCGATCCCAGGCGCTCCAGGTACCCAACGGCGCCACCCCGGATCGCCGGGTCGGGCGGGCTGCGACACGAGGCTCCTCTCCCCCGCCGCTTCAAGGTCTCACCGACTCTGTCACGGCCGCGGGTGGTGAAGGTCCCACCACGCCGCCACCGCTTCGGGGCGTGACCGCCACCGCGCCCGCTCTCAGCGGCGGACGCGGGGCATGCCCAGGCCGATCCAGGAGATGATCTCGCGCTGGATCTCGTTGTTGCCGCCGCCGAAGGTGAAGATGACGGCCGAGCGGTAGCCGCGCTCCAGTTCGCCGTGGAGGACCGCACCCGCCGAGCCCTCCTTGAGGGCGCCCGCCGCGCCGACGACCTCCATGAGGGCCGCGTACGCGTCGCGGCGGGCCTCGGAGCCGTAGACCTTGACGGCGGAGGCGTCCTGGGGGGTGAGGGTGCCGTGCTGGACGGCGTTGACCATCTGCCAGTTGAGGAGCTTCATCGCGTCGAGCCGGGCGTGGGTGCGGGCGAGCGTGCGGCGGACCCACGGGAGGTCCAGGACGCGCCGGCCGTCGGTGAGCCGGGTGTCGGCGGCCCAGCGCTGTACGTCGTGGAGGGCGCGGATCGCCATCGTGCCATGGGCCGCGAGCGTCACGCGCTCGTGGTTGAGCTGGTTCGTGATGAGGCGCCAGCCCTTGTTCTCCTCGCCGACGCGGCGTGACACGGGGACACGGATGTTGTCGTAGTAGCTCGCGGTCGTGTCGTGCGAGGCGAGGGTGTTGATGATCGTGCAGGAGTAGCCGGGGTCGCTCGTCGGGACGAGGAGCATGGTGATGCCCTTGTGGGGCGGGGCGTCGACGTCGGTGCGGACGGCGAGCCAGACCCAGTCGGCGGTGTCGCCGTTCGTCGTCCAGATCTTCTGGCCGTTGACGACGTACGTGTCCCCCTCCCGTACCGCGCGGGTCTTCAGCGCGGCCAGGTCGGTGCCCGCGTCCGGCTCGCTGTAGCCGATGGCGAAGTCGATCTCGCCGGAGAGGATGCGGGGCAGGAAGTGCGCCTTCTGCTCCTCGGTGCCGTACCGCATGATCGTCGGCCCGACGGTGTTCAGGGCCATGAGCGGCAGGGGTACGCCGGCCTGGGCGGCCTCGTCGAAGAAGATGAACTGCTCCATCGGGGAGAGTCCGCGCCCTCCGTACTCGGTGGGCCAGCCGACCCCGAGCCAGCCGTCCGCGCCGAGCCTGCGCACGGTCTCCCGGTAGAAGCGCTTCTGTGCCGCGGGGTCCTCGTAGCGGGTGTGGACGTCGTCCGGGACGAGCTCGGAGAAGTACGCACGCAGCTCGGCGCGCAGGCTGTTCTGGGCGGGCGTGTACTCGAGGTGCATGCGGGTCCTCCCGTGGCGGCGCGTCTGCGACGGCGGCCACGGTAGAACGTGTTTCACAAATGTGGAAGGCCACGGCCCCGGTTCGGACAAGCCGATCCGGGGCCGAGGGGACAAGAGAGACGAACGGGTGCGGACGTCTTGGCCTAGGGCAGGAGCTCGTCCATGGAGGCACGCCCCTTCTGCTCCATTCGGCGTTCGGCCCAGGCGAGGGTCTTCGGATTCACGTCACGACCGGAGGCGAGGACCAGGTCCTCCGCCGTGAACTCGCCCTCCGACCCGGCATGGAGCAGCCGGTCGGGCGTCGGGCGATCCCCCATGGACGTCTTGTCGGGCTCAGCGTTCATGCCGCCTCCTACGTGTTCTTCCGGCACTCGCCATTCTCGTGTCCGGTCGTCGGGAGCGCATCCGGGACGCTCGCCGCCCTCCCGTGTGGTGCTCCCCGCCCTCCCGTGTGGTGCTCCCCGCCCTCCCGTGTCGGGCGGGTGTCCGTGGCGTGTCGACGGGGCCCGGGAGGGTGGGTCGGGCCGTCCGCCGCGTTCGCGGTGCCCTTCGACCCCGGCGCGGGCGACCGGACGCTCCTGTACGCCGACGCGTGCGCGGTGCCCGCCCTCGCCACGGTCGTCGCCGCGCTCCCGGCGGGCCGGCGGGCCCTCGCGTACGTCCAGGTCGACGACCCGGCGGACGTACAGCCCCTGGCGACGCACGGAGACCTCACCGTGGGGCTGCTGCCTCCCGGTGTGCCGCCGGCCGACGCCGTCCGCGCCGGGGCGCTGCCGCCCGGCAGCCCGTCCGTCTGGCTCGCGGGCGAGGCCTCGGCGGTTCGCGGGCTGCGCCGGCATCTCGTGGAGGAGCGGGGCGTCGACCGCCGGGCGGTCCTCTTCACCGGCTACTGGCGCCGCCGCCTCTCCCAGGAGGACGCCCCTGCCCCCGAGGACCGCGCGGAGGCCCGGGAGCGCCCGGCGGCCGGCTGAGGAGGAACGCGTCCGGCGTGAGGGCGCCGCGCGCCGCGTCCTCCCAGAGCCCGAGCCCGGCGCGCAGGAGGCCGCTCGCTGCGGCCGCCTCCTCGTCCGTCCACGCCGCCGCGCCGCCGGTGCCGAAGAGCTTCTCGTACGCGGCGTCGTGCACGGCGCCCTGCGAGGGGAGCGGGCGGTCCGCCACGACACTGCGCGCGAGGTCCTCGAAGAAGTTCCACGCCTCCAGGAGCGGCCCCGTCGGCGCGGGGCGGTCGCGACGGCCGTCGACCCATGTGCGCACGGCGTCGAGGTCGAGGGAGGCCGGTCCGTCCGGTCCGGACTCCGCCACGAGGTCCCAGCCGCGGTCGGCAGCGTACGTCCCGAGGGTCTCGACGGCGTGGCAGGCGAGGAGCCGTCCGCTCTCGTCGAGGGCGAGCGTGTCGGGGTCGTCGCCTTCTCCGGCCTGCCAGATCACGCTGAGGTCCCCTCGCCGGGACGTGATGCGGTACGGGTGGCGATCAGGCATCGGAATGCGTCACCTCGGGCCGGTGGACGAGGGCCACCGCGGTGTCGAGGGTGAGCTTCGTGCCCTCCGCGTAGTGGCGGGTGTACGCCTCGGGGGTGAGGCGCGCGCGGACCGCCTGCTCGGCGCGGGCGCGGATCGCGGTCTCCGTCTGCGGGGCGAAGGGGCGGAAGCCGCCTCCGGTCGGCGGG